>PSRM01000126.1 GCA_003176045.1 Verrucomicrobiota bacterium | reverse complement strand
CTTTGTTCTCATTGGTTGAGGAACCGAACATCCGTCCATTATGCCACAATGGTGGTACTGTCAAGATGCGCCCTTATACGCCTGGAAGAGGTCTAAGCTCTGTCCAGCGGCCACATTAGTGGTATAGTATTCGTCGGAACCAGGTACTGGAAACTCTTCGGTTCCGGCGGCGCCTGGGACAGCGAAACACGGAGTGATGTTAATCCATTGCACACTTGCGGTGATATCACATGCGCTATTGTTCACGATAGTTTGGGCCATCGCGGCGGAGAAAGGAAAGAGGAGGGTGGTGGTTGTAGGAACCAACAGAAGGGAACGGAGGGAGCGAAGGGTGAGGTTCATAAGCTCGGGAAGGAAGAGGATTGAGATTGAGATAAGGATTAAGATTTAAAAGAGCTGGACTAGGGAATTGGCGAGTTGCCGGATGGGCGGGTGATGATAACTTTCAAGCCAAGATCGGATGCGTTTTGCCAGTCGGTTTCGCCGGAATCCACAAGGCCATTTCCGTTTGCATCTTCGAGGTAATCCGCGATTCCATCGCCATCGGTGTCTATGGGAGCACCATTTGTGCAAGCAACATAGTGGAGGCCGATGCTAACAATATTAGTGGCCTCCTTGACTTGGTTCGTTAAAACGCAGTACTGATAAAGTCCAACCCGGTTGGCTGTTGTGCTACCGATGTGCAGTAGTGGACTATTAGTCGGCTGATAGTAGCGTCCTAAATTGCCAGCGAGAAAAGTAAAGCTCGTCAGGTTGGTGTCGGTGGGCTGAAGCGCGCCGAAGAGGTAATCGCTGGTGTTGAGGTACGCGTTGTGGTGATAGATGTCGTTGGGCCCGGCAGAGCCGACCTCATTGGGAAGGTCCGTCCCGTTGAAGAAGTTGTCCCGGAAAATCCAGGTAGAATTATAGCTTTGCGCGGCGTCACAGAGGCCGCCCAGGAAAAGGCTGTTGCAGAAACTAAGGTCGAATGGAGCAAAAACCTCTTCCAGACTAACGGAGGCTCGTTCAAAAAGGCAGTTTGTAGCGTTGAGCGAAGGGTGCTGGAAGTAGAGAGCCCCGCTAAGGAATTCGCAGCTTAGAAAAGTGATCGGTTGGCTGGAGCTTGAATAACCGTAGAAATGGTAGCCATCCTGCGCGAGGCCATACCATTTGGTGAATCGGCACGAGCATTGCGGTAGGGGCGTTGAGGAGGTAAAAATGAACGTGGACACGTCCTGGCCGACGTTGCCGGGCTGCATGGGGAACGGTTGTTCCTGCACGGTTGCGAGTTGGGCGAAGCGCACCGGATTGTCCGCAGTTCCCAAAGATAGAAGGCTTGCTCCAGCGCCAATGCAGAGACCGTACCAAACATTGGTTGGATAAACGCCAATTGCAGTGCCCGAAGCAGCGTGAGCGTGGAGTTGGTGACCAGCGTCTGCGACATGTAATAATCCAACGGATCGAAGTGATAGCCAAGGTCCACCGATGCGCCGGCATCTCGTTGTGCCTGCGGGCCAAGGGTGGTGTCGGCCGCCAAGGTAACGTTTGAATAGCTGATGGGCGGATAAGTTGTTTTGCCGCGCAAGTCGTACAGGAGCATGACCTCGATGTTGGTCGTGCCGATCCCGTGGTAAGGGCTATCCTGCGCCAAGTAATGAGAGGCTGCCGCAACCGTCTGAAACACACCAGAGTCCGAACTCAGGACGACGGTGTTATTGGTGTAATTTGTGGCGCACAGCCAATTCGTCACGCACACCAGGAGGCAATTTGTGAAGGCGGCCGTGCCGGTGGTGTCTGCGAAAACATTGGTGCAGTTATGAATCGTGACATTCTGGCCAATAAAGTTCTTTCCGGTTGGACCAGTTTTCCCGGACGCGGGCGAAATGGTTGAGATGTTGTAGAAAAGGGCGTTCCGAACGTCGAAATTTGCGGTCGTGGCATAGAAAAATGTGTTGCAATTGACTGCCTGCACATTCCTGACCACAACCGGGTCAATATCAATAGCACAGTCCAAATAGGAAAACCTGGCATTGACAACAATGTGGTTGCTTGATCCCACCAGGTCACCGAAGCTCAGTGCAGGCCCGCTGCAGTAATAGTTGGTTGTCGGATTGCTTGTGCTCCCGGCGATGCTTTCTCCAACTGTGTTATCATCTTTAGCAGTGAAGATAGCAGGCCGGTATTGGCTCGTTACCCATGTCGCACTATCAAGTGCTCCGATGCTGACTTGTGGGGCCGGGCTGAAGGTATAAGTGTTTGTGTACTTGATTACTGCGCCGCCCTCTATTGTGAGATTAGAGACTGTCACATCGCCGCTCACATAGTAGGTTGTATCTGATTGCAGGGTTAAGTCGCCAAAACCCGTATTAAGAAGCACGTAATCCAGTGCGAAGCCGGGATTTTTCAAAGGTGAAGTTGCCAGTTTTAGCGATTTGGTATCTCGCCTGAACTTCCTTGGAGAAGGGACATTCATTTTCGAGGCAACACGGCGGTTATTTGAATCGAGCGGGGTACCCAAGCCGGTTGTTCCCGGCGGAGCCGGCGGTAACTTTTTCAAGGCTGACCAAATACGGGAGAGCGGGGTTTGCTCAACCAGACAGGTTCTTCCGGAGAGTACGAGCCACTGCTTCGTGACCGGGATAGGATTGCTCACAGAGTCGAGAGCGAACGCGACTCCCTTGCCCATGTGCATAATTCCGAAATTGAGATGTTGATCGCTTGCACCTGAAATTGTACGCTCGCTAATTTGTGGAATGGGGGCTGTTGGAAATTCGGTGATGACCTGCAACACTGTCGTTGCTGGGTCCAAAGCCCACTCTGTGGGCGAAGGAAGCTGCTGGCGCAGAATGACAAGTTGTTCGAAAGCTGCGGATGTATTCACGTATAGGATGTCTGCAAGCGTTCCATCAAATGCATCTTGGTAGATTGCTTGATTTCCAGAAGGCAATACTTGGCCTATGCAGTCTTTGGTTTCTGCTACCATAACGGATTTGCCTGTGGCCGTATCGAAGTAGCTCAGGCCGAGGATGTTGCTGACTAAGTGCTTGCCATCTGGCGTCGTGACATCAATTGCGCCAGCAGTATTGAGGTTGCCCAGGAAGGAAACCTGGTGCTGGGCATTGCTGGCTGCCGCGCCGGTGGCAGTGATCTGAATCTGGGAGCTGGCGTCCACCCACTGATTTCCCGACCACCGGTGCATTCCTGTGGCGAGTTCGGTGTAAGTGTGCTTCCGTGCGATGGCACGGCCTGCCAGGTTTGTCTGCCATTCCGTGTGCTCCCAAACTCGGCTGTGAGGGCCGCGTGAAGTGATTGAATAAGCGGCGGGATTGTCCACGACGACGTTCGTGCCGCCGGGTTGAGCATTTGGCAAGGGAAATGCGCTTAAGGCGCTGAGGCCCAGGACCAGGAGGTGCAAATTGTTTTTCATAGCGACGGGATGCATTTAGCTTTGGCCGTACCAGGCGTGATGAAAATCCGAAGTGCCTGAGTTCTAATGCGTTACGAATTTCGGAGAGCTTTTTCAGTGAGGGGAAGTGGTGAACGGTCGACCGCTTCTGGAGCGCTCTGCGGGCCGGAGAAGGCATTTGGCCCGCGCAGTCACGGGCGAGAAATGGGTGGTTAATCATTAACCAGCGAGTGGTGAATGATTAACCAGCTCCGCGGGTACGGCGCACTGTGTCGCCCTTGCAGGGCTCCGATCGATTTGCGATGGGTTGGGCCTGGGCCTGCGCTCGCCGCGCTCGCTTCAGCCCAGGCTACGTGGCGGGCTTTCAGCCCTGGGCCTGGAGCTTGGCGCGGATCGTGTTGCGTGTGATGTCCAGCAAGTGTGCGGCGCGGGCTTTGTTGCCATGAGTCGCTTCAAGGGCACAAGTTACGAGTTCCCAGTCCATGTCGTGGATCATTTGGGCGTGCGCATGCGGGATTTGGCCGGTCTGGGCGCCAGCAACCAGCCCCCTCATGTATGAGCCGATAGTCATTGCCTTCAACCCGGCCGGCTTGGGGTTATGAGGGTTATGAGGATGGTTGTAAGCGGCCTCGGCATGGGCGAGTGTGATGGGGTGGTTCCGGGCCTCCAGCAGGGCTCGATGGATGACGTGCTTCAATTGCCGGATGTTGCCGGGCCAGGTTTGCTCGCGGAGAAAATCAAAGGCGTCGGACTGGATCGAAGGTTCCGCCAAATTGAGTTCGAGGCCCGAGCGCCGCAGAAAATGAGTTACGAGATCATGCAATTCTTCCATCCTCTCCCGCAAGGGGAGAAGAATAATTTCCATGCCATTGAGGCGAAAGAACAAGTCGTCGCGGAACCGCTTTTCCGCCACAGCGGTTTCCAAGTCGCGATGGGTGGCGGATAGAACCCTGGCTTCGATCGGGATAATTTTGCTGCTGCCCAGCCGCTGAATTTGCTCTTCTTGAAGAACACGGAGCAATTTTGCCTGGGCGGACAGGCTAAGATCGCCGATCTCGTCGAGGAAGATGGTGCCTTTGCCTGCGGACTCGAAATGGCCCAAACGGCGGGCTTGCGCGCCAGTAAACGCGCCCCGCTCATAACCGAAGAGCTCGCTCTCCAGAAGGGACTCAGGAAGGGCCGCGGAGTTAACCGGCACGAATAGGTGATCGGCGCGGGCGCTGTGGCTGTGGATGGCCCAGGCCACGAGCTCCTTCCCGGTGCCGGTCTCGCCGCGGATGAGGACAGGGATGGAGTTGCCTCCCGCCTTGCCGATTTCCCTGAACAGTTCGTTCATCGCCCTGCTGCGACCCACAAGCCCGAAATGGCTAGGTCCGGAAGCGGCTGTCAGGAGTGGAAGCCGGCATGACAGTTCGCAGGCCACAGCTTTGCGTACAATTTGCAATAACTCCCGCGTATCGAAGGGCGCAGGCAGATAATCGAAAGCACCCCGCCTGGTTGCCTCGATGGCCTGTTCGGAATCCCAAACCGCGGTTACAACAATGATTGGAAGCCGCGGTTTTTCCAGATGAAGCTGGGTGACCAGGTCCAGGCCCGAAACCCCACGCACGCGCAAGCCGGTCAGGACTACCGCAAAGACCTCATCTCGAGCGTACGCCAGGCCGTCATCGCCTCGGTGAGCGAGAGCGGGCTCGTAGCCTTCGTTTACCAGTGCCTGTTCGGCGCCGGCAATGAGGTCCGACTCGCCTTCGACTAACAATATTTTCGAGGCCATAGGCTTCTTGGGCTATCTCGCGGGACTTTGATTGTGATAAACTTCCCGTATGCATTAGCTGTGCCACGAAAAAATAGCATTGATTTAGAAGAGGTTACGAAATTTGGCTGTAAAAGGGTTTTCCGTTTGGGCTGATTCGTGGAAAATCCGGCAGCGGACATGTGCCGGTTTATATAGCCCGAGAAAAGCGCGAAACTGTTTGGGGTCATTCTGCATCTCCCGGGTAAGAAAAATGCTTAGTGCCGATTTGGCAGGTTGGCAGGATCAGTGGTCTTGCTCGAGTTTGCGAAATTCGGTAGCCTTGGAGAGTGAAAGATTCCCGCCGGGCGCGAGCACGAGCAAATGCCGACGCGACGACCCGGCGGCTCGGCGCGGTGGCAGAGGCGGTTTCGTCGAATGAACCATTCAACCGTCGCCCTGGGAGGATTACCTTTGCTGCCACAGAATAACCCAAAGGCGCCTGTCTTTGAAGGCCGAAACTGGGTTTACGGTTTTGCGTTGGTGGTTGTCACAGTGCTGGCCTATTCACCCGTCTGGCGGGCCGGGTTCATCTGGGATGATGACCACAACGTGACGGCCAACAGGATGCTCTCCGAGCCAGGCGGATTTAAGCAAATCTGGTCGTCAACTGAATCTCCGCAGTACTATCCGATGGTATTCACCTTATTCTTCGCGGAACACGCGCTGTGGGGGAACAGCCCTGCCGGCTACCATATCGTCAATGTGTTGGTCCACGCGCTGAATGCCTTGTTGTTTTGGCGCGTGCTGAAGCGACTGGAGGTGCCCGGTTCGTGGCTGGCGGCCCTAATTTTTGCTCTGCATCCCGCAGCGATTGAATCTGTTGCTTGGGTTTCCGAGCTCAAAAACACATTGGCGATGTGTTTTTTCCTTTCCAGTCTGTTATTTTTCTGCCAGTTCGATGAGGCTAACAGTTCCGGTTCTGCCGCCAGCCGGCGGTATTTGCACTACTTCCTTTGCGTGTCCTTTTTTATTCTCGGCATATTGAGCAAGACGGCTATCGCGCCGCTCCCGGTGGTTCTTCTCCTTTTGATATGGTGGCGTCGAGGGAGAATCCGGCCGGGGGATGTGTTGCGAACGATGCCGTTTTTTGCCGCGGCGCTAGCTCTCGGATTGATCACGATCTGGTTTGAACAACACCAAAGCGTCGGCGTCCCCGCGCGAAGCGATAATTTCTTCTCGCGCCTGGCTACCGCAGGCTGCGCAGTTTGGTTCTACCTTTACAAACTCATTTTTCCCGTACATCTCATATCTGTTTACCAGCTCTGGCAAACGCCTCCGTTGCGCCTCACATCTTATGTTCCGTGCTGCATCCTGTTCCTTGCTCTGGCGGTTGGTTGGCATTACCGGCGTACCTGGGGCAAAGCTTGCCTTTTTGCCTTTGGTTACTTCATTCTGATGCTTTTGCCTGTGCTTGGATTCATAAACATCCACTTCATGCACGTAGCGCTCGTGGCAGACCGTTGGCAATACTTCGCCATGCTCGGTCCCATCGCCCTCCTGGCCGCAATTCTCACCTCAAAGCTCAATCCGTACGCACAAACTTTGGGAGAGGCTCCGCAGACACCAGTACCGGATGAGAGCCTGGAGTCAGGCATGAATGCTCCCGCGGAAAGTAGGGAGCCGCAAGCTGCCATCTCATCCTTTAATGGTTCCACCGCCAGCGTTCGGATCCCCGCGTTTGTCGCTCTTGTCAGTCTGCTGGCCCTGATACTGTGTTCGATGACGTGGTTCCAAAGCCGGGTTTATGCTGAGCCGGAGACTCTGTGGCGCGCAACCTTGCGCCGTGATCCAAGCTGCTGGCGAGCGGAAAATTACCTTGGCCAAACTCTCGAGGAAAAGGGCAATCTGGACGAGGCCATCTTCCATTATCTAAGGGCGGCCCAACTGGAACTCCCGGGCCTTCGCCCGGGTTACGAGGAAAACCACAGGAAACTTATCTTCTACCATCTCTACGGCGATGCGTTATTGCGCAAAGGCCAGGTAGAAGGAGCCATAGCCCAATACGAAAAGGCCCTGACGCTGGTCCCGCAATTGGTCGAAGCGCGTGTCAAATTGGCCCGGGCCTTGATTCAGGTGGGAAAACCCGAGGAGGCGATCGGCCATTATAAGCTGGCACTGGCTGATTATCTGGCTGGGCCCGCCAATGAACGGCTGCACATCCACAACGAACTCGGCGGATTATTGTTCAAACAAGGTCAGCATGCAGACGCGGCTTATCATCTTCAAAAGGCGCTCGAAATGCGGCCCGATTTCCCTCCCGCCTTGGCAACTCTCGCGCTGGTGCTGGCGACCAGCTCGGATGCCGCGGTTCGAGACGGTCCCAGGGCGTTGCAATGTGCCCGGAGAGCGGACGAGTTGACTGGCAGCAGGAACCCAATGGTTCTGGATGCGCTTGCCGCGGCGTATGCTGAGTGTGGCCAGTTCCCGGATGCAATCGGCGCGATCCAGTTGGCGATTGAGCTGTCTGATCGGATGGGGAACAGCGCGCTTAAGAAGCAGCTTGAATCGGACCTTGCCAGGTATCAGGCGGGAACGCCGGTGCGCAATACGGCCACAATTTCGCGGCCATGAACTTCTTCAGTAACAACCAGGGATTTAACGCAAAGACGCAAAGAGGCAAAGACGCAAAGAGTACAAGAATTCCTCACCCGTCTAAGGCCCACCCCTCTCGATATTTCCGCGCCAGCAAATCGTTCGCTTCCGAGCAATCCGTGACCTGCCCGCTCGCGCCGTCGTATTTGATTTTTTTGCCGGCGCGATAGGCGACGAGGCCGAGGAGCATCATTTCGATCATTTTGCCGCCGTAATCGAAGTCGCAGGAGGTCTTGAGACTGCCTTTGCAGGCGTTGATCCATTGCTTTTGGAAGTTGCCCAGGGGCGGAATCAGGTCTGATTTGGGGCGGGATTTGTAATAGGTGAGATCGGCCTGGTTGCCCATGGGGAAAAGGGCGCGCGAGGTGAAGTCGGCGACAAGCGCGCCCTTGCTGCCCTCGAAAAGCGCGCCATGATCAATCTTTTTGACGTCCAGGTATTTGACGGGCGATTCGGGCAACGCCCCGCCTTGGTACCAGGAGACGCGGATGGCCTGGCGCCAATCGTTGGCAGGAATCTCGAAATGCGTTTGGAGCGTGACGGGCGTGACTTCGGGATTGAACGGCTCGCCTTTGGCTTCGGCTGAGGTGGGCAGGTCGGCGTCAATTGCGTTCCAGGCGAGGTCCATGGTGTGGCTGCCCATGTCGCCAACCTGTCCGCTGCCGAAGTCCCAAAACATGTTCCAGGAAAGGCAGTTCATGCCGGGGCCGCCCGCAAAGTAACCCGGATTCCACGGGTGCTCGGGCGAAGGGCCGAGCCAGAGATCCCAATGGAAATCGGGCGGGGGCGAGCCTTCGGCGGGCAGGTAGCCGGAGCGGCGGAGTTGGCGGTCGCCCCAGGCGCTGACTTCCTGGAGCTGGCCGATGGCGCCATCGCGCACCAGTTCGCGCACGCGGTTGAAGTTCTCGAACTCGTGCCGCTGGGTGCCGATCTGGGTAGCGAGTTTATTTTTGTTTTTAAGGTAAGTGGCGCGGACCACGCGAGCTTCCTGGACGCTATTCGCGAGAGGCTTTTCGCAATATATATGTTTGCCGCGGTTCATCGCCCAGTTGGCGACGAAAGCGTGGGTGTGATCGGCGGTGCAGCAAACGACGGCCTCGACGTCCTTTTGGTCGAGCAGTTTGCGCCAATCCACGTGTTGCTTTGCTTTGGGGCAATTCATTTTCTCGGCGCCGAAAGCGAGGTGCTTTTCGTTCACGTCGCAGAGGGCGACGATGTTTTCAGACATAAGACCGCTGAAGTGCGCTTCGCCGCGGCCCCAGGTGCCGATGAGGGCAACGTTGAGCTTGTTGCTCGGCGCTTCGGCGCCGAAGAGGCGGACACGCGGAAGGATAAGCGCGGTGGGAGCGGTGAAGGCGAGGGACTTAAGAAATTGGCGGCGTTTCATGGCAGAGTTTTTAACCGCTAATAAACACTAATGCACGCTAATTTAGAAAGGAAAGGAGTTAACTGAATTAATTGAGTTGACCGAGTTAATTCGGGAGAAGGCGCATGGAGCGAACACGGGTGACGAGGGGCCCTGGATATCGGGATGTGCAGGCTGGGTAAAGAATTGATTTTTGCGCCGTGAGTAATGGTTTTCTTCGAGGGTTTAAGGACATGCAAGTTTCAGGCAGATTAAGATTGCTGTGCGGGAGGCTACGCCCCCAATTTTTTTGACTTCTCCGTCGCCGCCCGCACCGCACTAATCAACGTCGCGCGCAACTTACCTTTTTCGAGTTCGTGAAGACCTTCGATGGTCGTGCCGCCGGGGCTGGCGACCATGTCTTTGAGAGCACCGGGATGCATCCCTGTTTCGAGCACCATTCTGGCGCCACCGAGAACTGTCTGAGCGGCGAGTTTAGTCGCTACATCGCGAGGGAGGCCCGCCGCTACGCCGCCGTCGCTCATACCTTCAATGACCATATAGACATACGCCGGGCCACTGCCACTAAGCCCCGTCACGGCGTCGAGCAAAGATTCTTTGAGCTGGAACGCAACGCCCACGGCTGAGAACAGTTTTTGCGCCAGGCTGCTATCGGCTGGCCGCGCGGCTTTGCCCGGGGCAAATGCCGTGGCGGAGCAACCGATCAGCGCGGGAGTATTAGGCATGACGCGGATAACCCGTGAGCCCGACGGCAATGCGGATTCGAGTTTGTGCAAAGGAACGCCCGCGGCGATGGAAACCAGCAAGTGGTCCTCTGTGAATTGGTCACGGATTTCGGCGAGGACGCTGGCGGCCTGATCGGGTTTTACAGCGAGCAGGAGCACTTGGGCAAATTTTGCAACTTCGGAGTTGCTCGTGGTGGTTTTGGCGCCCACTCCTTTAGCAAAAGTAGCACGAGCGGCAGGCGCGGGGTCGCTGGCGAGGATGTGTTTAGCCGTAACCAACCCCGCCTGGACGAAACCCCTAGCCAATGCGGAAGCCATTTTGCCTGCACCTAGAAAACCAATCGAAAACGTAGATGACACGCAGTGGGTTTTAGCAGGAGTCCACGCAAACACCAAGCTTCAAACGATCTAAGCAAATACTAAACACCTAAAACACGAAGCATCGGGTAAACTTGGCGCGCGGTAGTTCTCTAATCCAAAGCGCCAGAGGACTGGCGCACTCCAAGACGCTCCGCGTTGCACCAGCGGCGGCAAACTCGCGAAGCGTCTTGGAGTGCGGTAGTCCTCTACCGCTTTGGCTTTGGGCGCCGAACTATTCGGAGGGCCTTTTGAGATCTACTGGCTGAAAATTGAGAAAAAGTATCTCTGTTTGACTTTTCTATTCGTGTTTATCCTTGTTCATCCGGGTTAAAAAATTTCAAATGTCTTTGGCTGGGCTTTACCCGTAAGATTGCGCCTCGCGACAAGTATTAGATGAATCTGCCCAATAAACTCACCGTCTCGCGCTTCATCTTTACGATTGCGTTTCTGGCGGTGATGTTTTCTGAGGTCAGGTTTCATGAAACCATTTCTCTGGCTCTGTTCATCGCCAGTGGTGTAACGGATTTTCTGGACGGAGAAATCGCGCGCCGCCGACGGTTGATTACCAATTTCGGCGTCCTCATGGACCCGCTGGCGGACAAGATCATGGTCTGCTCGGCCTTCATTGCGTTTGTCGGGCGAGGATGGATTCCTGCTTCGACAGGCGTGGCAACCGGGATGGTGGTAATTATCGTGGCGCGGGAGCTGGCGATCACGGGCCTGCGATTATTAGCTGCGTCCCGCCATGTCGTCCTGGCGGCGGAGCGTTACGGAAAGCATAAAACCATCTCGCAGATCGTCGCCATCATCGCGTTGCTGGTTCTGCACGCCTACGGCGATTGGGGTGCTTTTGGGCAGGTTGTTTTCGGCTGGACTCTCTTTAAACAGAAGCCGTGGGTTTATTCGTTCGCCGAGGCCGCCATGTGGATCTCGGTAACGCTGACGCTGACCTCGGGCTGGCTGTATCTTTGGAAGAACAGAGCGCTTTATCTTGATGATGTATGAGAGACACGAATTTCACGAATTGTCACGAATTGGAGCTAACTCGTGAAATTCGTGTCAGATCCTCATGGCCATACGTCGCCTGAATCAAACATTTGCGCTCTGGATCGCCCAGGGCTTCGGCATCGGCAGGATTCCATTCGCCCCTGGCACGTTTGGGTCGCTACTGGGACTGCTGTGGTTCGGGCTTCTGCTTTCTTTCGGGAATCTCTGGATGTTCATCGGCGGAACAGTCGCAGGCATCGGCGTTTCGGTCTGGCTCTGCGGCGTTGCCGAAAAAATCCTCGGCCAGAAAGACCCGGGATCAGTGGTGCTGGATGAAGTGACGGCGATGCCGGTTTGTTTCATCGCGTGGGTGCTACCGATATCTATATACCTCGGCAAAATGCCTCCGCCTTTCTTTTTTTACACTCCTCAATTCTGGCCCTGGACCATCGGAGTATTTCTGGCCTTTCGCCTTTTCGACGTGGTGAAACCGTGGCCGATTCATCAAAGCCAATCCCTGCCCGGCGGCTGGGGCGTCACGGTGGACGACGTGCTGGCAGCGGTTTACGTGAATCTGTTGTTCCTGCTGGCCGGCAAGTTAGGATTTTGTGGAATCTGTGGGAACGCCTTTGATCGCTGACCTCTGTCCTCCGTCCTCTGGCTTCGTAGCAGTAACGGCGCCCAAGCCGGCGCTGGAGGCTTGAGGCTTGAAGCTTCTTTGAAGTTTGATGTTTGGAATTTGATGTTTCTCTGGTGTTTGGTGGTTGGTTTTTGGTGTTTGCCCCTCACCTTTTGGGAACCGGCAATGTGTCCCCACCTCCCGCTTTGCCGCGATAGACCGCCGGCGGCAAATTCTTGAGCGGATCTGCCGCATGATGAGAACGCCAGACGCTAACGATCACCAAAACGACCACCAGCAACACGATTGCGCTCAAACCGATTGCCACATTGCGCAGCTTCAACTTCGAAAGCTGATACATGAGGAAATCGAGGATCGTGCGGGGCTGATCTGTGAGGGGTGGCGGTTCGGACAGTTTCTTGATTTGGCCCATCTCGCCGTCCAGCGCGATCATCATCTGCCCCACGTCGAGTTTCAGAAGCTTTGAATAGGCGCGGACAAAGCCCTTCACATAGACCGGAGCCGAGAAAGGCTTGTAATCCCCCGCTTCCAACGCTTGAAGATGGTCGGTGCGGATTTTCAAAATGTCCGCAACCTGGTGAAGCGAGAGCCCTCTGGCTTCACGGGCCTGGCGGAGCTGCTCGGCAACCGTGGGCATAGCA
>PSRM01000270.1 GCA_003176045.1 Verrucomicrobiota bacterium | reverse complement strand
GGTGAGATTCGAACTCACGACCTCTTGTACCCGAAACAAGCGCGCTAGCCAGGCTACGCTACGCCCCGACACGGAGCCAAAGATAATGCCGCCATTTGGGCGGAATTGCAAATCCGAATTTTGTTTCCGAAAATGTCTTTCCTGCAATCCTTTAACCACGGATGCTGTGCTACTTTGCAGCTTCGTTCACGGCTTCTGCCAGCACACCCAGGCCCTCCCGGAGGGCGTCCTCGGTGATCGTCAAGGGCGGAGCGATTTTCACGGTTTGCCCCCAGGCGCCGACGGGCGAGAAAAAGAGCAGGCCTTTGTGAAAGCAGCGCTCGACAATGTCATGGGCCTGGTCTGGATCGGGCTCTTTCATTCCCGGTTTGGTAATTTGGAGGCCGGCAACAAGACCGCGGCAACTGTAGCGACCGATTCGGTTTCGGTGCCGTTGCTGAATCTCCTTTAACCCAGAGTCAAGAATCTCGCCCAATCGCGCGGCATTTGCGGTGAGGTTTTCAGCGACAATTTTTCTCACGCTGGCCAATGCGGCGGCGCAGCAGACGGGATTGCCCGTGTGCGTGCTGGTCATTGAGCCTGGGCCGAATTGGTCCATGATCTCTTGCCGGCCAAGAACCGCGGAAACCGGTAGCGAACTGCTGATGCCTTTGCCGCAGCAGATCAAGTCGGGAGTGACGCCGTAATGTTCGAAAGCCCAGAACTTGCCGGTCCGTCCGAAACCGGACTGCACCTCATCGAAAATCAATAGCGCGCCATTGGTCCGACACCACTGCGCCAGTTCCTGAATGTATTCGGTCGGCGCGAAGTCCGGGCCGACACCCTGGTAAGTCTCGAAGATGACGCCGGCGACATTTCGCGGCTGCACTCCTTTCTTTTCCAGTGCAGCCAGGAACACACGAAAGCTTGTGTCCTCGGTCCAATAACCGTCCGGGAAAGGGACTTGCACGATGGCGGGGTCCTCGTTGACGATCCATTGCTTTTGGCCGGGTATCCCTCCAGCTTGCTGAGAGCCGAGCGTGCGCCCGTGGAATCCGCGTTCGGCGCCCACAAGCGCGATCTTCTTTGGGCCGCCTTTTCCAATGCCGTACGCACGCGCCAGCTTCAACGCACATTCGACGGCCTCGGACCCTGTTGTGAGCAAAAAGACTTTGTCCAAACCCTTCGGAGCGACTTTTACAAGTTCTTCGACCAACTCGGCCCGTTCTTCGCTGGGGAAAACGTAATTGTGCAATAAACCGCTGTTGACCTGGGCGATGATCGCATCGCGGACTTCTCTGGCGCCATGGCCGCAATTTGTCACCAGCACGCCGCTGCTCCAATCGATCCAACGATTGCCGTATTTATCATATACCGAGAAGTCCTCCGCCCGCTCCCAGACCACCGGCGGCTGGCCGCGCATGGACTGGGGCTCGAACCGGCGCAGTTTCTCGAGCGTCGGCAGTGAATCCGGATGCGGCAGTTTCGAAATGATCCGGCGATATTTGGTTTCCACGCGCGGCACCTCGCGCGGTGTCAGGTCGAATTCTTTGCCCATAAAGTCGCACGACTGTAGCAGTAGAGGCAACGAGGGGCAAACGAATGGGGTGGGTTGGTGGGTTGTGTTCAGGGTTCGGGGTTCAGCGCAAGCGCTCGCTTTGGAGTCTTTGGAGTTGAATGTGTGGCGCTGTTTGCTTTACTCTCGGAAGGTGCATTTGTCTTTGGTCCGCAATTTCCAGCGGTCTTGCTCGCACTACCGCGACGTGACTTCCCCATTTAACCTATTTAACTCATTTAACTATTTAACCCTCGCTCTAGTTTCGACGATTATCCTCATGCCCGGACGCACGATGGCCCAGCGTCCTTTGGGAACGGATGTATCGGGCTACCAGCCGAGCATCAATTGGACAAATGTGCACAACGCGGGCGTGGCGTTCGCATGGGCAAAGGCCACCGAAGGCACTGGATATGTGAATCCTTACTTCACAGCGCAGGAAGCGGGGGCAAAAAATGTGGGAATTTACATTGGGGCGTATCACTATGCGCGGCCGTCGCTCCATCCGAATATCACCGGCTCGAGCAGCGCGGACAGCGAAGCGGCGTATTTCTGGAGCATCGCGGGCACCTATGTAAAGCCCGGCGGGACCTACTTGGTACCCATGCTGGATTGGGAAGATCCCGCTGTTACCGGGGGCAGCTTTACAACCGCCAGTCTGTCGGCCTGGGTGAACGAGTGGTGTAATGCCGTCTCCAACTATGCGCACGCCGCCGGAATGACCATCAAGCCGGTGGTCTATACCGGTACCTGGTATTCGAACCCGGCGAACGGCTACCCGGGATTGAACTCATCGGTCACGAACTGGCCGGATTGGATCGCTGCGTATCCGAACAATCCGCAACCGCAAACTGGCGGGCCGAGCTCGAGTTACCCATGGCCTTCGTGGTACATCTGGCAATACGCAGACACGAACTGGTCCGGCGGCGACGCGGACGTGTATCACTACGATTTGGCGAGCTTTGTGCAAACGTTCGTCATCGGCGGAGGCGGGCCGATTATCAGCCAGCAGCCGACAAATGTTACGATCGGTGTAGGGTCGAATGCCGTGTTCCGCGTGGGGGTAACCGGCGCCACACCGCTGTACTATCAGTGGCGCTTCGATTCGGCCGACATACTCGGCGCCACAAACTCAACTTACTCCCGAACGAACGTGCAGTTGGCTGATGGCGGCTCGTATTCCGTCGTGGTGAGCAACTCACTCAGCAGTGTGACGAGCACGAACGCGGTGCTGACCGTCCTTTCGCCGCCGGTCATCACCACACAACCACAGAGCGTGTCGGTGACTGTTGGCCAGGGCGCGAGTCTTTCTGTGGCTGCCCAAGGCACTGCGCCTCTGAGCTATCAGTGGCTATTCAATAGCAACAACATTGCAGCCGCCACGAACGCATCGCTGATTTTCGCTTCGGCCCAGAGCGCCAATTATGGACTCTATTCCGTTGTGGTAAGCAACCGGCTGGGCCGAATGGCCAGCTCGAACGCGCTGTTGGCCGTCATAGCAACCGCAGCCTGGGGCGATAGTTCCTGGGGCCAAACCAACGGGCCTGTGTCTCTGACCAACGTCATTGCCGTCGCCGGCGGGGCGTGGCACAGCCTTGCTTTACGCGCCGACGGCACAGTCCTGGCGTGGGGCGACGACATCAACGGCCAGTGCGATGTGCCTGCCGGGCTAAACAATGCGCTGGCCATAGCTGCCGGCGGTTACCATAGCCTTGCAATCAGGAGTGATGGCCGCGTCACTGCATGGGGCAACAACGATTATGGCCAAAGCAGCGTGCCTGCCGGACTCGGGCAGGTGATCGGTGTCGGCGCCGGCGCCTGGCATAGCCTGGTGTTGGGACGCGATGGGACAGTCACCGCCTGGGGCGACAACAGTTTCGGCCAGTGCAATGTGCCAGCAGGCCTGAGCGCTGTCGTCGCTGTTGCCGCGGGCGGCAACCACAGCCTTGCGCTGCGGGCAGATGGAACAGTCGCTGCCTGGGGTGACAATACGGGAGCGGATGGCACATTTGCGGGAGAGTCGGTTTTGCCCGAGGGTCTGAACACGGCTGTCGGCATCGCAGCGGGAGACTACCACTCGTTAGCAGTGCGAGCGGATGGGACTGTAGTGGGCTGGGGCGATGATTCCCAGGGCCAAATTGACGTTCCCCCTGGACTAAGCAATGTGGTGGCAGTGGCTGCGGGGGGCGCCCATAGCCTGGCTTTGCAAAGGGACGGCACCGTTCTGGCCTGGGGCGCGAACTGGAACAGCCAGTGCAATTTGCCTGGGCTGACGAACGTGGTCGCCGTTTCGGCCGGCGAGGATCATTCGATGGCCCTTGTGGCCGGCAACGTTCCGGCGCTCCGGTTATTAAGCCCGGCGCGACAAGGAATACAGTTCAGCGCTTTGGTCCAGAGCCTGTACCGCAAAACCTATGCCTTCGACTCCAAACCAACCGCCAACTCCTCAATCTGGACGGCGTTTTCCACAAATAGTGGCAACGGCGCCCTGCTCCTCTTTGCCGATCCGAACGCCACCACTCCGGCCAAGTACTATCGGCTGCGGCAGTGGTAAGGGGTGTGAATGTACTTGGCAAAAAAGGGGTGCAAGTGAGAGGTCCTCGGTAAACACGAGGTGAAAGCGGATTTTTAAGTGTGCTGTGAGTGTGCTGTCTTTGGATGGCCATAGGTAAATACGATGGTGGAAGTGGATTTTGACGGGTACCGCAAGTGTGCTGCAACTGTGCTGTTTGGGCGGTAGAGGTAGCCGCTGGTTACGCGCCAGGAATGGACTCCTTACGTCGTTCCCTACAATGTTCCGCCATTTTTGGTGCCTATAGGCACCGTTTTGGCGTGCGGGTGCCGCTTGGCACCGGCACCAGTTTAGCGGCGGCTACCGCGGGGACGGAGCGCGGCATTTATACCGCTTCACCGTGCGTAGCACGATAAACGCACCTGATAACCCGGGGCCTTCCGTGCGTTCGGGGCGTGAAGCGGCATAAATGCCGCGCTCCGTGCCCCCAGCCACCACTGCCGACCGGGGAAGTAGTATCAAGATGCGTTCCCGTCGCGCTGGGCGCGTTCAAGAAAGGCAAAAAAGGAGCGCACAACTCTGTTGTGCGTGGCTGTTGGCTGCGTTTCCCAGAAGCCACGAACGACTCGAACAACAGAGTTGTGCGCTCCGATCCGGAACGCACCCTGCCCGTCGCCCTGGAAAGCCACACAATGATTGACTTTTGTGCGGGTTTGTGGCCATACTCTTGTTTATACTGATCGAGAAAAGCTGTGAGTTTATCAAGCATGCGGAAAGCATTTGCGGCCGGGCTGATTGCAATGTGCGCCTTGGCCGCCCAGGCCAAAATCCTGCGCATCGTCTCTTACAACATAGATTGCGCCGACCAGGGCAGCGACAACAACATCACGGGCTCAGCGCACACCTTGCCTACAGTGGTCCAGGGTATTGGGTTGCACCACATTGGCCCCAACGCACAGCCTATTGACGTGATGGGCTGTGAGGAACTGCAGTCCACCACGTTGTCGAACTTTGTCGTGCAGCTCAACAACATCTACGGCGCGGGAAAGTATGCCTTCGATCCGACTGCCGACCCCAACACCGGCGGTGGGCCGGACGGCATCATCTACAATACCCAGACGATCCAGGTGGTCTCAGCGCGAGCCCTGAGGACTGGCGACACGGTCCTGTTGCAGTCCAATGGCACCTATGTGGCGGCCCACAACGTGGGCGGGGGTGTGAACGGCGTAACGCGCGCCCCAATGGTTTATCTGCTTCGCCCGATAGGGTTCGGGACTACCAACGATTTTTACATGTATGTCAGCCACGCCCGCAGCACGAGCGACAATTCGGTGGGCGACGCGCGTTATGCCGAGGCGCAAGAAGTGCGCAGCGACGCCAAGTACAATTTGCCAGCGGGCTCCCACATCCTCTATTCGGGCGATTGGAACCTGTTCAATGGAAGTAATGAGAATGCCTACAAGTGCCTGACGGGGCAGAGCACCTCAGACGCAATCAATTGGGCCGACAACAGCGCCATTTGGGGCAACTCCAGGCAAACACAAGCTTATGATCCCACATCCAAAACCGTGCCGCCGACCACTACGACGTGGACCAATGGCGTTGGGGACAATGCAACTTATTTATACGGCGATTCAACGGGCACGTTGGATTCACGCATAGACATTCAACTGATGAACGCCCCCATGTTTGGTGTTTACAATAGCCAGGGCGGCGTTCAAATCGCGCCGGATACATCGGACCCTTTCGACACCTCCAACTTTCCTTCCTCGAAGTACGGATACGCGTTCGAGGTCTTCGGGAACAATGGCTCGACGCCACGAAGCAGTTCGGTGACCAGCTCTTTCAACCATTCCCTGGATGACCTGAACTTCACCACTCCGAGCGCTCCAACTGTTTATTCGGACATTCTGCTGACGGGCAGCGGCAGCACCTTCACGGGCAGCGATCATTATCCGGTGGTCGGCGATTATGTCATAGTCCTGGGCGGCGCTGTTGCCCCGGTCGCGTCCTTCTCGGGCAGTCCGACCAATGGGCCGGCCCCGCTGAGCGTGACGTTCAGTGACACCTCGTCGGGAAGCATCACGAATCATTTTTGGAGTTTCGGCGATGGGGTGACCACGAACATCGCCAGCACGAATGTAGCGCATAGCTACACGAACGGCGGAAGCTTCACGGTCACTGAAGTCGTTAGCGGACCCGGAGGTTCATCCACAAATTCGAAAGCGGCCTACATCACGGTTCTCGTGCCGCCCACGATTACCACTCAGCCGCATAGCCAGACCAACACCGCCGGGCAGAACGCCACGTTCTCCGTTGTTGCCACAGGCTCCGCGCCCCTGGGCTATCAGTGGCGCTTTAACAACAGCAACATCCCGGGAGCGACCAACACTTCTTTCTCTCTGACTCCGGCTCAAGGCTCGAATTACGGCTCTTACTCGGTAGTGGTTACCAACGGGCAAGGATTCGCGGTCAGTTCGAACGCTTTGCTGGCGGTGCTCTCGAGCGCAGCTTGGGGCGATGATTCGTGGGGGCAAACGAACGCGATTGCCTCATTGACGAACGTTGTGGCCATCGCCGCCGGCGCCTGGCACAGCATGGCCTTGCGCGCGGATGGCTCAATCCTCGCCTGGGGCGACGATGTGAACGGGCAGTGTGATGTGCCTGCTGGAGCGGCAAACTCCCTGGCCATTGCGGCAGGCGGCTATCATAGCATGGCTATCCGCAGCGACTGGTCGGTGGTCGCTTGGGGAAATAATGACTACGGCCAGACCAATGTGCCGGGAGCTCCGGGGCAAGTCATTGGCATCAGCGCAGGCACCTGGCACAGCCTGGCCCTGCGCCGCGATGGCACGGTGATTGCCTGGGGCGACAATACTTTCGGCCAGTGCAACGTGCCGGTTGGGTTGAGCAATGTGGTCGCAGTGGCCGCGGGCGGCAATCATAGCATGGCGCTTTCCGCGGATGGGACCGTATCCGCCTGGGGCGAAAACACGAATGACGGAGGGATGTTTACCGGCCAGTCCATTGTGCCGGTGGGGCTGAGTAACGTGGTCGCGATTGGCGCCGGAAAGTATCATTCTTTGGCCGTGCGGGCTGACGGCTCGCTGGCTGCGTGGGGCGACGATTCACAAGGCCAGACCGATGTGCCGGCGGGCCTGAGCAACGTCGTGGCTGTTGCGGGCGGTGGAGCGCACACGCTGGCTTTGAAGCAGGACGGAACACTTGCTGCCTGGGGCTCCGATGCCAATCATCAGATTGAGCTGCCGACGTTGGGCAACGTCATAGGCCTCGCCGCCGGAGAAGCGCACTCGATGGCACTTGTGGCCGGCAATGTGCCTGTCCTCCAGTTGCTCAGTCCTGCTCTCCAGGGCAGCAGCTTCAGCGTCCTGGCCCAGAGCCTGTATCGGAAGACTTACTCCCTGGACTTCAAATCCGTGATTACGGACGTGAACTGGATGGCTCTCGCTACGAACTCAGGTAATGGCGCCCTCAAGCTGTTCACGGATCCGACAGCAACGGCGCCGCAGAAGTTTTATCGGTTGAGGCAGTTCTGATTGCGGATTGCGGGCTCCTCGAACGAAACCAGGAGATAGTGCGCGCATCATCCACCTCGGCGAATCCGTATCACGACTTTGGATCCGTCGGGGCATGCCTTCAACTGAGTGGCTATATCCGCACGAACCCGCATGCCCTCAAGATCATTCAGCTCGTACAGATTCTCAACTGTGAACTGGCCACCCAAAACAAAAGGCACCTTGGGGAGAAGTCGCCCCCCATGCCTCAGAGGCCCGTGCCTTAGCTGCCAGAAATGTGCTAGGGGCCAGCCTGTTCGAACCTTGTGATCTTCAAGTATCCAGCCGGCCCATCCTCCTATACTACGGGCGATTTCCTTGAGTACGGCTGTCTCGGGATCAAATGAACAGATCGTCGCGTTGTGAATGCAGAATTGAACTCCAAAAGCATCCTCCGCGAAACAAAGCATATCGGGCAGCGATGAACCGTAATTTCCTTTCCACAGCTTCGGAGCATTCCATTGAACGATGCCGAGCGGGCTGCTTTCCGAATAATACGGACGAACTAACAATGCGGACTCGAACGCAAAAAAACCGTTGCGCCGGCCCAGCACTCCGATGAGTTCCTCGGCAAGCGCGCCGCGCATAGATTGCGTATGAGGTCCTAATACCGACACGGCCTCAAGCGAAGGGCTGGCGAGGGAGAGTAGCTTCTCGATGTGTTCACTCATTCGCCACCAGCTTTCCTCCAGATCTGTATAATGACCTTTCCGCCGTCAGGAACCCCTCTGGCTTGGTGACGCTCTTCTCCGCGATGTTGGTGGTTTTCATTCTATTCCCAAAAAGTCTGAATGAAACATTCACACGAACTACTTCCTCTTTGTGGCTCCGCGCACCGTAGCTATCCGACCAGGACCGCAACGACCTTCGGATTGCTGCATGTCAATCGAGGGTCGCCGAGCGAGTGTGCGACGTCTGCCAAGACGTTCAGCGCAGTCTCGAACTCGGCGGGTGCCGACTTTGCCATGCATGGCGTCCCAGCATCGCCGTAATGGTCATTTTCGACCCATGTTACGTGATTGTTCGAACTACCATGCCGCCTTTTAGCCCGCCACGGCCTCGATCCAGGCCCGAAAACCACGGCAGAAATGGTGATTTTTGCAATAACGTTTAGCCAGGCCAACAAATCAGCATAGTTTTGAAACGGCAAGCACTGTTTCTGTTCTCAGCGGTTCAAAAGCGGTTTCCCATGGTCTCAATCCGAAATAAGCATTTAGCGCATTCTCCAAAAAGATCGGGCCATAGTTCGAACGCGGTTGCAGTTGCGCCAACTCGTCTTCAGTTGCTTCGCGCTTTCGGTTTCTGTCCCAGGTTTCCACGTAGAATTTATCGCCGATTCTTATCTTGAAACATGGATAAGGGACCACTGGTGGTGTGGAGTGCCCAACTGGCGCCCATCGACCGTTGCGAATCAATACGTCGAAAAAATTGCCCAACAACACAGGTTTAGCTTTCCAAATTGTATCATGGCCGAGGGTGGGTGTTTGCGACTGGGCGTCATAACCTGCCATGTAAAATATTGGCTCTTGTCGTACGAGCAATTGTCCAAAGCCGTAGGCTCCATTCAAAAGTCTGATCGCAAAAACCAAGCCTGGTTCGATCTCGAGTTTCATGGGTAATTTATCGTGCCTCCTGCTCTTCGATAGGCTTCGTCATTCATTTGATGTCGATCATTTTCGAGGCGCCCACCGGTCGACTGTGGGCCTCCCCCCGCTCGAATCCAGTCCTCCTCAGCAACATCTAGGGACCTGCCGGAGCCAGCGGCTACCCGCTCCAACTCCTGGAAGACAAAGGACTCTGTTGGATTTAAAGCCGCGTGTTCCAACTGCCTCTGGGCGTACCGTGCAGCGTTTCCGACCTGCCCGACGTACTCACCACCCTTCGAGCTCGTGCGGAGGTAGATAATCCCGTCCTCTGCGTCCTTTGCGGCCGCGCCACCCCCACCCATAACTGATCCCAGAGCCCATTGGAGGAGCAAACTATGCGCTAGACCGCCAACCCCCTCTGGCGTCTTAAGCGAATCAACGAAAGTATTGACCCTTGAAGAGATGAATCCGGATGGATCGTCAGCAAATGAGGCGGCGGTGCTGAGCATCGCAGTGGCGTCATCGTAGAGCTGCACGGGTCCCGGTGTGGCCAGGCGTTGGAGCAAGGCCATGCTGGCGGCGCTATCGGCCTGAGCGAAGCCTTTGCCAAAACCAAGAGCATCGGCCTGCCAATTTAGCCAGGAGCTCCGCCCGGTTTCGCCCATCGCCCCCAACCCAAACGGATCGAGGTTGCTCACCGGGTTCCCGTCGCCATAAGCATACCAATTCAGACCGCCCGCAAATCCAGCCGGATCAGGATTAACGAATCGGCAGATGTAAGGATTGTAATAGCGGGCCTGCATGTAGAGCAGGCCGTTAGCATCGGTCATGACTCCGTAGCGGCCGTTGTAAAGAAACGGCGTGTCCGTCGAATCGCTGCGGTAAAGCAGCATTCCGTAAGAGGAGTATTCGAAGCGCTCCTTAATATTGGCGTTGCCGTCTGTGATCGCAATCGTGCTGCCGCGCAGGTCGAAATGATAGGTGAGCGTGCTCGTATTTGTTGCGGTTTCAACAATTTCATAGAGCAGGCCCAATCCCCAAATGTAGTAATTCGTGATACCCGGCCGCGTGCGCATGAGCACCTTCGGGAGATTCGCATTCGGATTGATCACGAATCGGGCCACATTGGTGCCGTTGGTAATCGAGGTTCGAAATCCTGCCGGGTCATAGCCATAAGTGAGGCCACCCGCACTGGTGAGCTGGTTGCGGGCATTGTAATCGTAAGACACAAAGCCGCTGGGCCCGATAAGCGGCCCGTAGGTCATATTACCGTTCAAATCGGATAGAACGGCGATCTTGTTGCAATAGATCAGACGGTTGTCGGCATCGAACTCCAGCAGCCGGCCCGGCGGATTTGTGTTTGGTGGCAGCGGAGCGGCGAATTCCCAAGCGATCCGCGCCGAGTTAGTCCAACCGAGCATGAAAAAGGCAATCGGGAAGCCGGAGGTAGTCTTCTCCACAATGTTGGTCGTTTCGCCCGCATCATTGTAGCCGATCAGCCGGACAGTGCCGTTGGGACGAGTTATGCTGGTGTGCTGGCAGTTGAGGTTATAGCCGATGAACGTCTGACCACCGAGCCAGTCTGTCACGGTCGTGATTTGACCGAGGCTATCTCGCAGATAATAAACATTGCGATTGCCGGGATAGATGATGTTTGTAACGTTCCCGTTGCCATCATTCTTGTAGCCAATCACGTTGCCATCGGCATCCTGGTACGAAATCGCGCGGTCATAAGCATCGAAAGTCCAGGCGTTTGTTTTGGTGTTCTCGACAATGTTGGTGATGTTGCCGTTGCCATCGGGGTGGTAAGTGGTCGAGCCGACCTGGTCGGTGCGGTTGGTCAATCCCCGCCTAGCGCCGTAAGCGAATGAAACAGTCTGGTCAGCGAGAATTTGCACGCCTCCGGAGCGCAGGAGGCGTGCGCCACCGTCCGCAAGACTCAGCAGTTCATCTTGGCCAGTTGTGGCATGTGTGGGAGCGGCGAAAGAAAAAGGAAAGGCGGTTTGCGCTAGTTCCAGGCTGGCCAGGCCGCTTCGCTGCGGCGCATAGCCAAACGTCGGTAACGCGACGAACAGCAAAATACAACGTATCCGGTGCTTCATCCGACGACACTATGAGCAGGAGCAGCCCATGCTAATGGGGTGACCCCTATCCCTTTTGATCCCTTCCCGGCTGTGCCCTCCGACGGGAGGTGCCAATGGGACACGATTCCAGGTCACAGGCGCCTGGGTCCATTCGACCCCCAAATGTTGGGAAGCCCCATGCTGGTAGTTTTTCGGGATCGTATTGCGAAGGGACAACGTGGGGGAGCTTTGAACCATGACGAGTCCCAGTCGTACTGCGAGCGTGGCTTTGGACCAATATATTCGATCTGTTGCGCCGAAAAACCGGCGTACCAGACCACTCTCCAATTCTCGTCGAGTCCTTGTAAGAAAACCAGATCACCCTTATTCTTCGGCGGCTCTGATTCCCAGCCGTAGTCTCCCACGATGATCTCATTGCCTGGAGCTTTGATGACATTTTTTGCCTCGGATGGGACAGAAAGCACACGATATATTCCGCGATATTTCTCACGGAGACCGCGGCGCTTGCTCTCCTGGCGCCGTCTTTTGGCTCGGTAGAGTAGCGTCAATAATGTAGCACACAGGACGGTCGAAAGAGTTCCCGACCCAACACCCCACCAGACGCCGAAATAGTTTGCAACAAGCCGCCCAAGTAGCACCGGCACGCAAATCATGAGAGCTAAAGCCAGAACATCAAAGAAAGAAACCATAACAGATGCCAAGTCTTACTCCCGGGAAATGGACGTGAAGGCCCTCATTTCAGTGGTCCATCAATTGGTGGAGATAACTTTGGGAGAACCGTCAACCACTGTAACGGGTCCTGTCCGTTCGAGAGGGTGAGTAACGAGGATGTACCGCTCGACGTAAGAGCGGCCGTGAAGCCTGCGCTGGTTGGTGTCGGTCCAGTGCCGAGCCAATTATAGATATCGGTGCCCAGAGGCAAATTTGAATTTCGGACAAAGCCGTAACCCGCATCCGCGGTAAATGGGTTCCACGAGGGTGGTACCGTGCTCCGGGTCGGGCTAACATAATCTGCAATGAACCTACCTCCACCCAATCCGCCGAGTAGGAAACCACCACCAAGAGTTCCCACGTCAAAAGCTACCTTGTTCCAATTGCCAGCCGCCGCACTCACCCCAACATCGTATGTTGTTAGCCCCGCACCGGCTGCAGCCGTAAGGGCGAGTCCACCTGTTACGGTTGCAGTCGCGGTCGTTTCCGTTACACCTACAGCAGTGAGACCGTAGACTGCCAAAGGTGCCGCACTGGCGACCACCATGGAC
The DNA here is from genome assembly GCA_003176045.1 of Verrucomicrobiota bacterium. Classification (GTDB taxonomy): domain Bacteria; phylum Verrucomicrobiota; class Verrucomicrobiia; order Limisphaerales; family UBA8199; genus PSRM01. The sequence continues at coordinate 29,964 of PSRM01000270.1, read as the reverse complement.
CCGACCGCACCGAAGGCGACACCGCCCATCATAAACATCAGGAAAGCATCGCCAGGATCGATGTGGGGCGGTGTGGGCACATGCAACACGCCACCTAAAGCGTAAACACTCCAAGGAAAACTAGAGCCATTAGGGCCGGAAACGGGATTGCCGAAGAGACCAAACGGGTCCGTAAGACTGATAGGATTTCCGCTGGCGTAAGCATACAAGTTCAGCCCACCCCCAAATCCGGACGGATCGGGATTTATGAACCGACAAATGTAAGGATTGTAATAGCGGGCCTGCATGTAGAGCAGACCATTGGCCTCGGTCATTACGCCGTATCGCCCGTTATAGAGGAACGGTGTGTCCGTTGAATCGCTTCGGTAAAGCAGCATGCCGTAAGAGGAGTATTCGAAGCGCTCCCTGATGTTCGCGTTGCCGTCCGTGATCGCGATGGTGCTGCCGCGCAAGTCGAAATGATAGGTGAGCGAGGTTGTGTTTGTTGCAGTCTCGTCAATTTCATAGAGCAGGCCGAGGCCCCAAATGTAATAATTGGTGATTCCTGGCCGCGTGCGCATTAGAACCTGCGGGAGTTTCGAGTTCGGGTTGATCACGAATCGGGCCACATTTGTGCCGTTGGTGATTGAGGTGCGGAATCCAGCGGGGTCGTAGCCGTAGCTCAAACCTCCTGTGCCGGTGAGCTGGTTTCGGGCGTTGAATGTGGAATTCGTAAACGCGCCGCCTGGCAGCGGGCCGAAAGTCATGTTCCCGTTCAGGTCATGCGTGAGCGACTGGCCGTTAAAAGTGGCGATCTGGTTATCGTCGTTGATGGTCATCGTCCGGGCGGGCACATTTGTGTGCGAGGGCAGCGGGGCCATGAATTCCCAGCCCACGCGGGCGGCTGAGTTCCAGTTCAGCATGAAGAAGGCGATGGGGAAACCGCTAACGGTTTTCTCGACGATATTGGTGGTTTCGCCCGCATCATCATAGCCGATCAAGCGCACGGTGCCATTGGGACGGGTAATTCTCGTGGGCTGCCCGTTGAGGTTATATTCGATGAAAGTCTGACCACCGAGCCAGTCAGTGACGTTTGTGATTTGGCCGAGGCTATCCCGCAGATAATAGACGTTGCGATTGCCGGGATAGATGATGTTTGTGACGTTCCCGTTGCCATCGTTCCTGTAACCGATCACATTGCCATCGGCATCCTTATACGAAATAACATGGTCGTAAGCATCGAAAGTCCAGGCGTTGGTTTTGCCGTTCTCGACGATGTTGGTGATGTTGCCGTTGCCATCGGGATGGTAAATGGTTGAGCCGGCCTGGTCGGTGCGATTGGTCATGCGCTTGCGGGCGTCGTAACCATAAGTGGTCGAGCGGCCCATCGAGTCCGTGCGCGATCTCACCAGGGCGCGGTCATTGTACGCGGTGATATTGGTGCGGCCTAACGGCGTGATGACGTTCGTGATCTCGTTCGCAGGGCTGAAATGGAACTGCCAGAGTTTGCCGTTGCGGTTCGTGAGAAAGATTTCGTTCCCTGCTGGGTCAAAGGTATGCCCGACCGTGTGGTTGGCCTGATCAATGAAGTTCGTGTTCCGGCCATCGGCGTCCCACTGCTTGATAATGCGCTCGCCGGCACCGTTCGTACCGGCAATGTTTCGTCCGTCAGGGTCCCAGCCGAGAGAGTTCGTGCGATTGAGCGGATCAATCTGGCCAATGAGGTGCCCTGCCAGGTCGTTCGTGAACGTGGTAGCTTTTTGAAGCGCATCCAGCGATTTCCTCAGCCAGTCCCGGGGATCATAAAAGTTGGTGGTTGCGGGCGTGCCCCGGGCGGTGGCGGGCAGGACGGTGCCGGTGGGGTGGCGCGTTGCGCTCCAGAAGTATTGGCTGCTGAACCCCCGAGCCTCAGTGCTTGATGCTTTATTGTCTGCCGCATCGAAAGCGGCGCTGAAGGTGACATTGGTCGGCGCGATGGTGTTGGTCAACTCGCGACGGTTATTGTACGTCATAATAAAAAAGTAGCCTCGGGCGTTGGTGTAATAATAAGGATCGCCATGAACGTTGTTGGCCCATTCGATTTTTCCGAGATTATTTGGAAATTGGATGCTGCTCGGTCGGTCGTAAAAGTCATAGCCGTAGGTCGTCGTGCCCGCCGAATCGGTGCGGGTGTGTGGAGTACCGTTGGCATTGTAGTCGCGTGTTTCCCACGCGCCCGCGGCGTTGGTTGAGGCGGTCAACGAGAACTGGGCGTTGTAGCGGAGGTGCGATGTGCCGCCACGCGGGTCAATCGTTTCGGTCAGGTTGTTGCTGGAATCGAAAACGAATTGATTGCTGAAGCCCAGCGGGTCAATGGCCTGGATGCGATTGTGATTGCCGTCGAAAACGTTTGTCCAAACCTCGTAGAGAGGAGTAAAGGTGGCGACGACATGGTTCTGACCGTCATAGAACAGGTCCGTCTCGTTGGCGAGTTCGTCAAAGAAGGACACGAAACGCCCCTGGTTATCGAGCCAATGGTCGCGCTGGCCGCCCATCGGATCAACCGTCGAGTTGACGTACCCCGACCAGTAGATGCTCCATTTCTTGTTCGGGTCGCCTTGTGTGTACTGAGTAGTGATATGCCCCTGGTCGTTGTAAACGTTGCTGACGACAAGGCGATTCAGTCCATCTAAAGTGGCGGTGATCTGGTGGTTGCTGTCACACAGGAACGTGCTGGTGCCGTTTTCGACATCCGTGACCGCCACCAAATCGCTTTGGGGACTGTAAGCGGTGGAGTGGGCGTAATACACGTTGCGCAGGCCGTCCGAGATTTTGTAGAGCAGGCCGTTGGTGTATTCCAGGTTGAAGGTGAAGCCCAGCGAGTCCTGAATAGTCCAGAGTCGCCCATTTATGTAGTTAAGGTCCACGGACTGGGAATACGGGTCCACGATATTCGTGCAGATGCCGAAGGGGTGGAAATTGAATCGGTTGCCGTGGCGCATCTGGAGGCTGTAGGCCGAATTATTGAAGGTGAGCGTGGCCGTGGAGTTGGCGGGCGGCGTATAGCTTCCATTCGGCTGCTGAACGAATTGAAGCGATTCTTTGCCCAGCGTGACTGAGACGCCTGCTTTGGTCATCTGATCTACAGCCCATTTAGAGATGAGGGCACTGACGGTCCAGTTTTTCGCGGATGGCGAAATGGCGTTGTAAAAGGCAATCGAGGCCGCGGTGGCCGCAAGCATGGGGGCGGCCTGCGCTGGAGTCGTGCCGCCCAGGCCTGCTTGCGGGGCAGCGGTGTTGGCTACACGAATATTGTAATTGTGCGTCCAGCCCGGGCCGAGGCCGACGGCATCCGCGTAGCGCCGCGAGCTATTGTAGTAGCGGGTGAAGCTGATCCCGCGGGGCTCGGCGCCATTAATCGTCAGATCTGTCGTTTCGAGTTGGAATGTGCCGTCGGCGATGTCCACTGGGTCTGCTCCAGTGGGAGCAGGAGTCTGCGTGGGAGGCAGAAAATAATACTGCGGCTGGCTGGTGGCTGCCTGGTCAACAGCAGGAGTATTCACCGTAGCCGTTGGGTCGGAGACATAGCCTCCGTGATAGCCACCAGAAATGATCATGGCCAAATTAGCCACATCACCATTGATTGTTTGGCGGGCCTCGTAGCCGAACCCGGACCAACTTCCGGCGCCCGCCATACTATTCGAGCCGTTCTGCGGCATCAGCACACAGTAGTTCGAGACGATGAATTGGTCGTGAATCGAACTCAGCACAGCGGGATCCCAACTGAGACTGCTCTGAATACTGGACCAGTTCCCGCTGTTTGCCAGGTAGATGGCTTGCCCGTTGGCGCTGGCAACCTCAAGCACTTTGACTGTGGAAGCTGCAACGAGGTTGGAATTCTGCAATTGTTCAATGATGCCGTGTTCCAGCGCGCTGCCAAAGTACGAATGTAGATCGAACTGCGTATTGGAGGCGTCCATGTGAGTGGCGTCATCGCCTCCGTTTGGGTATAAACCGGCAAGGGCCATGTAGATGTCCACATAATACCCCCGGCCCGATTCCTGACCCATGCGGCCAATCCGGTGAAACCATTGGGGCGACATGTTCAATTGCGAGGCCAGCATTTGCTCGAGCTGAGCTGTTTGGAGCAGCCAGCCTAGCCCCATCACGTTGAGGGTCTCGCTGACCACCTGCCGGGAGGTGTTGGTAAGGCCCTGCTGCAGGTATGCGTCCAGCTTATTCTGGCGCTGCTGCAGCCAGCCCCAATCGGGCTCAAAAGCGTAAAGCAAGGCGTACGTCGAATTGGTAACCTGGTAAGTTGCGGTTGCCGTTTGGTCCGCATAGTTGCCGTCTATATAGGTGTTGTGGGCCAAGTCCCAAAACCCGTCAGGATGATGGGCGTAGATTGTGACATTGCCCATGACTGAGCTGGCCGACTGCATGAGGTTAGAGTCTTCAAGCCAGAGTTGAGCCACGCCGGCGTTATCGAACGTGAGCGAGAGACGCTGGCCCTGCAATTGCGGCATGAAGCATTGGAAGTTTGTGCCGGCGAAACTGATGCTGAGCGTGGACATCAAGTTCGTCGGCTCGTTTGCCCAACTCAAAACCGGCATCTTCCCCCCAAAATCGTAGGTGCCGAAGTAATAATACGTGCCATAAAAATAATCATTTTCATTGAAGAAGAATTCAGGATCTATCTGCCAACTACTCAGCACCTGCTGAACGCTAGCGTTTGGAGCATTGCTCTGGAGATAATTCAGGAGATTGGTTGTATAGTGGGTGAGCTGGCCTCGCACTTTGGACTCATCGATGCCACTGACTGAGTTGGCGGTGATGCTGCCTCCGGCGGCGGTGTAGAGGGTGTTGCTGATTGAAGACGGTGAGCCACCCAGCGCGGTAGTCAGATCAAAACCCAAATCGGTCAGACTGGTGTCCTGTTCACTCATCTTGAATGCGGGATCAAGATTGTAAATCGCCGAGCCATTGGTCAGGACTACCCACAACCGCTGGATCAGGAACGTGTTTCCGTCCAATACGTAATCGTAAGTCGGATAGCCGCGTGTCAGGACCAGGTTTTTCAGGTAAGGCACGGTCGCCGTCAGCCAGGTGTTGCTAGTGTTGTTAAGCGTCAGTTGCCACCAATGATGCAAGTCGTAGTAGTTTGTATACTGGTCCACATGGTCATAGGGGATAGGCATCCAGCCGAATTTATAGCCCACGTTCGTATAGCCAGCGGCACGGAGTAGCGCCACCAGCAACGCAGATTGGTCAAAGTCGTTGCCGCTCTTTTCGAGGAGTGTCAGTTGCGCTCCTTTCTTGGCCCCGAAGTAGAGCACGAACCGGATTTGGTCGTGGACGTAGTTAAAAATCTGCGTGGGATCGCGCATTAGTCCATCGGCAAGGGCCTGAATTTGGGGCGTGATTGCTTCGGCCAGCGGCACTGTCGGCACCGCATTCTCCCAGCCGCTGGTAGGAACCGAAGGTGTTTCGCCGCCGCTGGAATCGGATGCGCGTTGAGCACCTTTCTGCGGTCCCTCGCGGAACCATCCTGAGTCGTTAAACGGCTGTGCGCCACAGACCCCTGCCAGGGTGCATGCGGCGAGAATGGCAAACCGAACGCTTTTCATGGTTCCTCTTGATTTAATTGCCAGTAACGTTGCCTTCGGCGTCGGTGCGGACCGTTTCGCTTTTGGCGCCCGAAACGCCGGAAAGCCAGCCCTCGGGGAAGTAGCTGAAATTTTCGCGCAGCCCGCTTTGGGCCGGGTTGTTCAGAAACTGGTTGAGGCCCCACAGGTATTTCCAGCCGTCCTGGATTCCATCACCGCTGGTGGATGGATTATGCGGGTCGGTTTTCGAAACAAGCAACTCATAGGCGTCCGTGAGGCCATCCGAATCCGAGTCCTGAGGGCCACCGAGGACGAGGAAAGCCCCAGTTGGCGGAAGCCCGAAGATGGTGTAATTCGTGCAGTGATAGCCCTGCCCCATCCATGACCATTGCCAGTTAGTAATGCTTCCAACAGCGAGGGGCGCCGGCGTTGCGAGCACGTCATAGGCAATCCCGTTCGAGCCGCCCGCGATTGTGAAACTCAGTGTGGTGGTCCAATTCGTCCCGTTCGTGACAACAGGCCTGGCCACCAAATTGGTGAACCAGGGGTTTGTGCTCGTTAGGCAGGGACTTGCCGCTGTAGCATTGGTGAGGAACCCCGTTCCAGTGATTGCCACGAACGTCGGAACATTGGTGGGGGATGAGGGACCGGAAACTATGTTAGCGGGCTCGTTCAGCGGATTAAGCCAATATTGAGCAACGTATTTGTTGAATAACGAGGCGATTTCGTTGGAAGTCAGGGGATGGTCATAGGTGAACAGGTCATCAAACATACCGTGAATCTGCGCGATGCCATTGGAATCTGAACCGATGTAAAAACCGTTGGTCAGGGCGTCAGAGCCTGGCAGGCAAGTCGTCGGCGGCCCGTTGGTTATCCATTGGCCGTCCAGATAGAGGGCTGTGTTCGAGGCGGCGTCACTCGAATAGGTTAGCGCGATCTGATGCCAGCGATTTGTAATCCATGAGATCGGGACTGAGATGTAGTTTGTCTGACATCCGTTGCCGTCCGCCGAGCTGAAATTGAGCGTGTTGCCGCCTTCGTCAGTAAAGATACTCCACCATCCAGCACTGGCATCCGAGGAATAGGCGCCGACCTCGATCAGCCGCGAGGACACTCCCGGCCCAGTTCCACTCTGATTTGTCGAAGCCCAGAACGGGGCGACCCAGAAGACTACCGTGCCGTCGCTAACCGGCAACTCGGTTCCGCCGTTCGAGTTGGTGATTGGGTAATGGAGCCAAGCCGCGTTAGTGCTATCCAAAACTACTGCTGTTCCATCGCCAAGGTAGGAATAGTCCAGGTTGGTGAACGACAATGGCAAGTAGCCTCCGTCGCTGGCCCAATTCCAGTTCGTCGGCGCATATTCGAAAGACCAGGTGTCGAGCGGGGTTGGCCCGCCTGCGGCCGCAATAAAGGGCGCGAACAGGCCCAGGCAGGTCAGACGCAAAAGAGCCTTCTTCATTTCCATTCGGGGAGTTTGCTCCGGTTCAGGCCGAACATCCGAGCTAAACTTATTAAAAGATCCTCACATCTTATTCACACCTTATCCTCAAGTCATCACACATACGTTATGAAGGTTTTGCGAGAGTCTCCAGGTGCGGCGGAACCTGGACCGTCAACTTGCGAAGTATCTGCGCCGGAAACGGGGCGGCCTCTCGTACGCTCAGTTCTCGCGGCGGGTCGGCCTATCTCATACTACATTGCACCGGCTTGAGCGCGGGGAGCACCATCTAACGCTCAGCAAGCTGGGAGTTCTGCTCGACAAACTCAAGGTTCAGATGAGGGACATCTTCCCCGGGGAGTTTTAGGCCGGCAGCCAGTTCTGGCGGGCAGGATGCCGGCAAGATGCCCGCGCTCCCAGGGGGACAGGCGGAACGCGCGGACGAGGCCGTCCGCGCTCCTATCATTGGCCGGCAGTCAGCCGATAAAACGCGCTGGCGGTTCCGGGTGGGGCAGAGTTGGTGAGGGTCATGCTGGCGCCGGTGCCGGGCAATTTGTTGATCACGGTTGTCCAACTGCCGCTAACAATGTTTGTCCGGCGATCGAGGCCGTAGGAGACTCCAATGGCGCTATCAAAGCCTATGACGGCGTTTGTCTGCTGAAGGACCTGGATGCTTTTGATGGCGACGCTAATCAAATTGCCAACCAGGACTGGCAAATGGCGTTCTGTAATCGTCCCATCGCCGATTTGCCCGTGATTATTGAATCCCCAGGTCCAAATGGTCGTGCCCGTGCGCAAGGCCACGGTGTGAGCTGCGCCTCCCGCAATAGTCTGGCCGCCCGTGAATCCGGTGACTTGAACGGCATTGCTGGAATTTACAATGGTTCCGTTGCCAAGTTGGCCGTTGCTGTTGTAACCCCAGGTCCAGACGGTGCCGTCGGACCTCAGAGCCACGGTGTGAGATGAGCCGGCAGCGACATTGATTGCATTGCTGATGCCAGTGACCTGAATCGGAGCGTGCGCTTCGGCGAGGGTTCCGTTGCCGAGTTGGCCGAAAAAGTTGGAACCCCAGTCCCAAATCGAGCCATCGGTTTTTAGGGCGATGCTGTGGCTGGCGCCAGAGGCGATGGCCTTTACCGAACTGGGCCCTGAGGTTTCAACGGGCGTATGCGACTCGGTGGTGGAACCGTTTCCTAATTGGCCGTTGAAGTTGTAGCCCCAGGCCCAAACAGTGCCGTCGGCTTTCAGAGCCAGGCTGTGGCTGGTTCCGGCGGCGACGGCAGTAATGCCCGTCAAACCGGCGACCTGGACCGGCAGACTTGAATTGATGGTGCTGGCATTTCCCAATTGGCCGTTTGCGTTCAGGCCCCAGGCCCAGGCGGTCCCGTCTGTTTTCACCGCCAGCGCATGGTTGGCGCCTGCGCCTATGGCTTTAACGGAGGTCAAGCCGCTGACTTGCACCGGCACAGTCGAACTGTTGGTGCTGCCATTACCTAATTGGCCGCTGGCGTTGAGTCCCCAGGTCCATACTGTTCCGTCGGATTTAAGGGCCATGGTAAAAGAAATGCCGGCAGCAATGGCCGTGACGTTGCTGATGCCGGCCACCTGCACAGGGACTAAAGAATCGGCGTTTGTCCCGTTGCCGAGTTGTCCGTTGGCATTCCAGCCCCAGGCCCAGACGGTTCCGTCGCCCAGCGCCGCGGCTGTGTGGTAGGCGCCAGCAGTAACTTGCGTGGGAGCGGCTGAGGAAGCAACCCCTTTGGACATGGTGAAAACCCCCAACAGCAAAACAAAGACCCTGAATTTCATTCGGACGGCTATAATCTTAGTCGAAAATGTAGGCAATTGAAAGTCTTAACCGCGGATTACACGGATAGCGCGGATAAAAATGAAAATCTGTATAATCCGCGTAATCCGCGGTTAGCTCTTTTTGTCCATTTTCCTTGGGTGAATTCAACGCGGCTAAACGGCCCGCAGTTTACGAACAATGTCGGGCAAACATTCCAACGTATAATCCACATCTTCTTGGGTATTGTAGATGCCCAGGCTGAAGCGAACGCTGCCGCGGGCCCGGGCGGCGCTGAGGCCCATGGCGGTCAGAACATGGGACGGATCGAGCGAGCCGGCGTGACAGGCCGAACCGCTTGAAGCGCAAATGCCGGCCCGATCGAGCAATAGTAGAATTCCTTCCGCTTCGATATCTTCGAAAGCAATGTTCGTAGTATTCGGCAGGCGCGGTTCCTCGGGGCCGTTGCGCGTAGTGCCGGGAATGTTCGTCAGAATTCCCTGCTCCAATTTATCCCGCAGGGCCCGCACTCGCGTGTTCTGTTCCTCGAGCCTGGCGAGCGCCAATTCAGCGGCACGGCCACAGCCGATTATATAGGGCACGTTTTCTGTTCCGGCACGGCGCCCAAGCTCCTGGCTCCCTCCAAGTAGATAGGACTCGAACTTAGTGTGGCGTTTCACGTAAAGAACGCCGATGCCTTTGGGCGCGTAAAACTTGTGAGCAGATAAGGATAAGAAGTCCACGCCAAGTTCCTTCACATCAATCTTCAGCTTGGAAGGCGCCTGCACCGCGTCCGTGTGGCAGAGCGCTCCTTTTCTCGCGCAGATGGCCGCAACTTCGGCAATGGGGAACAGTACGCCAGTTTCGTTATTGGCCCACATCACGGACACCAGCGCGGTGTCGGGGCGAATCGCGGCTTCCAACCGATCCAAGTCGAGAGCACCGTCCTCATCCACTGGCAGTATGGTTATTTCGCACCCTTGCTTTTGGAGGGACGAGCAGAATTTGAGGTTTGCTGAATGTTCGACGGAGGTCGTCACGACGTGCCGCTTGCCCGGCTGAGTCGCTAGCGTGCTGTGAATTGCCGCATTGCTGCTCTCGGTGCCGCAGCTCGTGAAAATGATCTCGCGCGGATCTGCGTTGAGAAGGGCCGCTGCCTTTTCGCGCGCCTCCGATAGCGGCTGAGTTAAATTATGCCCGAAAGCGTATGAACTGGAAGGGTTGCCCCAGTGCTCACGCAGATAAGGCAGCATGGCCTCGAGCACCTCAGGCGCTACTCGGGTAGTGGCGTTATTGTCCAGGTAATGTAAAGGCACCGACGGCTTCACTCCATCCATTGTAGCAGCCGGGGGAAGGAGGGAAAATCCGAAACCCGAAATCCGAAATCCGAAATTGATTAGACCCTCGCTTGGTGAGAATGGATTATTTTTTCATTCGTTTGTCCCAATTCGCTTGTCCTTACGAGCTTTTCCATTCGGGATTCGGACTTCAGATTTCGAGTTTCGGTTTTCCACCCTTGGCTCAACCTTTATTATGTTTCTGTGCACCAAGTACCCAGTCCAGGACTTGCTCCGCCGCGGCTTTTGGCGCAGTGCCCAGGACGTTGTGGTCGGCGTGATAGAGGATTTTGAATTCACGGAGATTTGGGCAATTGCGTCTCAACCAGCGGCGCACCGGAAACCAGGGCACGACCGGATCCAGCACGCCGGTCAGCCCGTACACGGGCACCGCCACCTTCTGGGCCATGTCGCAGGGATTGTGGTGCAGAACCAGGCGCAAGCGATGCTGGGCGGCCTTTTTGTCCAGCTCGGTGCGCCGCGCGATGAACTCATCAATGTCGCGCATTACTTCGGGCGAACGGCGAAAGCGCATTCGGGCAACGCGAGCGTAACCGAAAAGGATCCCCGTAAGCATCCTGAGGGAAATCGCGCCGCAAGCTTTCTCGGCCAGGCGCACGACGCGGAGCATCGGATGCCTGACGAAGCCCCCCGCCAGAATCACACCTTGCGGCTCGAACCTTTTTCTGGCTGTGATCGGCCAAACGATCTGCGAGCCAAATGATTCAGCTAAAATCCACCCGCTCTTAACCCCATTCTCCACAAGAACTTCCTCAATTGCCGCCGCGTAGTCATCCAGTGACCACGTCAGACTGCGCGGGTAAGTGAACTCGACGAACCGGACCCGGCCGCTCAACGCTTTTCGAAAGCTGCCAACCAGCGTCCAATCTCCGTGCAGACCGGGCAGATAGATGAGCGTGGGCAGGTCGGGTGGCCCGTGCATTCGTAACTGGAGTTGCTCACTCATCGCTGGCGAAATGTGAAACGTGAAACGTGATGCGTGAAACGTGATGCGTGAAACGTGAATCTAACATGCAGTCGGAGCCTGCCACTCAAAGAGGCGTATGGCAATGGGTGTCAGACTCCACTCTCATAATATCGTAGCAGCCGAGGTGACGAGGCTCTGAAATCATTGTGCACAGGCAGGTTGAAAGAATGTTAGAGCCTCGTTACCTCGGCTGCTACCATATGGATCGACATGTCCGCGCACTCCAAGGTTTGCGTTCACTGGAGTTTTACTCGTTCTCTGATCCAACCGTCCTCTCCAGTTCGCGAATGTTGATCTTGCCGGTGCCTAGTTTTGGCAAACTGCGCACTACTTTTAATTGGCGCGGCACCGCGAGATTGCTTAGGCCCTTGGCGCGAATCGCGTCCCCGATTTCGGCGAGCGTGAGTTGGGGAGCGTTGGTAACGGCAATGAGTTTTTCGCCTTTTGCTTCGTCAGGTTTCGCTATGATCGCCACCCCGATATTAAAACCGTGTTGCCGGAAGGCTCCTGCCAGGGCGTCCTCGATGGCGCTAAGGCTCACCATCTCGCCGCCAATCTTGGCGAAACGCTTGAGCCGGCCCATGATGTAAACAAAGCCCTCCGAATCCATGCGGACGATGTCGCCGGTGTCGTACCAGCCGTTGAGCGCCTGGAATTTGGCGTTGGCTTCAGGGTTCAGGTAGCCGCGCATAATGTTAGGTCCGCGGACGAGAAGGCGACCGGAAGTGACCACTGAGCACTGAGCACTGACCGGGCGAGGGGCGAGGGACGAGGGGCGAGGGGCGAGTGAAGATAACGCGCCGGTACTCTGGACTTCGGACTCCTTGTCCGCCGTAGTGCCGGCGGGTCGGACAGAGGCCGGTGGACTTTGGACTTTGGACTTTGGACTTTGGACTTCCTCTTCCACCCCCTCGACCGGTTCAAGCCGGTACTCTACTCCCGGCAAGAGCCGTCCGACTGAGCCCGGGCGCGGGTTGGTAGGGAGATTTACACTCACGCAGGGGCTACATTCGGTGACGCCGTAGCCTTCCAGAATCCGGACGCCGAACTTTTCCATCCATAGTTTGGTCGTAGATTCCTGAAGCTTCTCGGCGCCGGCGAACAGGTAGCGCACGGAGCGGAAATCGTAAGGGTGCGCTTTACGCGCGTAGCCGCTCAGAAAAGTGTTCGTTCCGAAGAACACCGTGCAATCCAGGTTGTAAAGCGCGGATGGCACGACTCGATAGTGCAGCGGTGAGACGTAAAGGAACACGAATACACCGCGCACCAATGGCAGAAACAAACCGATCGTCAAACCGAAGCTGTGAAACAATGGCATTGCGTTAAAGAAGCGATCCGTTTCCATGAGGTCGGTCACAGCGCTAATCTGGCGGATATTTGCCAGCAGATTGCGATGCGAGAGTTCCACTCCTTTGGGGTCGCCTTCGGAGCCGCTGGTGAACAGGATGACGGCGGTGTCGGTGGGTTGAAAATTGAAGGTTGCAGGTTGCAGGTTGAAAAAGCGGCGCAAGGCCATCATCAGTTTCTGGACGGAGGTGATTCGTCGGCGAACATCCTCGAGATAAATAATTTCCAGCCCGGCGGCTTTGAGCGGCTCAAGGTCGAGGTTAAAACCCTCGATGAATTTCCGGGAGGTAATGATCTGTTTCAGCTGCGCCACTCGGGCGCAGGCGGCAAGAACGGCGGGGCCGGTTGAATAATTGAGGATGGCAGGCATTATACCAGCGGCCCAGAGGCTGAGGATTACTACGGGTATGGCATTCGTGTTCGGCAGCAGAACTCCCACACGATTCTCTGTAGGAGACGACGTAAGGAGTCTCTCTCTTGCCCATTGCAGGGCCAGCAGATCGGCGCCCACCAGGAGTCGCCGGTACGTTAGCCGCTGCGTCGTCGTATCCTCCAGAACAACGCGTCGTGAGCCTCGACGCACGGTCTCCAGGATAGCTTCGGGCAGTGTGGGAGGGCCAAAGGCCATTTCCGTCTCGAACTGTTGCCGCAGCATCAGGTCGCGCATCCAATCAGTCAGGTGCGCGCGAGCATCCGGAGCGGCGTCTTCCTCAAACGCTGGCGGCTCGATAGGATCGCTGAAATGCACAGAGAGCCTAGGGAAGACCTTTTTTGTATTGGGATTGGGCGAAAGTGGAAGTCGCGATGCTCCGCGCAGGTATGCGGTAATCACTTTGGCCCGGGTCTTCGCAATCAGAAACCCCGTGCCTTCGAACAGTTTCATCAAGGAGCCCGTCCGCGACAGCCGCCCTTCCGGAAAGAGCACGAGCCGCCCGCCGCCTTTCAGGTACTCTGTCATATCCTTCAGCGCGTAAGCGGAATTCATGTCCACCGGGAATGTGCGCCGATTGGCCATAATCCGCTTGTGCAACCAGCTTAGTTCGGCGGTCGTGCTGGACGTCACGAAGCGCCAATCGTTATCCAGGCAAACCCCCACTATGAGCCAATCCCACCAGGAGACGTGGTTTGGGAGCAGAAGCACGGGGCCGGGAGTTTTGAGCGCGGCTTCGTTGTAGGCGCGGAAGCGATAACACAATCGGAGCAAAAAACGGAGGAAGGGGATCACAGGGCGATAAAACAGTTAAATAGGTTAAAAAAGTTAAATGGTTAAATTGGGATTGCTCCTTGCGGTGCCGGTATTCCAGGGGCGGACTTTGGCTTCGATTTTACGCCGAGTAACTTGAGGACAATGTTCCACAGAATGAAGCCAACGGTCAGGACTACCGAGGCGCGCGCAAGCCAGCGGTCCAGGGGAATTGTGCCAGCCTCAGCAAGTGCTAATGTTCCTGAGATAATCTCCCCCTCCCCGGGGCACTGAGCCTTCGCGGTGACCAGACCAGAGCGGTCCACCAGTTGAGAAATGCCCGAACTCGCGACGCGGAAAATGGGAATCCCATATTCAGCCGCGCGGACAGGAGCGATGCGCGCGTGCAGTTCGTGCTGCCGTATTCCCCAATCAAAGACATCCATCGTGGGAACAATGATCGCCTGGGCGCCCATTTTGACGAGGTGGTCCGTTACCCGGCTATAGCTTAAATCGTAGCAAACGCACAGGCCGATTTTTCCCCACGGCGAATCCCACAGATTTTGTTCCGGCGCGGGCAAACCATCTTTGAAGAATTGAATTGGAACGCTTTTGACCTGACGGAAAACGATCTCCCCCGAAGGACCTACTACGAACGCCGTATCATAAAAGTTTCCCTTGGGAGCGGGGTCAGTTCCGCCCACGATAAGATACTTTTTGTTCATGCGGCACCAATCGGTGATTTCTTTGGGAGGTCGGCCCTGGAAGGTGTACTCGCTGAGCACAGCCAGGTCGGTTTTCGGATGCTTCTGGAGTACCCTGTCCAGAGCACGGACGACTTCAGCGTCGCCCGGGAATTCCAACTGGACGCCTGCGACGATTACTTGCTTGGACGAAGAGGATTTCTCGGGTACTGCGGTTGCGCAGCGCCATAGTAAAACGCCCATACTTCCCGCGAGGAATAGAAAACAAAGAGAGCGAAACCTAGACTTCTGCCAAACCCAGACCGCGAGGGAGGCGATCAGAACAATTAAGAACCCGATCCCGTACACGCCAACATATCGCATTGGCGCCAGCCATTGAAAGTTGGCAAGCGCGTACCCTGGAGTTAACCATGAAAAACGCAGGTAATAAAGTTCGCTCCGGAAGTATTCGAGGCCGATCCAGATAAACGGGACCAGAAGCCAACCCCAAGGCGCGCGAATACGGCGAATACTCAAGCGTGCTAAAGCAGTGAAAAGTCCGATCCAAAACGCAAATACGATCCACAAAGCGACGGCTCCTTGAGAAAAGATGTTCCAAAAAAAGTCCAGCCGACTGGCGGCGATCAGGAAGCCTGCGGCAAAACCGCCGTAAAATGCTTTGCGCCAGTTGTCGGTGGTGGCAAGCTGCACCAGTGCGAAAAGGTAGAGAAGAATGAGAAAGCTTGTTTCTGCGGAGCAGTAGGCTCCGTAGAAAGACGCAACGGCGATCAGAACCCACGGAACACCAGAGGAGAAAAGGAGGTTTGCGGGGCGACTAGATGCCGTCGAACTGCGTGCGTCGTCTTTCGAAGACGAGGACGAAAGGGGTTGGTTTTGCTTCTCGGCGGTCATGCCATTGCCCTTTCGGTATCATTTTTCAGGAACGATACACCAGCCAGCCATAGGACTCCTGAAAGGATGAACATTGCGCTGACCGCCCGGAAGGCCACGGTCATGTCGTAACGATCACTGAGCAGGCCAATGATGACCGGAGAAACCACGTCGCCGAAAGCGTGGGTGATGAAGATATTCAACGCGAACGCACCGGCGCGGAGCGAAGGGCTGCTGACATTCGCAAGGATGGTATTAGTCGGACCGGTGTTGAAGAACAGACAAAAGCAGGTGGCGAATATGAGCGGCCAGATAAGCGGAAACGGTGCGCGCAACATCGCGAGCATAAATGGAAACCCGACGAGCATGGCGATGCCTGAGACAAGGAAGTAGGAGCCGGAGATCCGGGCCCGCAGCTTGTCGCCAGCAATCCCACCGAGCAGTGTTGCAACCAGTCCCGCCACGCAGACGATGCCGCCGAAGATGACCTCCACCTGTCCGGCGCTGCCGGGCCGGTGCTTGAGATAATATGGCATCCAAAAAGCGATTCCACCGATAGCGAAGGTCATGGCCGTCATGCCCAGCGTGCAAAGGACGTAAGAGGGGGTGCGCAGCAGGACGAGGTAATCGCCCCAGCGGACCGGAGCGCGGACATTCTTGTCCGCAGCAACGTTTTTGGAAAGTTCTGTGCCCGGAAGTGAATCGACGTTGCTGCGGACAGGAATGTCCGCGCTCCGGCGGCTCTGTACGGGATCGCGAACGAAAAAGCAGGCCGCAGCCAGAGCCAGCCCCGGCAGCACGACCATATAAAACGCCCAACGCCAGCTTTCGGCGTGGATGCCCAGCAGACGCGCTCCCACTTCGCCGATCTTCGATCCCGCAACGGCCCCGCCCAGAGCAAAGCCCAAGGCGGTGCCCACCGGAATGGCCATGTAGAACCACGCCAACACCCGGCCACGAATCTTAACCGGGTAAAAGTCCGAGATCAGGGCCGGCGCCACCGGGCCGTAAGCCGCTTCTCCAATACCCACAAAACAGCGGGTGAGCAGCAAGGCCCAGAACGTGCCGGCCAGACCGGAGGCTCCACTGGCCAGGCTCCAAAGCCCGACACCCACGGCGATCAGCCCCCAGCGTGAACGGCGTTCGGCCAGGCGCGCGAAGAGCGGCGCGCCCGCCATGTAGATAACCATGAAGGCCATTGACAACATTCCGATCAGCGCGAGCTCGGGTTTGAAGCCCAGGTGCGTGCTGCACCATTCCTGTAACGCATCGAGCGAGCTTGATCCGGTTGCGCCGGGGTGACCGAATAAGCTTTCCTTGAGCGGGTCCACCACCGCAGCGAGAACGTAGCGGTCTATATAGTTGAAAAGGTTGATCAAGAGGAGAAGCAGCAGTGCTCCGCGGGCGCCGGGGAGAGGGGCGTCCCGATCATCAAGGGCATTCGCGGGGGGAGTCGGTTTGGGCTGAACTTGCATCTTCTTAGGCCTGGCCGGAAACTTCAAAGGAACGCCGCGTGCGGACACGCGGCCTACAACTCCCAGGCGCAACTCCTGTAGGCCGGGTGCCCTCACCCGGCGTCGTAGAGTCTAAAAGATAGCGAGCAGGATTCACCGTTCTGACCTCTAGCATCTACCAAATAATGTGGCAAATGGCACTAACGGAGGCGAATTGATAAAACTATCGCGAGCATCATTAAAGCTGATAGCCTTGCGCGCAAACCATTTCCTTGTGGATCAAGACGCACCCAGCAACTTGACGCGGTCCTGCGACCCCTTGACTATCACCGCGATCGCGTTGTTGGTGGGCGTGCTGGCGGATTTCATTCACGAGGGTTTGGGGCACGGCGGGGCTTGCCTGCTGGTGGGCGGCAAGCCAACGCTGCTGACCTCCATGAATTTCGTTGGAGACCAAAGTGGCCTCCCGCGCTGGGCATTCAGAATCGAGGCCGCAGGAGGAACAATTGCGAACCTTCTGGCGGCCACGCTCGCCCTGGCTAAGTTGCGACGCCCGCCCTCCTCGACTCATCTCCATTATTTTCTGTGGCTGTTCGCCGCAATGAATCTGTATGTCGGCACGGGCTACTTCCTGTACTCGGGCATGAGCAATATTGGGGATTGGGCGAACGTTATTGCGGATTGGCCAGGCTATTGGGTCTGGCGCGGGTTACTGGTTTTGGTCGGAGGCGCAAGCTATTTCATTTGTGTCAGAGCGATGCTGGCGAAAGCCATACCGCTCACCGGTGGAGATCCGGCGATTCGGTACCGGCGCGCCAATCTTCTCATGGTGATTCCCTATGGTGCGGGCGCGATACTAAGTGTGGTCGCGGGCGCGTTGAATCCGGACGCGAAGGCATTGATCCTTATTTCGGCCGTCGCCGCCTCATTGGGCGGCATGAGTGGTTTGGCCTGGGGACCTCAACTATTGCGCGATCCCCAATGGCTGGCCTCCTGCACACCTCCCGCAGCAATCCCTCGCCATTGGGGCTGGATTGCAGTTGGGTTTGTTGTAGCAGTGGTGTTCGTTGCCGTTCTCGGCCCGGGAGTGAAGATGTAATTCGTGGTCCAGAGAATCGCCAGCCACGCGATCAGTATGAGGGCCGCCAGGAGCGTCATCCTCATTGCCCAGGCAAAACTTGCAGGTTCATATCGGAATTCCAAGGTCCAGTTTCCTTTCGGCACTACCACACCGCGAAGAGCATGATCGGCTCTGAGGATCGGCACGGGCTGCCCGCCCAGGTAAGCGCGCCAGCCTTTGTCCCAAAGGTCGGCCAAGACCAATAGCCCGTCGGTTTCCATTCTCGCCGACACCACGAGCCTCGTCGGAATCTCTTTGAGGATGGCGGCCTGACCACGGCATGGGCCCGGCAGATTCACTGCGGACTCCACATAGGCCACTTCGCGTGGATCAAAGTCAGTGGCAGCAAGGGCCTTGAGCCGGGCCGCCGGCTCGAAGGCCGTCGCGACCCGTTTGGGCACATAGACCCGCTCCATGGCCCGCCGATTCACGAAGACCGAATAATCCTGTCCTTCAATAGCAGGAACGACGTTGGCCGGCGCCTTTCCGCGAAACACGATATAACGGACCCCCAACATGTCCAAAACCGGCGACAACACCAAGGTACCTTCGGCAGGACGCAGCCAGGCCTTTGGAAACATCCATTGCATCAGCGCGTAGCGAGCGAGTGGTGGCGGGGGATAGCACCCTAGTTGTGTCAATTCGACCAGCCGCGCCGGGTCCACGGCGTCATAGCCTCGTATGTCATGCAAGCCGCACACGGTGGCAAGGTTCGCGGGCAGGCAATCATAACCAATGATGCGCCCAGGTCCGGCCTCGGCCAACTGTCGCAGCGCAGGAATATTCGGGTAATAAAGGGCCGGATCAGACTGTGGATTGCGCCCGTATGCGAACCAGAGTAGATCGGCCGTCAGCAAGGCGGCTATCCCAAGAACTGCCGGCACGGGCCAGGAGCGGCAAAGTCCAAAGTCCAAAGTCCAAAGTCCAAAGTCGCCGGGACCGCGGACCGCCGCTCGCGATTCAGCGGAGTCCTTATCCGCAGCAATTCCAGAAGAGTCCGCGCCGCTGTCCCCCTCTTTCCTTTGGCGCGAAGCGGCTGCGGGCAGTGATCTTGTTGCTCCGGTGCGTGTTCGGAGCCACAAAGCCAGCCAGCCGACGAGGCCAATGCCGCACCAGGTCGCGCCCGACACTGAGGACTTAAAAAATGAAGCCTTCAACTGACGCGCCTCCTCGAGGCTGGTAATCCATGGCAGCGGCGACGTTTGCCCCTGGGCGATGGCTCGCTCAAGCCGCGTCGCCAGAAGCTCGGGTGGCCACGCGGCGCGCAGAGCTGACCAAAGACACAACCCGGCAAGCACCACGGCCGGCGCCCAGCACCATCTTCGCCAGCGAAAATGGCCTTGAAAAAGTTGTTCCAAACCCGTGGCCGTCAAGGCACTCAACGCAAATGATCCCGCAAAGACCCAGCGGTTGTGCGAGAGCATCCTGAGGCCAGGCAATCTCAAGAGCTGGACCAGTCCCGGGATGTTCAGGCACCAACTCACGCTGAAAAACAAGAGGCCAGCCCAGAACAGGTTGAGCCTTCGATGCCGCCGGTCGGCCCAGGCCAACGGCGCCACGACGAGGGTTGCAAGCAAGCCCGCATAGGCGGCAGACGAGGTTTCCGACTGAGCGTTGCCGGCATACGGAACGCCTTTTCCATACACATCAGGCAGCACGATTCCTGGCAGCGCGCGCAGCCCAACCGGCGGCCGATCTTCTTCCCCGCCGGTCCGCCGCTCCATGCGCACCCCGGTCCGGGAATACTCGGCTACCGGCAGCACTGCTGGAGCCGCAAGCAGCAGGCCCAGGCCCCACCCCGCGGCCAAACGAAGGATAGGCGCAAGGGGCGAGGGGCGAGGGGCGAAGGACGATACTTTGCCCGAGCAACTCTCGGTGCTCGCCACTGGCTCACCGACCCGCTTAGAGCGCACCACTTGGGCCACGAGACACCTGGCGGCGTATAACGCCGAGACGAGGAGCACTTGCGCAGCAATGTCCAACTGACCGCTTACCACTACTAGAGAGGTGGCCAAACTTAGCCCCAGAGGCGCAGCACGGTTCAGAAAGTGGTTGCGAGCGAATAAGCCTGTGCGAGGGGCGGACCCGCCTTCGCCAAAGCTACTGCGGCCAGGTAAGCTGCCCGCCCTGCCAGAACCGCGCTCACCACTCGCCACTCGACACTCGACACCCCTCACTGTCCCATCTACGGCCAGTAAAATCCATGGCAACCAACATACCGGCAGGCTCGTGGCGTATCCCTGCCAGAACACGAAGAAACCCGTAAGCGGGTAACACCAGCCCACGATGGCACCCGGCCAGAATCCCACCTCGATCACCCGCCGGCAAAAGACATACGCGCCCAGCCCAGCGACGATGGCCGAGAGCAGTTGCGTCCAGGCCAATATGACCGGCGAAGCCGTGCAACATGACAGCAACAGAAACGGTGAAAACTTGGGCCAAATGCAGGGCGCGCCGGCGTATTGATACGGGTTCCACATCGGCAACCGGCCTGCGCGCAACTCCGAGGCCGCAAAACGCCGCCACGGCTCAACCAAAAGAACCAGGTCCTGCAGCGCTCGGTGGGCCGGCTCGATCGTCGCGGTTCCCGCCCCGGGCGGCAGATAAAAATGGGCTGAGGACAAGATGTCTAAAGGCAGCAGAACCTTGCGCCCCGTCAGCGAAGGGCCGTAGAGCACCACCTGGCCCGCGATGATCCCGGCCAGCACAATAGCCAGCCTGGTGAACCTGCCAGGCTCCCATGGCAATGCTACAGCGCGCATCCGCGTAGCGTTCAGTACATTTGGCCCGTTGAAAAGGAATTTGCTGCAAAGACAAATTGGAAGACAAAGTGCGAAATACGCGGAAACTTAACCGCTGATAGACGCTAATAAACGCTAATGCTTATGGGTTTGTGTAGAGGAAAAGGAGAACGGTATCGTTCCTTGACAGGGTTCTCATATTGCGTAGGTTCCCTGGTGCTGGATGAATAAATTGCTTTCTGCCTGTACTTCGTCTTGCGGCCTTAAACTGTTAATTGTTGCAGCAGTCGCCCTCCTTTGTTGCAAGGCGGCCGCGTCGCAGGCAAAACACAATGGGCAAGAGGTCCGGGAATCCGCCAGGCGCGCGGTGGAGTATGTTGCACACGCTGAAGCGGATTGGATTGCGAGCCAAAAGTGTGTCTCCTGTCATCATACTGCTTTTGCGGTGTGGTCGTTGAAAGCAGCCAAAGAAAGGAAGATTCCAATTGACGAAGGCAAGCTGCAGGAATGGACGGGATGGGTGGCGGACTGGGGCAATTTGATGGCTCCATCCGTCCGCGCTGAAGCCGTGCGCGGCACAACGACGAGCAATCAATGCGATACTGTCGCGCAGATTTTGCTGGCAGGCAGCGCAGGGAATGCAAAGGCGAAGCAGCCGGTCTGGTTCGTTCAATATGTTAGCGATTTAAGGGACGCTCAGGAGAAGGATGGGTCCTGGAGGTCGGGCGGACAACTTCCCAGCCAGAAACGGTCGAAACGTGAGACGCAGGAGGTGAGTACGATGTGGTCGCTCCTGGCTCTCGAGGCTTCCCATGAGAAGACTACTGGTGCTGCCCTGGAAAGAGCGCGCCTGTGGCTTGGCGAACAGACGACGGGCCAATCAACGGAGTGGTGGGCGACGCGTTACCTGCTTGAGCGAAGGCTTGGGAGCCGGGCCAAATCTAAGTATCTCGGAGATGAACTTTTAAAACGCCAGCACGAGGATGGCGGTTGGGGGTGGCTGTGCGCTGACGAAAGCGATGCGCTGGGCACAGGAATGGCGCTCTTTGCCCTTAACGAAAATGCATCGCGCAATGCAGGGGCAATCAGCCGCGCGCGCCGGTTCCTGTTGCGGACGCAGAATGCGGATGGTTCATGGCCGGTCCGTGGAACCAAGGAAAACAAAAAAAACAGTATTCAGCCGACCGCCACTTTTTGGGGAACCTGCTGGGCCGTGATCGGTTTGTGCGCGACGATTGAACGGTGACCGGGTCCCACGGGTCAGGCGCCATCTTCAGGCTGAGGTTTTCTGGCGCCAAGGAGTCGCCAACAACGCAATGGCCTGCCGGGCTTCTTTCATCCCAAGGCCGACTTTTGGGTCCACCCGGACCAGGCGCTGCCGGTGCATGGCCATGTCGTCCTTGTCGTCCAGAATGACAAAGGATTGAACTGGATACGGAGCCGACTTCAACCACGAAAAGTTGACAATCCCGGTGCCATTCGGTACGTTTTTTGATGATGAGCGCACCCAAAACCAACTGCCCTGACTCCGGCAGCGCGCAGGGTGTGCTGACCCTCAAGAAGCAGTTTCCGATCGGTTAATCGTGAGAGAACCGCATGGTTCGCAAACCTAAAAAGAGCAGTGCCCATGTTAACAGCACGCCTAAACCGCGGCTAATCAAGCCGGTTGTGGCACGGTTTCGTGGCTTCAGGGCCATGGAAGCTGCCGACCGGGCCTGGTGGCATGCTCTGGAACCCATCGAGCGAATGCGGCAGCTCGAGTTTCTGCGCGAGCTGAATTATGGATCCCAGGTCACTGACCGCCGACTTCCGCGACTTCCTCAAGTGTCTCAACGACCACGCCGTTGAGTATCTTGCCATTAGCAGACCTGAAAACAAATAAACGCGCCGCCGGTCGCAACAAAGACCTGGCCGACCTGGACAATCTTCCGTAAAGCATCGTTTATTAGTTGACCTTTGCCTCAGTCGCGGCTCCTTGATTCGTCTGTTTCTGACGCCCCTTGCGAGCGCTTGCTGCCTTTCCTTTTCAGGACGGCTTGCTTCAGGACGTATTCGACCTGGCCATTGACGCTCCGGAGTTCGTCTTTGGCCCATAGCTCGAGGTCCTCCCAAAGCTGGGGATCAATTCGTAGTAGAAAGGCCTTGCGCGAAGGCATGCGACCAGTTGCTACAAGGTTATATGGTTACAAAGTTACATGGTTACAAAGTTGCATGGGCCAGGCGCCGCCAACCTCATGTAACTCATGTAACTCATTTAACCTAGTTAACTCATTTAACTCCTTAACTCGCCAGCGCGTCAGGTGTAAAGCGTCCCGGCGTTCACAATTGGATGGACTTCGGATTCGCCGCAAAGGACGACCATGAGGTTGCTGACCATCGTGGCGCGGCGCTCGTCGTCGAGGTCCACCACACGTTTCTCTGCAAGCTCTTTGAGTGCCATATCCACCATGCTGACGGCGCCATGGACGATCTTGGTCCGCGCGGCAATGACGGCTTCGGCCTGCTGGCGGCGCAACATGGCCTGGGCGATTTCCGGCGCGTAGGCCAGGTGGGTCAGGCGGGCCTCTTCAATCACCACGCCAGCCTTGTCCAGCCGCGCCTGCAATTCCTGGCGCAGGGCCTGTGAAACTTCGTCCACCCCGCTGCGGAGGGTGATTTCATTTTCTTCCCCGTGGTCGTAGGCGTAGGCATTGGCGATGTGGCGCAGAGCGGATTCACTTTGGACGCGGACGTAGTTCTCGAAATCGTCCACGTCGAACATGGCCTGGGCGGTGTCCTGGACACGCCAGACGACGACGGCGGCGATCTCGATGGGATTGCCGCGCTTGTCGTTTACCTTGAGACGTTCGCTGTTAAAGTTGCGCGCGCGCAGGGAGACTTTGAACCGCCGCGCCATTCCCCTGGCCAAGGCGATGGCCTGTTTGGCCGCGGCGTTGGACTGCGATTCACCGCCCTGCCCTGCTTCACGTGATTGAGTGCGGCCGTTTGAATAGAACGGGTTTCCCCAATGGAAACCGGCGGCGCGCACGGTGCCGCGATAGGAGCCAAACAGAACGAGGACTCGAGCTTCGTTCGGTTGGAGGGTGAAGAAACCTCCCGGCATGATGAAACCAAAAATCTCCAGGATGATGGCCAACACCAAAAGGCCCCAGTAGGGATGGTCCACATGGGCGTTTCCGGCTGTGATCGAATAGATCAATAGGGCGACGGGTCCTAACAGAAGGAGCAGGTTCAGCGGCAACATGGCTGCGCCACTGAGGACAAAAACTTCACGTTCACGATTGGGGGCAGTTACTTCATTTTTCATACGGTTGACCTTTCTCAAATCAGCATTTTGTCTGATATCTAAGTGATATCATATTGCAATCAGATGTCAAGGGCTAAGGCAAAGATTTTTGTCAAAAATTTTGATGTTAGCCCGGCCACGGACTGAAATTGGTTTACGGTGGAGGAAAAAAGGATTTTAACCACGAAAGAGGCCAAAGAGGTGGACCTTGACCGCTAATAGCTGATAAGCGCTAATTGTTGCGTTTGTGTCGAGGGAAGAGAGAATGGTGCGGTTCAAACCTTTCTGAGACGAAAACGAAAGCGCGGGGATGCCGCGCACTCCAAGCGCTTCGCGAGGACTCGATCTGTTGGACCATCGCGATGCGCCCGGAGCGCGGCGGAATCCGTTGCTTTCTCCTGAGGGCGGCTCATCCGGACTGCCGTGGGAATAAGATGAATCGCGCTTTCAGCGCTACTATTTGTTTTGGTCGCTAAACCCAGGGCGTTGCCCTGGGCTGGTATGAGTGATGCCTTTGGCATCCAAGAGAGTCAGTAGTCAGTCGTCCGAGGCCATGAGGGACAAAGTGAAAGACAAAGTGAAAGACGAAGTCCGTCAGTCAGTGGTCAGTGGTCAGAGGTCCGTGGTCTGTGGTCCGTGGTCAGTAGTCAGTGGTCTCTTCTCACACCAACTCCTTAACCCTGTCCTCCAAGATGGTGGTTGCGATGCGCATGCGGCGGGGTTGGCCGCGGGCGAGGGATTTGGCGAAGCGCAGGGCGTGCTTGGGTTTGATTTTGGCCGGCAATGGCGGTTCATACGGGTCCACGATTGCCTCGACGAGCACCGGGCCGGGCGCGTTGAGCGCCTGTTCGATGATCTCGCCGCATGCGACTGGCTCGCTGACGGTCAATCCGATTGCGCCGCAAGCGCGGGCAAACATTGCGAAATCTATTGGCTGAAGAGTGACTCCGTATTCAGGGTTTCCAAGCAGCACCATTTGCTCCCAACGGATCATGCCCAGGGAGTTGTTCTTGATAACGATCACTTTGATGGGAAGCTGATATTTCACGGCGGTAGCGAAATCGGCCATGAGCATGGAGAATCCGCCATCCCCAACGAACGCGACACATTGGCGGTCGGGCCAGGCCACCTGGGCGGCGAGGGTGTAGGGCAGACCGTTGGCCATGGTGGCGAGGGTGCCGGAGAGGGAAAATTTCTGGCCGCGCCTGACTTTGATTTGCCGCGCCCACCACGTCGCGATGGTGCCGCTGTCGGAGGAAACGATGGCATCATCGCGCAGGCGTTTGCCCAGTTCCCAGGCAACAACTTGCGGTTTCATCGGTTTATCCGGACGAGTGCCACGCTCCTCCATGAGGTCCCACCAGTCGCGCATGCGCTTTTGCGCGAGCTCGAGAAATGAACGGTCTTCGTTGTAGTCGAGCAGGGGAAGTAGTTTCCGCAGAGTTGAGCTGGTATCGCCCACCAGACCGACCTCGACGGGATAACGCAAACCGATGCGCGCGGGATCAAGATCAATTTGCACGCCGCGGGCTTGGCCTGGCTTAGGCAGAAATTCGATGTAGGGGAAGGATGAGCCGATGATGAACAGAGTATCACATTCCTCGAAGGCTTCCTGGGAAGCGCGCGTGCCGAGCAGGCCGATGGGGCCGGTGGTGTGGGGGTCGTCATCGGGAACACAAGCTTTGCCGAGAAGCGCTTTGATGATCGGCGCCCCGAGTTTCTCCGAGGCGGCAATTAACGAGTTCGTTGCGTGCAAAGCGCCTGCGCCGGCCAGGATGGCGATTTTTTTGCCTTCGTTGAGCACGGCGGCGGCGCTTTCGAGATCGCCCTGCGCCGGCAGGGCGGCGCGGCGGGCGAAGACCTGGACGTTGTGCCCGGGAATGTTGCGCTCGGACGGATGCCCTTTGCTGGTGGGCATGTCTTGGAAATCTATGGGAAAATTGATGTGCGCCACGCCGCGCCGGCTGAGCGCGGTGCGGCAGGCGAGGTTGGCCACATTGCAAACGTGGTCCGGGCCCATGATCCGGGCGCTATAGACGGCCACATCCATGAACACACGATCCAGATCAACGTCCTGTTGGGCGTGAGTATCAATCAGGTCGTGGAAATGATGGCCCGTGATTGCCAGGACCGGCTGGCCATCCAGCTTGGCGTCGTAAAGACCGTTTAGCAGATGCAGGCCGCCCGGGCCTGAGGTGCCCAGGCAGACGCCCAGGCGTCCGGTGTACTTCGCGTAGCCGCAGGCCATGAACGCGGCGGTCTCCTCATGGCGCACCTGGATGAAGCGCACCTGGTCGCAGTGTGTGCGCAAGGATTCCATGATGCCGTCAATGCCGTCGCCCGGCAGGCCGAAGATGACTTTTACGCCCCAATCAATGAGTGTCTCGATAAGAATATCCGCGCCGGTTTTCGCCATACATTTCCTCCCAAAATAACGGTGCAGCCGGGGAGAGACGGGGGCAAATCGGGTGAAAACACCAAAAACGTGTCCCTCAAAGTGGCCATGTCACGCCTGTTCATAGTGGATGAAATGTCGATAATAAAAACGTTCCAAATCAAGTATGGCAAACACAAAGAAAACCGGTTCGCCGTCCAAGACTAATGCAACGGCAGGTGTCACTCCAAACCCCTCGGCAAACATGAAGAGGCAGTATGCCGAACCCAAATTCGTGCCACTTAAGCCCGGAGAGTTCCTGCCCGGTGAAGTGGGAGAATATCCTCAGGCTAATCAATATGACAGCGCTCATGGCGTGCTCAGAAAGCTTCCGCCACGAGACCCGCAAGCACCTGACTTTATGAACCTCGAAGATGTGCTTGGGACAGGTGCGGTTCAACAAATCACCCAGGCAGGGCAGTTGGTGTTCCATTCGGTCGGAGATACCGGAGCCGATAAGCAGTTTAGGATCAAGGCCGAGGAGGATGTTGCGGCGACTATGGCCAATGAGCTAAGCGTGAGCAATCTCGCTGAGCGGCCGGCATTTTTCTACCACCTCGGTGACGTAGTGTACGAGTTCGGACAGGCCGATTGCTACTATGGGCAGTTCTATGAGCCGTTCTGCATGTATAATGCCCCGATCTTTGCCATTCCGGGAAATCACGATGGTATGGTCTGGTCTGACACCCCGCCATCCCTGGCAGCGTTCCTGGACAACTTCTGTTCTCCAGTAGTAGAGCATGCGGAAAACGCCTCCAGTTTGCATCGGACCAAGATGAACCAGCCGGGCGTTTTTTTCACCCTCGAAGCGCCATTCGCGAGCATCGTAGGTCTCTATAGCAACACACCAGATAAGGGGGCCGGAGTAATCTCCACACCCGACCCTGTCAGTCAGTCGTCCGCCGTCGGACAAAGCCAAAAGAATTTCTTGATCCGCGAGATCAAGAGACTGGCTGACGCTAAAGCCGCCGGCAACGGCAAGGCGTTTATCCTGGCGATTCACCATCCTCCATTCAAAGGCTCAAACACCAGCGTTAAGAGCCTTTGCAACGATTTGGACGACGCCTTCAATAAGGGGGGCCTATGGCCGGATCTCGTTCTTTCGGGTCATGAGCATGAGTATTCTCGGTACACAAGGACTGTAAATGGCCGACAGATACCCTATTTGATCGCGGGCAACGGTGGTTACAACATCACGCCGAACTCGTCCTTCTCCCCGCCTAGCGACCCCAATGCGAAGGTTCCGCAACAATTGGCGCAGAACAATCCTGCTCTGAGAGCTTATATCAAGGCTTTCGGCTACATGAAAATTAAGGTCAGGAGCGATAAGGTCGCCGTTGTTTTCAATTCCACTGACCCCGCGTATGGTCATGCGGCAGATACAATTCTCCTTGATCTGAAGACGCATCAACTAACTGAAGGCCCTAAAGGTGTCGAGCCGCTTTAGTTGATCGTAATTACTGACTTTCGTGTTCTTCGAACCCGGCATCTGACTTTGAGCCTTTTGGCTCGTGGAACGGAGCCGGATGTCCGGTTTATAAAACAGAAATCGCGCGGGCAAGGTATTCGTATTCGGCGAGCGAATTGTAAATGTGGGCCGATATGCGCAAGTAGCGCCGCTCCGGTCGGCCGAAACGATAGAAGGGCACCTCAATCCGAAATTCGTCGTAGAGCCGCAGTTGCTCGCGATCTATGCGCCCGGATTTCGGAATGTTTTGGTAGGGTTCGGGCAGTGGAATAGTCGCCATGGAGCCGAGCATCTGCTGAGGACAAGGGGCGGGGACTTGCAGAGCCTTGCATATTACCTGCCTCGCCTGGATGGTGAGACGATGATTTTTCTGGCGCAATCGCCGCCACCCTCCCGGTAGCAGTCTCGCCATCCAATCAATCGCAGCCGCCGCGCACAGCCAGGCGGTCGGATCAAATGTGCCGGCCCAGTCGAAACGGTCCTGAAACGAGCTGTAGCCCGGCCTGGGCGTGTTATGGCCATGGCTAACGACTGCGGGATGAATGTCCTTTTGCCTGTCCGGCCTCACCCAAAGGAAAGCTGCGCCTTTTGGAGCGCACACCCATTTATGAAGATTGGCCGTGTAATAAGCTGGAGCCAGGCGAGTGAGATTGACGGGGACCATGCCGGGGGCATGAGCGCCATCAACCAGGCAATCCACTCCGCGCCCCTCCAGTTCGCGGACGAGCGTCGCCACTGGAAAGATGAGGCCGGTGGTGCTGGTACCATGATCAATGAGAGCCAGCCTCGTGCGCCGGCTTACTGCTTTCAGCACGGCTTCGATCACCTGATCGCTGGCACGAATCGGGAAGGGAACCTCGGCAACCTTAACCACAGCCCGCCACCGCCGGGCGGTTTCTACGACTGCATTATGACAAGCGTTATAATCATGATTAGTGGTGAGCAGTTCGTCACCAGGACGCAGGCGTAGCGACCGCAAAACAGCGTTCACTCCCGTGGTAGCGTTGGGGATAAAAACCAGGCCGCGTGGATCCGCTCCCACAAACCGCGCCACCGTCCGCCGGGCAGGTTCTAACCGCTCTTCATAACGCCGCCAAAGGAACTGCACCGGCTCGGCCTCCATTTCCCGGCGGAGTTCGCTTTGCAACTCCAGGATCGGTTTAGGACAAGCCCCGAAAGAACCGTGATTCAGGAAAGCAACTCCAGGCTTCAAAGCCCAGCGGCGGTAAAGTCTGGAAGGGGGAAGTGCGGCTTGATTCACGCAAAAGAATGGAGCGGGAGGGAATCGAACTTGACATGAAAGTCATTGGCTACAACCGTAAAAGTGGCGCGGAGTTAGTCGGGCCCCGCTTTTAGGGAAAGTGGCGGCCCCGAAAACCACGAGCGACAGCCAGGTCGAACTGGTTCCTATCGCGTGTCACAAAGAGATCGGGGTTTAATTGCTCCAGGATCGCCACGTGAAGCGTGTCGGCGCTGCGAGCACGCATGGTGGCGCCAAAGCCCGCGCTGATTTTTGCGCAGTCAATCAGGGCATCGTCCAAATTGACGCGCACCAGCTCGAAAGGGCCTTTCCTGAGCCACTGCTTGAAGAGCAGTCTTATCCCCTCGATCATCTGCCTGCTCGGCCCAGGACGGCTCAAGCAAAGCTGACGCAGGCTGTTGATTGCTTCGAATTGGGACCAGACCGAAATGAGCCAATCAGCCGGCGGCGCCTGGTGCTCGCAATAATGGCGGATCGCGCCATGGTGACGGTCTCCTGGGTAGAGGAATGAGATCAAAAAGGAGGTGTCCGCGTAAATCGTCACTTGCGCAGGTCCTTGAGCACGGCAAGGGTGTCAATCTCCGGGCACTTTGAAGCCAGCTTGTCCAGCTCTGACCCCATTTCCTGAAAGGTGACCCGCCGGCCCTTTGGCCGGGACACAACCAAATCTGGTTTGCCCTGGATGGTGACCGACTCTCCAGGCTGAAGCCCGGATATAACTGACGGCTTGCGCATGAATTGGCGCTTTGTAATCTCTTTCATGCTGACAACTTTGGCAGACAAAACAGCAGATTTCAACTCCGATCTGCGACGTAAGCGACGTAATGGGCGTTTGATCGTCGACAGACGCGGAGGATGGGATTTGAGATTGGTTAGTGGCCGGTGAGGTTTGTGTTTTCACTGGCAGGCATTGGAGCGGGTGATGGGAATCGAACCCACGTGGCCAGCTTGGAAGGCTGGAGCTCTACCATTGAGCTACACCC
>PSRM01000174.1 GCA_003176045.1 Verrucomicrobiota bacterium | reverse complement strand
CTTGGGGTCATGGGTGAGCAGGTTTTGTTTGAGCACGCTTTTGCCGGTGCCCGGCTCACCCAGCACCAGGCACAGGCCGCCTTGCTGGGCATGGACAATGAGGATGTCGAAGATCTCTTGCTGGTGTGGCAGCAGCGAGACGGTTTCGGTGTCGAAGGGATTGCGCTGGAGGCCAAAGTGTGAGCGTATCATAGCGAGTTGGGGTTTGAGGGTTGGCAGGGCGCAGCAGGTTGGGGTGAGTTGGCCAATGGCTTTCGATCATTGGCCAGCAGATCGAGCCGGCGAGCTTCTCCCAGGCGCTCGCCTTTGTAATAAACGACGACCCGATCGGCGGGGTCCTTGCGTTGGAAACGCACCTGGATGGCGCGATCGGGCAAATGGCGCGGGGCCTCGAAACGGACCGATTTGAAAGAGAACGTGTTGTCGGCCCGCACGTGCCGGTCCTCCTGGACAAAGAACAGCTCGTCGTTGGCCTGATTGGGCGGCAGATAGCGCACGCGGCTGCGATCCAGCGCGAAACGGTCCAGCGGCGTCATCTCCAGCACCGAATGTTTTTGGGCATTGTATTGCTCCTCAGCCCAGGCGATGAACTGGCGATTGAGCGCCTCCAGCGAACTCAGGTCCAGCGAACGGGATAGGAACTGCTCGCGCACAGTGCGGAAGAAGCGCTCGATTTTGCCTTTGGCCGCTCCATCGCGCACCGGCGTGTGGTGCAACAGGCAGCCCACGCGAGCGCAGATTTGGATAATTTCCCTGGAGGTGTAGATGGAGCCGTTGTCCACGTAAAGGGATTGGGGCACGCCTCGTTTGTAGAAGGCCGCTCGCAAGGCTTCGATCAGCGTGTCCACGTTCTCGGCCAGAAAGAACTGGCCATGGCAACACACCCGTGAGGCATCGTCCAGAAAAGCAATCAGCCGGCTCTGGACCGCAGTGCCCTGCTCCTGCACGTAAGGGCCGTAGAGGGTGTCGGCCTGCCACATGTCATTGGCATGGGCTTTGGCAAAAGCCAGGCGCAGTTTGTGAGAGCAGTCTTGCTCGGGTTTGAGCAGCTCATACTCTCTGACAATGCGCCGGAAAGTATTGGGAGCCACCTGAGCCCGGTGCAACAGGCCCTCTTCGATGCACAGCCGGTAAACCAGAGTCGGATTGAGGTTTTGATTGCGGATTTTGGGCAGGACCTTCCCGATCGCCTCGGCCACCTCCTCCAGGTTGACCTTGCGGATTTTGCCTTTGTCGGAGCGTGGCCTGATTTCCATGCCGGTGACGCCGTATTTTTGGTAGCGCCACAACCAGGTCTGGATGGTTTTCCAGGTGAACTGGCGAGGGAAGCCATCCTCATCGGTGAAGCTCATCTGGCCAACGGCCCGCAGCCGCTGCTCTTTGGTTTTGCCCGGCGCCATATCTATGGCCCCGAGCACACGCATTTTCAGGTATGCACTGGGATTTTTCATTTGGGGTGATGGGTTTGGTTTGACTGCCGCCAGTACCGAAGCCGTTCCGGATTGCCGGCAGCAGCGCTTTTTATTTCATGGCGGCGAGCTTAGTCCGGACTGCTTGAGCCCTGGCAGCGCCTTGTGGCGTTGTCGGCCTGCTCGGCCAAACTCAGCCCCCGCAGCGCGGACGTGCTAATTCGGCTCCACGGGCACGCTCAGAGCCGGCTATCCGACCTCCTAACCCATAAAGGGTTGCTGAAAAACCACCTGAAAATGGCTGATGGGGCAGACCGCCTCCCGGAACACACTTTGAAGATGCTCCAGCGTTTGCAGTAAGGGATCGCTTTGGCAACTGTCGGGCTCCTTTTGTCTGCGGCCCAGCCAGCAGCGCACTCCATCCAACCGGTTGCGCAAACGCTTGAGCAGGTGATACAGGCTCTCCAGAGCAAACGGCAGCCGTAGCTTCTCCACAGCCTGCCCAACCGAGACACCCTTCAACAACTCCTTAAGCAGGTCCCACAACTGCCGGGCCCTCACCGTGTGTCGCGGCAACACCTGCGCCAGCATCACTGAAAAGGTCCTCCCACACCCGCCCCGCCGCCCGCGATTGGAGCAAAACACCCGCTGACCCCGCTCGGCCTGCGCCCCCGCTTCAGACGGATTGTTGCCGTAAAGCTTGCTGTGACGATTTAAACTCTGAGCGCAGCCGCAATGTGGACACCGCTGCTGCTTAAGCGAAAAAGCTCCTTCTCCAACTCCACCTCACCCTCTCTAAAACGAAACTTCGACTTCAACACACCCCTTGCTGCCAAACCCGGGCCGCATCCGTCCAGTCATTTCGTACGGCACTGGCGGCGTAACTCGGTCGATCTGGGGCGAGAAAAAAGTCGGATGCGGCGCTTGACGGCACTACGGCACTTGAGCCACGTTCCCATCGTAATTAATCCAAAAACTCCGATGCCAGTTCCGCGCGAAAACGGCACTTTCTATGACGGCACTGCGGTACTTAACACATAAGACCACCAATTTCTGGAACACCGCCGGCCTGATGATCTGGTCGCGCGATACCATCGGCACTGTAACAGTCAACGGATACGATGACTCCGGAAACATGATAACCAATGCCGTGCTGCAGGGCCCCGGCAATGTGATCGTGCCCGAAAACGCCATCCTCTCCTCGCACAGCTACGGTTTCGATTTGAACGGAAACCAAACCATCTCCGTCACCTGGTTCCACATCGGCACGAACTGGGTGGGCTCCACGACCATCACCATTTTCGATGCGCAAAACCGCGTCATCGGCAGCGTTGACCCAAACGGCGCAACCAACTCGGTAGTACTGGACGACGCTGGCCAGCAAGTGGCCACGATTGACAAACTGGGCCACCGCACAGACTACACACGCGATTTCCAGGAGCGCGTGGTGGGAACCACCTTCCCGGACCTAAGCACGAATGGCGTTGCTTTCGATCCTGCCGGCAACCGCACGAACAGCACGGACCAGCTTGGCCGCGTTACGACGTTCGTCCCGGACGCGCTCAACCGGATCACGCAGACCATATACGCCGACGGAGCGGCGAACCTGACAATTTTCGATGATCTCGGCAGAGTCAGGTTTAGCGTTGACGCGCGCGGAGTGACAAACGCTCCCGGCTACGACCAAGCCGGCCAACGAATTGTAATGACCAATGCCTTGGGCACTCCCCAGCAGGCTATCTGGCAATATGGATTCGACCCGAATGGCAACGAGATTTTCACGATAGATCCGAACGGGCACGGCACGACGAACGTGTTCGATGAACTAAACCGGCAGATCAAAACTCTTTTTGCCGACAGCACCGGAACAACCAACGCGTTCGATGCTGCCGGGAACAAAATCGGCGAAACAAACCAGGACGGCATCATCACTCTGTTTACCCTGAATGGACTGGGCGCCCTGGTCGCCGTCACCAATGCCTTCAACACGACCAACCAGATTGCCACCGTTTACCTCCGCGACGAAGCCGGAAACGTCATCCAGCAGATTGACGCAAACAATCACGCCAACCTTTTTGGCTTCAATCTTTTGGGCCAGAAGGTCTGGCATCAAACTCCCGGCAACCAGGTCGAAGGCTGGGCGTATGATTTGAACGGGAACAACACCTTCCACACTAACTTCAATGGCGCGCTAATCAGCAATGCGTTCGACCTCATGAACCGGATGACCAATACCACTTCAATCAATGGTTATCACGTCTCCAGAATGTTTGACGCAGCCGGCAATCGCACGAACATGACCGACATGAGCGGTTCGACCAGCTATATTTTCGACCTGCGAAACCGGTTGTCGCACAAGACTGTCAATTGGGCCGGTGGTCTTTCCATCACGCTCAACTATGCGATGGACGCGAACGGAAACGTCACGAACATCTGGTCCAGCAGCACCGGTGGCGTCAACCTGCAGTACTCTTTGGACCCGCTGAATCGCATCACGAACGTGTTGGCAAATGGAGCATTTGCGGCGGCTTATGGGTTCGATCCAGCCGGAAACACAGCCACTGCCCGTTACGGCAACGGCGTAACAAATCTCTGTCAATTTGACCTGCTCAACCGCCTTACCAACATGACCTGGAAGCTCAACACCAATACCATGGCCAGCTTCGCTTACCAGCTTGGAAAGACCGGCAGCAGAACGGGCCTGACTGAGACCAACCACGGAACCAGCCGCACCAATGGCTGGACTTACGATCCGCTCTACCGGCTGAGAAGCGAAACCATCAGCGATTTCGGCACCGTGAATTACGGTCTCGATGCAGTCGGCAACCGCACAAATCGCGACTCTTACATCTCCCAGATCCCCTCTACCACCTCCAGCTTCGGCCCGAATGACTGGCTGGATAGTGACACCTATGACAGCGATGGAAACACAGCGATTTCCTCGGGCAATCCTTACTATTACAATGCCGTGGACGAGCTAACAAACGCAGTGTTCGCGGAGATTGTCAACGGCATCGTGGTGGGCGTCTCAGTCCAAATGCGCTACGATGGCGATCACAATCGTGTAACCAAAAGCGTGGGCGGCACCAACACCTTCTACCTTGTGGACGATCAGAATCCAACCGGCTTTCCGCAGGTGCTGGAGGAGTGGATCGCAGTCGGCGGCTCAACAAACCTCAACCGCGTTTACAACTATGGACTGCAACTCGTTAGCCAGGTCCAGCTTGGTACCAGCACAAATTATCTCACTTTCGACGGCCATGGCTCGACCCGGCTATTGACGGACAGCGGAGGCACCGTGGTTAACACGTTCACCTTCGACGCCTATGGAATCCTCCTCGCCTCGGAAGCCGCTCCTCAAACCGCTTACCTATATTGCGGTGAACAATACGATGCGGATTTGGGGATGTATTACCTCCGCGCCCGATACTACCAACCGCAAACGGGCCGATTCTGGACCATGGATACCTTCGAGGGCAACAACGAGGATCCCCTTAGCCTCCATAAATATCTTTACGCAAATGGCGATCCTGTGAACGTGATTGACCCGTCCGGCCACGATGGGACTTACGCCGAAGCGCTTTCGATGACCTCAGTAGAAGGCGTGCTAATGAGCCTAGCACTTTCAGCCGTGGCGACGGCGATTATCGAAATGCCATTCCGGGATTGGTCGATCTACAAAGGGTTCGAAATTAATCCGTTCCACGCATACGTTGCTGCGGGAAGGAGCGGGGATTCACTCATGTACCGTTATGACATAGCAGTGGACCGACGGACTTGGCTCCAGGCCCTGAAGAATCCGCTTAAGCATTTTAAGTGCTACGTTTTAGTTGAGCACGTCCCACGTGAGGAAGCATTGACAGGCTTAAGCATAAAAGTCGCTAAGCTCTCTGAGTCGGTGACGTTCGGATGGTGGAACAAGTCTGTCATAGGAACACCCTATCCGATGGATGGCGACCGTGTAACTTACGACTACGTACTGTTGTACAAGAATTGTTACTACTACAGCGGAATCTTCGCTGCGCGAGCATTGTTTCTCTCTCTCCTACCTTTCTAGTATGGCCTTGCTCGATGATCCTAGGTTCTTCTTGATGCCCGTGTTCCACTTCGAGCCCGATGGCACCTTCGCCCGTGGAAACGCCGTGAGGCCGGAACCTTCGTCCTTATTCCAATGTGCCGCGGTCGAACTCACAGGCCATGCGCCTCGCCTGCCGGTTCGCAGCCATTCTCGGCTTTTCCCGATCACAATTAACCCCGAGGCAGCACCTAGACTATTTCTTTCTAGCATGCACGATGACATGCCCTTATTTTGGCAGGGAGAGATCTTCACCGAACGAGGTAAACAGTGCGATGAGGAAGCCTATCAAGGCTTCTGGCGTCTGAGGTTAAGTAATGCAACAGCATACTGTTCTTTTCGTGAAGAAAGTGGATTCGGGAAACTCGCTGTTGCAGCTCAGGGCCGCTTGCTCGACATCGCCATTTATTTCCTACTCCTTGAGGCAGAACCGGGGATTTGGCCGAAGGTCCTGCAGCGATTAGAAGCACAAGACCTAAAACCCGTGATTTCTGCGCGCTGGAGCGAGCTAACACCCCAAGTTGCTCTAAACTTATCCCCGACTCGCTCCCTTTGCCGAGAACTCGCAAAGGACCACGCGGCTCTCGGGCAGATTATAGACTATCTGGCACCGGAGCCTGCCAATCTACTCAGGAGATTGTTTGGTCGCTGAGCTATGACGATCACGTCTCCACAATCCAGCGGGCAACAGGACCCAGCAAGACCTTGCCCTCCCTGTCAACGGCATCCCCTTGGCCGTCATCCGCACCTACAATTCGCTCAACCCCATGTGCGGCGATTTCGGCTATGGCTGGACATGGGCGCTCAACGACATGCAAATCCGGCTCGATGAAACACGCGAGGATTTCGTTTATCTCGATGGAGACACCTTCAGCATGCGCTCCGGTGGAGGGCGCGACATCACTTTGACCCTTCCCGATGGTCACCGCACCACGTTCACATACTATTTGGACCAACCGGTGGACGACCAGTTCTGGGCCGAAGCGAAATGGCAGTCGGCGCCAGGAGTGACCGCCACGTTGAGCACGCCTTTCCCCGGTGACGCCCAAAGCCCAGGAGACAATTCGCTCAATACAGTGCCAGGCTTCAAACCTTATTGGCAATATGGTCACCCGCTTCTGCCGATGGACAACTTCGACATGGAGAGGTTTGTCCTTAGAACGCAGGACGGCACTCAGTACATCATCAAACGCGAGGATCTTGGTCTGCACTTCCTGGATGATCAGGATTACACCCTTCAAGCCTGGGGCAAACCGTATTTGTATCAAATCATCGAGCGCAACGGCGAAACCACCACAATTGAATCCGGAAAAATCATTCACCGGGACGCGGGTGGCAATATCACGCGCCAATTCGTTTTCCAACGCAACGACCAGGGACTCATCACCGCCCTTTACGATCCGAATTCAGGCGTAACGAATGCGCAATACGCTACTGGATATCCATTGGTCATATACCAGTATGAAGCCAACACCAACCTGATGAGCGTCTCGAACC
The DNA here is from genome assembly GCA_003176045.1 of Verrucomicrobiota bacterium. Lineage (GTDB taxonomy): Bacteria > Verrucomicrobiota > Verrucomicrobiia > Limisphaerales > UBA8199 > PSRM01. The sequence continues at coordinate 2,248 of PSRM01000174.1, read as the reverse complement.
TCGTGGACCGCGCCCACGGTACTTACGCCGGCACTTCTTTCACTTACACCAACTCGGCCTTCCCCCACTACATCACCGGCATCATTGACCCGCGCGGGGTTCAAGCGGCGCGGAACATCTATGACGATTCCGGAAAGCTCATCGGCGTCACCGATAGCGCAGGTAGAACGACGTGGTTCAGTCACGACGTGGGTAGCCGGGTCGAGACCGTGCAGGATCGTCAGGGAAATTCGACTACTTACGGCTATGACACCCGGGGCAACGTGACCACAGTGATTGATGCCCTGCAGCAGGTCACCCAGCACACTTATGATTTAAGCAACAACGTCACTGCGGACATTGACGCGCTCACCAACACCACCTCCTACGCTTATGACTCCGCAGGCAACCGCATCGGGATCACCAACGCCCTCAACCAAATAACGGTGTTCAACTACAGCGCGAACAATGATCTGCTAAGACAAACCGATCCCTTGGGCAACAGCACGACGAACGGCTACGATGGCTCGGGAAACCTCACCCACACCGCGCATCTGGACACAAACAACGTCGTCATCGAGCAGTCGTTTTCGGTTTATGAAAACGGCAGGCTCGCACAAACGCTGAATGGTGAAAGCCAGACCACCGCCACTTTTGCCTATGATGATTCGGGCAACATGACGAAAAGCACGGATGCCAGGGGATTCGCCCACGGCTTCATTTACGATTCCAACGGCAACCAAATCGGCACCAGCAACTTTGTCAATGGCGTCAGCGTCACCACCAGCACCGAGTACGATGTCCAGGGCAGGGTTATCCGAGCGGTTGACGCCTTGGGCAACACAAACCAGACGTTTTACAATCCGGCGGGCAAGGTGGATTTCACGATAGACAAACTGGGCAACACCAACAGCTTCCTCTATGACTCCCAGGGCAACCTGATCCAAACCACTTACCCGGATGGCCTCGTCACCCGCACAGTTTTTGATGAAAACGGCAGGGCCATTCTCACGACCGATCGCAACGGAGTCACCGGCACACTCACCGTGTATGACCTCGTCGGCAGAGTGACCAGCACCGTGCGCCTGATGAACGTGCGAATTGACATCGTCTCCGACCCCAACAACCCCGGCCAAATGATGAGCGTCATCGGGTCGCAGGGCACTGGATTTTCCACCAACTCGACCGCATATTTCCCCAATGGCTGGGTCCAATCGAGAACCGGCCCGGACGGACAAACGACCAGCTACACTTATTATGACGACGGGCAAACCAAAACCGTCACCGACCCGCTGACCAACGTAACAACTTATGCGTATGACGATGCTGGCAGGCAGAAGTCCATCACCGATGCGCGCACAAACACCACGCAGTTTGTCACGGACGCAGTCGGACGGAATGTCAAAACCATCTTTGCCGACAATTCCTCCATCACCAACATTTTCAATGACCTCGGACAACAGATCGGCAAAAGGGACCAAGCCAACCTTTTAGTCAGCAACGTCTTCAACTTATCCGGCCAGTTGATCGGCGTCGCCATGCCAAGCGTTCCCGACCCCGAAAACGGGAATAACTCGACCAATCCCGCCTGGGCTTATGCCTTCGATCAATACGGCGGCCAAATCGGCATGACCGACGCCAAAGGCCGCACCAACGGAATTGTCCTCGACCAATTTAGCCGAGAAACCGCCAGGGTCCTGCCTTCGGGTCAAACGAACTGGATAAAGTACGATAAATTCAGCCGAGTCTCTGACGCCTACGATTTCAAACTCCAGCGCAAGCAGACCCGGTACGACCGACTCGGTCGGGTAGCGACAAATTTCTGGTTCGCTGCCGGCGCCTCGTACCCCTCAAACTCGACCGAGTATTACTACAACACCCTCGGCCAGCTCACCAACACCATAGAACGAGCCGGCACCGCCGCCAGCGACACCTACACCGCCGGGGTTGACCGTCCCAACCACCACTTCTTCGCCCGATTACCGAAACTCCGCCCCGAAACCGCCGGAGCCACCACCGGCCTTTCCATTCTCGCCCTGGGGATGGTATTTATGGCGCGCGGCATGAAGCGCCGCCGTCCTGGTTTGCTATTGCCTACCTGCTCGCGATTTATCGGAGTTTGCTATTTGCTATTCCGCGGCCGGCCCACTCTCTCACGCTCTCACTCTCTCACGCTCCCACGCTCCACGTCCGCTCCCGGCCGGGGTGAGGGGAACTCCCTGGAAATTAGCGTCTATCAGCGTTTATTAGCGGTTCTCTCTCCGTTCCC
>PSRM01000259.1 GCA_003176045.1 Verrucomicrobiota bacterium | reverse complement strand
GGCGAGCCGGCCAGAAAGACCACTTTCGCCGCGGAAGCGGGGAGGACGGCGAAAGCAAACACCAAACACCAAACTCCAAGCTCCAAAGAAACACCAAGCTCCAAGCTCCAAAACCCGCTCGAGCGCGCAGGTCTTAATCTTAATCTTTCTCTTAATCTTAATCTCGCTGTTAACCCTTTCGCACACCGCGCGCCTCGTCCGTAACATTTGATGTTTGAAGCTTGGTGTTTCTCTGGTGTTTGGTGTTTGGTGTTTGGTGTTTGCAAGAGGATTAAGATTAAGAGAAAGAGTAAGATTAAGTAGAAAGTCCCCGCACTCTGCGCCGCCTACTTCAATCTCTTCATCCGCAAATCCTTGAATTGCACCATCATCGGCGGCCCTGCGTGAAGCTGCAGGGCCAGCACCCCGGTCATCGCGCGTTTGGCTTCGCAATCATCCGTGACATCAATGGTTTGATGCCCGTTGATGAATTGCCGCAAATGATTGCGCCGGGCGATAATGACATAGTCGTTCCACTCGCCTTTTTTGATCGCCGCCGCAATTTCATCCGGCTTGCCCACCGAACCCGTCACTTCCTTTTTGCAATCCTTATTCAAAACCACCTTTTCGCCGCGTGCGGCCAGGATGCCCCTCATCCCCTCTTCGTAAAGAATGCCGGTGTAGGTGGGGCCAGCCTCCATATCGGCCTGGTAACCATGCACGACCCAATTGGTCGGATTGACTACCTTGCTGCGATACTGGATTCCAGAGTTTGCAAAACCTCGCGCATCCCCGGGCGCAAGCTTGAATGAGCACCGCAGCTCGAAATCCCCCACCTCTCCATTCGTCCAAATCAAAAATGTATTGCCGGGCGCGGGATTCTCAGCCGTGGTTTGGCCGGTAATGGCGCCTTCCTTAACAGACCACAGACGAGGATTGCCGTCCCATCCCGTCAAATCCTTGCCATTAAAGAGCGCAGTGAAACCAGGCTCGGGATCTGCCGCCAGGCATGTGGCAAACACCAAACACCAAACACCAAACACCAATGAAACTCCAAACACCAAGCTCCAAACCGAGGTCGGACACCCCTCTCTTAATCCTAATTTTTCTCTTAATCTTAATCTCGCTCCCAAGGCCCCCAAAGGCACCGAACCGCACCTGCCAGGTTTGCTGTTTGAGATTTGGTGTTTCTCTGGTGTTTGGTGTTTGGTGTTTGGTGTTTCCATCTCATCTTTCATAACGTTTGCTGCGCGGCTTGAGCCGACGCTGTCACTGGAATTGATTTCGAACTGGGTCCCGTCCCAAGGTTCTCCTTGAGAAACCTCAGCCCCTTCACCGCAATCTCATCCCGCGTAGGCTCAATCCTCCGCCAGATCGCCGCCGCCCTAGCAATCACTTTCACATCGGTCGTGAACGATTCAATCACCACGTCACCTTTGTATCCTATCTCGCTCAGCGCCTCGGCAATCGGTTTCCAATCAATGTGGTCGTAACCCGGCGTGCCGCGGCCGCTCCCGCAGGCGTGGACGTGGCCCAGAAGCTTGCCTGCCTTGCGAATGGCCGCCCCCTGGTTTTTTTCTTCGATGTTCATGTGGAACGTGTCCAGGTGAAGCTTGAGCGCGGAACTGCCGACGTCCTGCACCATTTTCAGCGCCTGATCGCACGTATTGATGAAATCGGTTTCGAACCGATTCAGCGGCTCCAGGCAAATCTGTTTACCGCGCGCCTCTGCTTCTTTGCAAAGCGTTTTGAGGTGTTTCACCACGGTCTTCCATTGCTGCCGGTATTCCGGCGCCGGCACCGCGTCCGCCCTGCCTACTGCCGAATAGACCGGCCCCACCAGCGACGGACAATCCAGCGCCACCATTTGGTCGAGCACCTTCACCATGTAGGCCAGGCTGGTACGCTGCTGTTTTGCGTTGCCCCGCAAATCGCGGTCCGGCCCCATGCACGCGCAAACCGTCCCGCACACCAACCCATGCCGGTCCAACTCGCCTTTGACCCGCGCCGGGTCAATGTGCGACGGATCTTCGATTGGGATTTCGATCGTCTCAAAGCCCCAGGCCTTGAACTGCGGGAATAACCGGGTGCTCTTATTCGTAAATGGGGAGGTGAAAAGGAAGGTATTGATGCCGAATCTCATAAAGCGAATCCCAAAGTGCTAACCTGCGCACCACGTGTCAAGAACCGAAAAACGAGGATTACAACCACGAATAGACACGAATGCGGAAGAAAACTTCAAAGTTCAAACTTCGAACTTCAAAAAATACTCAAGCCTCAAACTTCGAATCGAGTAGGGTGGGTAGGGCGCGCTTTTTGAAGCTTGGATTTTGAAGTTTCCTTGAAGTTTGAAGTTTGAAGTTTGAAGTTTCCTCTATCTTCCATCTTCTATTTTCTATTTTCTATTCCCGCCGCCTCACCCACCGAAAAATCCCATTCTCCCTCATCCAGTTCGCATACTGCACATACACCGGATCCGTGCTCAGATTCGCCTCCTCCGTTTTTGCGCGCAGATAATAGACGTAATTGAGCAGCCCTAGCAGCAAACAACGCCGCACAGAATCCGCCACACTCTGCGACACAATGAACGGGATATAAGTCAGCCAGTAGGACAGATTCTTCGCGATGTACGCCGGATGCTTGGTCCAGCGATAAGGGCCATTGGTCAAAATCCCCCGATGCGTCAGGTTGGAAAATCGGCAGCCAAACATGATCGTGGCCCACAAATAAACGCCCAGAAGTCCCAGAATGGCCGAACCCCAAATAGCATACACCACCGGATAATGCTCCAGCCACGACCCCCATGCGAAGTCCTTCGAATAGTCCAGGTACGACCCCGAAATCCAGCTCCAAAACGGCTGATAACAAACTAGCGCCACCGCCCACCCAAGGAACGTCGGCTCCGTGCGGCGTATATGTGTATCAAAAATCCGCAGCGTGAGCAGGTACCCAACACACGCCACCGCCGTATCTGCCAGGAAAATAAAATAATACGAAAAGTCGTAAAACGAGCGGAAATCCCGGATAGCGCCAAAGTAGTAGTTTATAAAGTTCCGTGTGTCCCGGGCGTAATAAGTAAACATCAGCGCCAGGAAATAGCCCTTCACCAGCCAGCCCAGGCAATGTTGCCATAGAACGCGCCAGCCCACCTTTTCGAATTGAAACGTCACCGCCATCCCGGCCGCGTAGTACCCGTCCTGCGGATCTTTTTGGCGGGCGTCCACGAAATAAATGTAAGGAACCGAAACCACTAGCCAACAGGGCACAAACCAGCGCAGGAAATGAACGTAATAACCGTAGAAATCACCCGTATGATCCACAAATAGCCATGGGAGGCTCCCGTGAAACGTGAACTGGTATTCGGGGAACAGCCAATAAAGGAGCCCAATAAACCCAAAACTAGCCACCATTCCGAGAAACTTGATCCCGGTTCGCTGCCACGAGTAGTCCGGCGCTCTCCAGTCCAGTCCGGCAGATTGGCTCAATTGCACCTTGGAGAAAACAGCGTCCAGGACAAAGTTCACTGCCGCGAGTGACCCTATGCAAATCACCGTGCCCAGAACAGCATCATTCAGCTTCAGCCACCGCACCAGCCACAGCGTCCCCAGCCATGCCGCAAAACCCAGCCCCACAATCCAACCTCTCGTAACAGAGCGCGGAAGCGCCACCGACGAGCCGCGGCAAGCGGCTTTGACCGGCTTGTCGGGCAATGCGGTGGGCGAGTCTATCACATGCTAATGCTAATGACTTACCCCGAGGACGCCAAGAGTCAAGAGAGCGGTTTTACGATGAAAAGAAGTCCGAAGCTTCCCGAATGCGGTCTGAAAAGCTCGAAACAACGGCACCCCCTTGAGTTTGCGACCGGCCTTTTTGGCCAAAATCGGAGGGGGGGCGGGGTACATGAGACAAACCGGCCTTTTGGGCCATTTTAACGTTTTCGATGTCGGTCGAGGGCCGTGGTTGGCTGATCGGCGGCAGTCCAAAGTCCAAAGTCCAAAGTCCAAAGTCCAAAGTCCAAAGTCCAAAGTTCAAGGTTCAAAGTTCAAGGTTCAAAGTCCAAAGTTCAAGGTTCAAAGTCCAAAGTTCAAGGTTCAAAGTTCAGAGTTCAAAGTTCAAGCTTCGAACTCCGCAAATCGGCTTTAACGCGAAGACGCAAAGATGCAAAGGCGCAAACGGGCGAGGACGCGGCGTTTTCTTGTGAACACTTTTCCCTGGAGCGAGGCGTCGGGGAGGAAACCCGGCGCCTCGCTGCTGCACCGATTTTGACAAATTTTATAGCAAAAAATGTTCAATTGGACGCCGACTGAGCATACCTCCTGCGCTGGTCCTCACATTTTGGCAAATCGCGGCTTCTGAGCCCGGTCTTTTGTCTTCTGTGTCACACCGAGGGTCTTAAGTCCTAATCCTAATCTTTCTTCTTAATTAATCCCTTTTCCGTGCCTGACGCCTGACCACTGACTATCACTTTATCACTTTCGCAAATTTCCGCCATTTGCCGGTCTGTGAATCTATTTGACGCAATTTGACTCTATTTGCCAGTTTTTTTGTGCTGCTCTCAAAAGAGATGCGCCCGTTTGCGACTAAGTTAATCTCCGATCACGGCAGCCAGGCGGCGCGATAGAAGGCCTTGGGAGTCGGCGGGGAGTTGTCGAGGTTTGTAGAGAAGCCCGACGCGGGCATCGTGATGGTGGTGAAGGGCGACCAGGTTTTGAGATCGGTCGAGCGCAGGAGTTGGTAATTGTAGCCGCTGGCGCCGGAGAAGACGACTTGCATGGCATCGCCTGATTTGCGCACGGTAAGCATGTCTGGCGTCTGCGACGGTGAGATGCGGTAAATGACCTGGCCGCCTGGGCCAACGGTCGAGCCATAGAAGTCGCCGTCGCTGGCTTTTACAAGACCTCGGGCAGGATAGTATTCCCAGTACGGGGGCTGGTGCTGGAACGTGTAGAGCACTTTGTACCCGGTCCCGTCATTGCCCAGCGTGTAGACAATTCCGTTATCGTTGGTGCCGCCTCGGCCAGTGGTGCCGTATAAGGCGCCATCATCGCCTTGCAGAAGGCGGTGCGAAGGTACATCCCCGCTCGCATCGAAGAAGTGCAGCACCTGGTAACCGCTGCCATCTTTGTTCAACCTGAAAACGGCGCCGGAATCTATGTAGGGACAAGATTGGTCTGCAAAATTGTCTGCTGTGCCGTAAAGCGCCCCGTCGCGACCTTCGATGAGCGTGGCCTTGAGATACGAGGCCCCAAGGCCTGCGGTAAAACTGTGCAGAATAGTGTAACCACTTCCATCTTTGGCCATCTTGAAAACCACCCCGCTACTCCAATAGTTGAATCCGCCAGGACCATCACATATTCCCCCCTGGCCGCCAACCAGGGCGGTGCCATAGAGCGAGCCGTCGCTGCCTTCGATCAAGCCACCACAGGGCTCCTGGCCGTAATCCCAGTCATAGGCTGGGCAGTCGGCCTGGATGGGTTGGCCAAAGTGATGCAGAATGGTGTAACCGCTGCCATCCTTATTCAGCCTGTAGGCCGTGCCCAGGTCGTACGTGCCTCCCTGCTGGGTAATGCCGTAAAGCGCGCCATCGCTGCCTTGGAGCAGTTCGTTTTCGCTGGAAGTCTCTTCGTCCAAATGGCTGCCGTCATTTGGATAACCGCTGAAGCTGTGCAGCACCCTGAAGCCGGTGCCATCCTTGTTTAGTCTAAAGAATGTGCCGTAGTTCCCGGCGCCAGCCTGAGTGGCTGTGCCGTAGAGTGCGCCATCGTTGCCTTCGATCACGCCACTCCTCGGGTAGCCCCCGTCGGCGGCGCCGGTGAAACTGTAAATGATTTGGTAACCGGTCCCATCTTTTCTGACCCTGAATACAGTTCCATAGTTGGTTCCGTTTTCTGTAGTTCCGTAGAGCAGGCCATCATTGGCTTGTATCAGGGGAGCGCCTTCGGCGCCGGTGCGGTTGTTTTGCGCGTCCAAAGAGAGTACGGCCTGATAATGGGATGAAGCCAGCATCGCTGGCCCCGCGAGGCCCAACACCAGCACCAGCACGAAATGTTTCAATGCAGAAGACGGCGTGAGGAGTCTCCGTTGCGCGATGGGGTTTTCCCGCGGTTGAGTCGAAAGAGACTCCTGACGTCGTGTCCTGCAGCCATTTTGGCGTCCGATTTGCGTGTTGGATTCTTGTTTCATAATTTCTTGCTTTGTGTTTCTGAGGGTATTCAACAGGAAAAGCAGGAGAGCCTTACAGACCGGTTGTTTTCATCCTCCTCGGAGCGGCACGTGGACGCTTTGCCGGCAGATTTGGCAGCCCGGCTGGGCTGTAACCAAAACGGAAATTAACCGCGGATTACGCGGATTACGCGGATGTTCCTCCTCATCCGCGTAATCTGCGAAATCCACGGTTTTAAAGCCTTCTGACCCTCTCCTGCGCGTCAAAAAAGCTGTAGCCGCCGATGTTGGCCCGGGTGGCCAACGCTCGGCGGCTACGAGGATCAGGCCGATTAGCGGCGGATCCACCACAACCAAAGCTGCGGGACGACGTTGGAGCTGGAATCCGGTCCGGGCGGGCGCAGAGTTGGAATAGTCGAGTTGCTATGGATGATGCTGGGGCGGGCCATGGCGGAACTGCCGGCCAGCAAGGCCAGACAAAGCGTCAGAAGCGCGGGCTTGAGACTCGATGTGATGCGGTTCGTTTTGATGCTGTTTTTCATACTGTTGTGCCTTTCTTTTGTTTTGGACGGCTTGCGTCCCGGTTTTTCTTTTTTGTTTCGCCAACTGGTATTGGCCTTCACCCCTTACAACAGGAAAAACAGGGCAACCTTACAGACCATTATAGGAGATGGGAAATAGGAGATGGAAGAATTCGAGGACGAGGACGATAAGAGTTGCGCTGCTCTTTGTCTCTCTGTGTAGAAAACCTGCGGCGCTCATTTCACCAACCGGAAAAAGCGGCTCGGGCCGATCAGTCTGTTGGTCAGATAGTAGCGGCTGCTGGCCACGATCGGTCCATTGGTGACTGGCGTCCAAACGGCACCGGGCACGAGATTGGTGGTGGACTGAAGGGTGTAGCCGATGGCGGAGGTCGGCCAGGCAATAATCAGGGTCGTGCCCGATGGTGTGGCGGCCAGCACCGGCGCAGGCCCGGGGAGGAACAGCTCGTAAAACGCGCTGGGACCCGCGATCGGATTGGTTACCATGAACTGGTTGCCCACGACGGCGGGCACATTGGTCACCAGCGACCATGCGCTCGATGCCAGCATGTCCCTGCGGGCGATGAGTTCAACGCCGACACAGTTGGTCGTCCATGACAGCACTACATTTGCTCCGTACCGTAAAATACTCAGCGGCGGCACGGCGGGGGTCGTGTCGGCGGACCATGCGTCGGCTGCTGGAAAGTAGCGCCCGCCGTCATATCGAAGGTTATACGTTGGGTCCATTCCCCCCCAGACAATCAATCCGGCGTCCGACCACACCGCGGTGTGTTTGATGCGCGCGACCGGTGAACCGGCAAGGCTCATGGCTGTCCAGGTGTTGGCCGAGGGATTATAGCGGGCGCCGGAATTGACGGTTGTGGAGAGGGCGTAGTTGGTGCTTCCACCCCAAACTAGCATTTCTGTGCCGGACCAGATGGCGGTATGATCGGTGATTCCGACGGGGGCGCCGTTGGTGGGCAGGGCGGTCCAGGTGTCGAGGGCCTGGTTATAGCGGGCACCGTCGTAGAAATAACGCTGTACGTCGTTGCCGCCATAAATAATCATTTCGGAGCCGGTCCATACTGCTTTGTGCTGGTAGCGCGCGGACGGCGCGCCGTTGGTCGAGATCGGCCGCCACGTATCTGTTAGCGGGTTGTAGCGTGCGCCATCATTGAAACGGATGGTGCCGCTCGGCCCGCCGGTGCCGCCCCAAATCAACATCTCATTGCCAGTCCAGACGGCGGTGTGATAGGAGCGGGCCGCGGGCGCGCCTCTAGTAGGGAGTAGTGTCCAGGTATTCGATGCAGGATTATACCGTGCTCCGTTGCCCAAATTGTAGCCGGATCCATATCCGCCCCAGACAATCATTTCAGTGCCCGTCCATACCGCAGTATGCAGATAGCGCGGAGCCAGGGCACCGATTGGCCGCAGTGCGGTCCAGGTATCGGTCTTTCGATTGTATCGTGCGCCGTCGTTGAGGTAGTCCGCGCCGACGCCGCCCCATACGATCATATCGCTGCCGGACCAAACTGCTGCCGCCGTTGGTTTGAATGGGAACCCAAAGAGCGGATGCCGGGTCGTAAATTCCGCCATCGTTCAAGTAATTGCCGGCGCCGTGTCCACCCCAGATGATCATTTCGCTGCCCGTCCAGACCGCGGTGTGTTCATAACGGGCCGAGGGTGTGGCTGCGACGGCGGGGTTCGAGTCGGCCAGGGCCACGAGTAATAGGAACCGAATAAGAGGGCGGAGGGGCGAGGGTCGAGCCGCCTGCACTGCGCTCCGGCGCGCCCAGGGGTCGAGGAGGCGCGGCCAGACTGTTTGTGCGAGGAACTTGCGGCCTGGGTGGCTTGGTTTCTCAGGTGTGTTCATAAATTTAATCGTTCTTGGCTCTTATTGCTTTCGAACCCTTACAACAGGAAGAATGAGGGAACCTTACAAGCGCTTGGTCCTCCTCTAAGCAGCAGGGCCGCGTAGCGGCCTCCCGACGGTAGCCGTGGGCTTCAGCCCACGATGAGCGCGCCAAAGCTCGAAGCGTCGCGTAGCGACGGCTCGATAATGTCCGTTTCCGTTCGCACGTGGCGCTTCGGGCATCGCTACGCGACGCAAAAATCCCTTCTGATCGTCTCCCGTGGGCCCAAGCCCACGGCTACCTTCAGAGCATCGCTACGCGATGCAGATTGTAATTTCGGAAAGCATCAGGCCGCGCGATGGAGATGGCGAACTCCTGCATGAAATACGTCAGCGAGGCGCTCGCATTCGTGCCATTCCGATAAAGCGTCTTTCTCTTGCTACACCGGTCAAAAAAATTTGTAGCCGCCGATGCAATCGGCGCTGTTCTTGGCGTGTTCGCCAGAATACAGCGCCGACTGACTTCGGCGGCTACCAGAATGAGCCGATTAGCGGCGAATCCACCACAACCAATCCTGCGGGACGACCTTGGAGCTGGAATCCGGTCCGGGCGGACGCAGGGTGGGAACGGTCGAGTTGCTGTGGACGATGCTGGGGCGGGCTATGGCGGAACTGCCGGCCAGCAAGGCCAGGCAGAGCGCCAGAAGCGCGGGCTTGAGACTCGAGGTGATGCGGTTTGTTTTGATGCTGTTTTTCATACTGTTGTGCCTTTCTTTTGTTTTGGACGGCTTGCGTCCGGTTTTCTTTTTTGTCCGGCCAATTCGTATTGGCCTTCACCTATTACAACAGGAAAAACAGGAGGACCTTACAGCAGTGCGGAGTGCGGAGTGCGGGGTGCGGAATGAAACGGCCGGCCTGCGCGCTGGAGCAGGCCCGAGAGCGCGGGCATCTTGCCGGCATCTTGCCCGTGCCTCGGGGAGCTCGATCCTCACGCGGGCAGGATGCCCGCGCTCCCGGGCGGTTGACTACGGACCAATGATCTGAGTGGACAAGCCCGTGCTAGGAAAGTAATTGAAATCTCCGCAGAAGCTGGCCACAAAATCCAACGGATCTCGGGCGTTAAGAGCCACCCAGAGGTCGAATGAAGGGCCGGAACCAGGGCCGAAACCGAAGACTGGGCCGCTGAGAGCTGGGACGCCATTGGTCAGGATATACCCAGTGGTACACGTACCGCCACCGTCTTGGCCGAAGAAGGAACCGGTCAGGTGATACCAACCTGTGGTGGGGGTCGTCAGGCGGGCGATGGAAACCAGCCCGCTTTGACCAGGGTTCAATCCGAACGAGCCTGGGCCATACGAAATGCCGCCGATCACCACGTTGGTTGTGGCCGCATTGTGATAAGCCTGTGCGTCGAGGTTCAAATCGGACCAGAAACTGACTCCTCTATTAAAAGAGGTGTTGGTATAGAGGATGGGTGTCGCGCCCAGAGTCAGGGCGTAACCGTAGCTCCACGGGCCGGCTGGGTTGTTGGAACGTGAAAAGCTCGCCGCTGGATCGTTGGTGTGCTGGAAGAGGCGGATACGATAGAAACGTGTGCCGTTGGTAACGCCGCCGGGATAGACGTAAAAACTATTGGTCGCGACCCCAGCCGGATTTGTGTTCATGATGGGCGCACTGAGGTCGTGGAAAGCGCCGGTTTTGAGGTTGCCGTTGGTTTGAACAACGTAGCTGTGCTGCCCGACGGAGGTCCAGTCCAGACGCAGATCGTTGCTGGTAGCCTGGGAGAGGCCGGCAATGTTTGTGCGCACAATGCTCAAGAGCTTGAAGACAGAATTCGGATTGAGCGGGTCGGTGCCGGCTTGAAGCTCGGCGATGCTGCTCTGGCCGTCGCCGTCCGCGTCCAGATCGGGAGAGAGGACGGGAGGTTGATTGGTCATGATAAGTGTGCCGCCATTATTAATGAATTGGCCGCAAGAGTTGGTGAGGATCAGATTGTCCGCGATCAGCGTGGCACCAGGGTAGAGGACGATAGAGCCGTTGCGCACATCCAGCCAGGCGTTATGCGCGGCGTTGGTGACGTAAAGCGTGCCACCAAAGAGTATGACTGAACCGAAAGGACCATTGTTGGCCTGCGCACAGCTATCGCCCACGACCATATTGTCGAGGACCGTCATCACGCCGCCGCCCTGCAAGTAAGTGCCTGTGTACCCTGGGCTGGAGCCGACATAGAAGGCGCCGAAGATGGCGGTGCCATTGCTCAGCCAGCCGGTCGAGTTAAGCGGGTAATAGGCGATGGTGTAGCTGGTGCCGCTGCCTTCCATGTCGCCACCATCCTGACCGACGCCGTTTGAGGTCAATCCGGCGCCCGGCGCAAGGCCGGTGCCAAGAATAGTGAGTTTGCCGCCTGTCATGTGAAAAAAGCCGTGACCTGCGCCCGTGGCGCTGCCCAGCCTGACCTGACGCAGGGTATGAGTGCCGCCCGAAATCAGAAGTTGACCTGTTCCGAGCGGGCCGACTTGCGTCATGCTGTTGGTAGCAATGAGCGAACCGCTGGTGAGGTTGAGGGAATTGGTTAGCGAGGAGGAAGCGCTCTGCACGATTAAATTCGAGGTGACGGTCAGGGTCGAATTGCTCTGAAGCGTCAGGCTGGCCAGGGCGCTGGAGGCGCTGCCGATACTCAGGTTGTTGGCGCTCACGGTGGCGTTGGAAAAAGTGGCTGCTGCCAAACCGGTGCCGTTGGTGCCCAGCGTCATGGTCTGGTCCACCTGCAGCCTGGAATTCGTGAGCGTGAGATTGCCGCCACTTTGGAGATCGAACCCGGAGGAGATGTGGAGCGGGACAGTGGAACCGGCGTTGAGCAGAGAGAGAGTGTTGGTCGAGCCGGTGGGCGCGCCCACGGCCAGATAAGCGACCGTCAACTCGTTGGAGTAGCCGCTGGAGGTGGCAGAGTCAATGGTGACGGTTTTGTTGGCGGAGTTCGTGATAAAAACTGACAAAGTAGAATTTGGCGGAAGCTGCGCGAACCAGTTTGTAGGCTGTTCCCATTTGCCTGAAAGGCTATTGGTCCAGGAGGTGAAGGTCGGCGGAGGCGGCGGGGGCTGTCTAACATACAAATCAAAGCTACCGAGTGCCGACGAGCCGAAGAGGTGGAGCGGGGGCGGAGGAGATGGGCCGGTACCTCCACCCGCAGCGCCTTGGGCGATGCTAGAGGCGCCCAAAAAGGCCCCGTTCGCCGCGGGCCAGTTCGGCCCGGACCAGACGCTGCCGTTGAAATAGGCGCTGCGAAGCTGATTCGAGACCTGGAACCAATTGGCCCCCATAACGGCAGACCAACCGACCACCACAAACGAACTGGTTACCCCAGGCGCCCAACTGGACACGGCTACCGAGCTGCCTCCGTTGAGCAGGCCGCCGCTACTACCGGTATTGGTGGCATAAACACCTGTGAAGGTCCAGGTTGGGGTGAACAGATCCTGGAGACTGGAATCAATGGTGGTGGTTGTAGAAGCAGCCGTGAACAGGCTATAATAGAATCCATTCGGCGCAATCGCAGTGTAGTTCCGTGTACCGCCGGCACCTAGCCCGTTGGTATAGACGGGTGCGGATGCGGTTACATTGTTAAAATTAACGGTCCCCCCCTGCCCAAGCGCGCTGGCTGCCACAAAGGCGCAGGCGAACGTCAGCACGCCTTTGGCAACCGGCCCCAAAACCCTAAATGAACCAGTTCCCGGCGGCATAATCGGAGACTTAGATTTTATAACAGGGCGCGGCACATTGGTCAAGAATTAAAGCTTTCACATCGAATTCGTGCTGTCGTTTGCCTCTGAGCAATTGCTGATTACTTTCGAGGGTTACAACAGAAAAAGTTGGGGAAGCTTACAGTCCCATTAGCACCGTGGCTTTAGCCATTGGCTCACCAATCTTGCGCATTCTTCAACTGCTCGCGGTACACCTGACGAGCGTGGTCGTACGCTAGTTTCGCATCCTCCATCTCGCTGGCACTGATAAAGGATTTCTTTTGAGACCAGCATTGGTCCACGCCTTTGAGGCACCACTCGAGGCTGCGCCGGCTTGGCGCCAGGGGCTTGCCTGCCACCTGCACCCAAATGGGATTGGTATGAGATGACGGCAGGATCCGCAGGGCGATCCAACTGCTGCGCGCGATAGCCACATCAAACGCCACATCGCGAAGCACGCCATCGGCCGTGAAGTTCGTCCGGACAACCGGCAAACCATTAACCACAACTTCCAGTGGCACGTCCCGGCCCGGAGCGCGGACATTCCTGTCCGCAGCAAGCCCGGACCGCGCGATGTCGTCCGAAGATTTGCGTGTCGTCGAGCCTTCGGATGTTGCTGCGGACAAGAACTCCGATGGATCTCGAGCAGGTGTCCGCGCTCCGATCCGAGCCCGCTCCAGATTCCAGAATGGTTTTTGGTCGTATGCCAGGGCCCCCAGGGCGCGATTCGGTTCCTCACCCAGCAACGCTGCGACCTTTGCCGTGACGCGCACGTGCCCCGGTTCATTTAATCTTAATTCGCTTCCCTTCTCGCCCACGGCCTCATCATTCACCTTAAATTCAAGCAGGTGACTGCGCCCGTTGCTTGCGTAACTGCGCCCGCTTCTAATGCCCTCACACCACGCATCGAAATCCAACTTCCCGTCGAGCTTCACATAAGACCTGCCCATTCCCACCCGCTCGCCATAGATACACGGGAAATCGGTCTCGCCGCTGACTTTCGTTCGAAAACCGGCGTTCATTGTGTGATACCAGATATTCAGTTCCCAAATATAAGGCGTATCAACCAGCGATAGAAAATCCACCGCCGGCACGAGTTTTCCATCGGGCCCGGGCACTTCATGCGTCACATCCACGATATATTCGTTTGCGCCTATCCCATCGAACGGCGGAACGATGTAACTGGGCAACGCGTTCGTTTCCACTTTCAAGCCCCAGCCCGAGTGAGCGCACCCGCACACCGCACCTTGTTTCTTGGCCCATCGCAGCGTGTTCAGGCAGAGCGTGGGCCAATGCTTGTCGGAATCGCCGCCCGGATAAATCTGTTCCTTAAGCCGCAGCAGGCACAAATGGCCCGACCGATGCGAGCCGAACCCGGACACTTCGACGTCGTACCGCAGCAGGTAGGGGTACTGAGAAGTTTTGTCCACCGCGCCGCTGAAAAATCGTTTTTGAAAATCAAAACAAGGCCCCCATGTCAAATTGCAGCCGACCTTGAGGTCTTCACCCTGGCATTGCCGCAACATATCGGCCGGCCCCACCCCTTCTGTGGGCTTTTCATAATGGGCGCAGCCTGCAGCGTGAATATGGTGATCGCCGGACCACCAGCCAAGTTTCACCGGATCAATCCATCGTTTGACTTTGAATGAGATTCTCTGCGCTTTGCCTTTCAGCAGAACTGATCGCTTCTGGACCACAGATTCCGGCCCGCGCGAAAACTCAATGTCGCATTCTCCATCCGGTAATTTCAGGACCTCTCCATCACCGCGATAAATCTGCGGGTGAAAAGGAAAATCCGGCGCTAATCGTTTGCTCATCGATGGATAGACGCGCCCCATTTTGTCTTTAATCAGGAAACAGCCGGTGGCAGGCCTGCCATCTTCATCCTGCACGTCCAACTGCACCGGCCAGGCAGCCCGGCAGTCGAACAAAATAGAAATCTCGCTCCGGAAACCCAGGTCTTGTGTGCCCTGGCCGACATTGAAAGCAATCTTTGCCTCCCGCCGCCCGGCATCCCGGCTGTAGAGTTCGATGATGCGATATTCCAGTTCCAGACCGCTGAGCGCAGGTTGAAGCGGCTGCTGGTCGAACATCGCCAAATCAAGCCAACGGTCGGCAACCTCTGCGCCAGGCGATCCGGCTAAAGGCCGCGCATTCGGGCTTTGCGCCTGCAACCGCGCCGTGACACCAGCCTCATTGTGGACCTTGACCAGAAACGCACTCCACCCGCCTTCCACAAGCTGCGCTGCTGCGGCCCCGCGCGATACTTTGACGCGCGATTCTGGATTAATATCAACCTCCACCAGGCAAAGAGGCTCCAGGAGCTTCTCCATCTGCTCAACTGCGCGACTGGGATCTGATTCGCGCTGGATCTTCTGGAGCCCTGCTTTCGCGGAGTCATTCAGTGGTGATCCGATGAGCTCCATCGCCTCGATTACCCGCTGGACCTGCGCGTTCAATGGCTGCCACTCGATTTCGGCGCCGCTCGCCGACAGAAGAGCCGCAAGCAATACGGTAAAAGCGCAAGCCAAAGCACGCCGGGCACCATCCCAACTTGAAATCACAGTCTGTGATTTCAAGTTTTTGTCCTCGGCCTGATCCAGTTGAAAGATGAAATCAGCAGGAAAACGATCCCGGTTTCTTTTGAGAGCCTGAATCAAGGCGCTGACCGGAACGCCATACAGCTCCGCCGGATGTGGGCTGAGGATGACCTTTTCGCTGTGCAGCATGTATACATGCTTTTGGACCCGGCCGATATGGATGAGGCTCGTTTGTTTATGCATTGGTGAAAATGCGCCCTTTGGATTCAATCAGATTGCGGACTTGAGCGCGCGCTTTAAGTCTTCATCCCATTCCGGTGCTAATTCCCTCACAACTTCCATCAAGCTTTCCTCGGCAGCCTTCCTCTCCGCTTTAGGAACGCTTCCCAAAAACTCCTCGACCGCAAAAAAGGCGTGCTCGGCAGGAAAATCCGGCGCCCAGCCCAGAGCACCGTCGGATCGCTTTTCCCGGCACTGGTACAACCCAGCCACAATTCCGGCGCAGATCGTCTCTCCAGCAGCCAAACACCCCACTTCAACTTTGCGCTTCATGTCCTCGGTCAAATCCTCCAAGCATTCCTCCAGAAGCTCAATCGCCGCCTCGCTTGGTTCCACGTAACCCCACGAATGGGCGCCCGCTCTTTGGTTTAGATTGTCGAGATCAATTCTTGTGACTCGATGGCAGACATCCTCTGCAATATCTTCGATGCAGGAAGAACACAACTCCTCGACCGCAAATCTTTCCGCTTCCGGTCGCAGTTCCGGATGCTCATCCAGCAATTGGCGCAAAACGGTGAGCGCTTCTTCAGGCTTGAGTCCTTCGAGCACTTTGGCCGTGTCACTTCCGGGTTTGCTGGTTTGTTTCAAAGTGTTCGGCCTTAGGCCATTCTTCACTTTTCCTGCAGGACCGCAAGGGAGTTTGATCGTTGGATAATATATTCGACCAGATGCCGCCTTGCACCCCAGCTATCTTTCGTCCATTTTTAATCTACTATGAGGCCAAGCGCTCCCGAATGCGTGCTCCTGTCCTTGCTCTGCATTCCGCCATTGGTGTCGGGCTGCTACACCAACATTTTGGCCCCTGGTGCAGTCGGCAAAGTGGTTGACGCTGAGACCGGAGCGCCAATACGCTAGGCGCGTATTACGCGACCGTTCATCGGGCAAAGTCTTATGCCACTGCATGACATGAGCACCGCGGATCCGCGAGAGATATACCAACACATGATCGTGCCGCTCGAAGGAATTCCTGCTGAGAGCGTGAAATCTGACAAAAGAGGATGTTTCGATCTGGCTCCAGCGATGCATACGGAGATTGCGTTTATGTTTATGCATAATCCGAAAAGAATTCACGGTTCTTTCCTGATTTCAGCGGACGGCTACGGTACCAATCGAGTAGAAGGGGTGGCCACGTCGCACAACCACTGGCGGGTGCCCGTCGGCAGCATTTCGCTACAGCGACAGTAGTTAGGATATCGAGCCCCAACTCCATTCGCCGGTCTTCCGGAATGATCATGCCGCTATTTTTGCTTCACGGATAGTTCAAACCCGGCGAAGTCCCGAAGTTCATGGACATCCCCGGCGGCGGCGCGGTAGGCGGCGATCAACTTGTCCGGTTCAAGTAAATGATGGCGTCGGCCAATGATTAGCGCGTCGGGCACCGGCGGGAAGGAGGTTGTGCGCTCCTGTTTGGCAGGAAGCGCCTGAGAACGGATTTGCGGATCATCACGCAAATACCATTCAATCGAATGATTCAAGTAACCTGGCAGAACTGTCCATGATTTTACATGATCCGCGTTTTTCACCAACCACTGCGCGACGGCACGCGAATCGCCCTTGCGATAGGACCAACTATAGAACCATTGAGCGTCTGCCCACAGTGAAACAATCACCGTCAGAAAGAGAGCTGCTCGAGACAGGGGCCCCCTTCTCGCGGCAGCGGTCAGAGCGGCTGTCAGGGACAGGAATCCAAACAGGGCGGGCAGCGCGTAGCGGACATTGAAAGGGAATTGAGAAAGGAGCGTGTAAATTGTTACGAGGCCAAGTCCGCAGGCAAGCAGGATGAGTTCCTGGCCCTTCACGTCAATCGCCCTCGTCCTCGTCCTCAGATCGTCACTGGATATCTCGGCTGGTTGAGGGTTGAGGGG
Organism: Verrucomicrobiota bacterium; assembly: GCA_003176045.1. Classification (GTDB taxonomy): domain Bacteria; phylum Verrucomicrobiota; class Verrucomicrobiia; order Limisphaerales; family UBA8199; genus PSRM01. The sequence continues at coordinate 12,977 of PSRM01000259.1, read as the reverse complement.
CGAGGGTCGAGGGGGACGCCCTACGTTCAGCGCGCAAACGATAGCCAGGAGGCCGAGGACCAGCGCAGCAATCGCCACTTGGGGCCAATGGCGCAAGACGGCGACGACGGGGCCGTGCCATTGAATATCCGTCAGAGACGGCCCAAAGGAATAGCCGCCCACGAATGTCATGAATGAGTATGGGATTTCCAGCCCGGAAAATCTGCGTCCAAACTCGCCTGGGGGTGGATAGGACTTGAGGGCAAGCAAGGTGATGGCAGCGATGAGGATCGGCGCGTTGACCAGCAAAGTCCAGCCAAGCTCGCCTTTCAACTTCCAACTTTCAACTTTCAACTTCCAACTGCCATCTCCCGTCTGCCAGGCTTGCCACACAATGCAGGCGAGTGGAAAGGCTACGCCGGTTTTGTGCAGGGCCATTGCGATCAGGGCCGCGATGATGTAAAGGAGCGACCAAGGGCCGCCTGGGAGCGCGGGCATCTTGCCCGCGTGGATGGAGCCTGTTGCATTCGCGGGCAAGACGGCCGCGGCACGGCGGGCCAACGCGTTCCCAGGGATTGCCGCGCCGACAAGGCTGTCGGCGCTCCTGGAGAGGCGGGTTCTTCCCAATTCGAAAAACAGCATTGCCAGCAGCCCAAAGAAAAGCATCACGGCGTAGGCGCGGACTTCCTGCGAATACCAGATATGGAGGGGATTGATGGCGAGAAGCAGACCCGCCATGAGCGCTACCCCCATCGCTCTGCGCCAAAGATAAACCAATCCGATGAACACAGGGATAGAAAGCGTCCCGGCAACGGCAGAAAGGCTCCGGGCGCGAAATTCGACATCTCGCTGCGCTTGGCCGAGGATGCTCCTCAAGAACAGGAAGTAAGTGGGTAAGGAATTATTCCAAACAGCGCTTTGGTGATAAATCTCTCCAAGCGGCGCCCGCGCGACTTCAATGGAGCTGACCTCGTCGGTCCAGAGCGACTGGTTGGAAAGCCGATAAAAGCGAAGCGCGCCTCCGAGAAGGGTAATGACAAGACTTAGCGCGATCAAGCGCCTCAGGCTGGCGGACGTGCTGGTACAGGTGCGTCCCATAATTAACGTTGCAAGAAGGTTACGCGCGCGGCACGGGGCTGGAAAGCCCCGTGAACCGGCAAGCTAGAAAGCCTGCCCTACCTCGGCTACTACAATTATTATTGGTTACTCCGCCGGCCCGAGATGAAATCGTCCGGTTTGATTCGATCCAGGAAAGAAGCCTGTGGCGTAGTTCTGTTTCTCAAGGACGACCCCATTAATCATGACCGGCTTTCCGGTGGAAGGGTCCACGACACTTCCTTTGATCAAGCCGCTAGTGGTAATCGTGAGGCTCAGAGCATTGGTGGTGCCCGGTTGGTTCACCACTTTATTGCCGGCATTCAGTGTGATCTGGTTTGTGAAACTACTGGATAGATTTCCATTAGCCAGCCATACCACTCCCTGCCCGCCAGGCAGAGTGAGTATGGGTTGGGGCACCGGTGTCCCACTGGGAAATTGAAACTCTGAACCCTGGGCGGTGTTCTGGTTGGTAAAACCGCCGGGATAAAACTTTGAGGCCAGTGGCAGCTTTGTCCAGCTTACGTCTCCGCTAATGTCGCCATTTGCGAGATTGGTAAAGGTAAGCCATCCGAGGACCGAACCGTTGCCAGTCGGGTAAACAAAGTAAAACGGCCACTGGCCGCCTGGAGTTACAATGGTCTTCTCGGCGACAATCGTGCCATCGCCCAGCATGCCTTTGAAACCGAGAGTTCCCATCCCATCTACTGTCAGAGTTCCAAATCCGTCGCCTCCCGGCTGTTCCGGGTCGCCATCACCGCCGGGCAGGACCAGCGTGTAATTGCCCGTGGGCGGGTTAGACATCGCGCGAAAGGCGTTGAGTTGAGCTGTCCAGGCACCCTGGCTGAGCTGGCCGGTCAGGCTGTTTCCGTTCAGATCGAGCTGTAGTTGCAGTGCCAGCGGGCCGCTGTGCGTGGCAACGCTCTTCGTCAAGGCTCCGAACGCGGAGAACTGACCTGACACGGGATAGGTCGAGCCTGCGAGGAGGATTTTCCCACTGTATGAACCTAAGGGTGTCACGGTGAGATTAACGAATCCGGAACTTTGATGGGCCACACCGTTGGTGTCATAAAACAGTCCGTGATAGAGGCCGGCTACGGGAGGGAACGGATTGGGAATGAAGTCAGCCTCCAAATGCATATTGGTTTGCATCGTGAAAACAAGTTTCGCCGAATTCGTAGTAAGGTCTCCACTCCAGCCGGCAAAAATGTTTCCGGGACTCGGCTTTGCCGTGACTGTGAACACCGCGCCGACCGCCAGCAGTTTTCCGCTCAAAGACGGTGACACCGTCCCGCCGCCGTTGGGCGTAATCGTTAGCAGACTGACGACGATGAAGTTGACGGTGCGCGTGGCGGTTGCAGAGACATTCCCACTCGTGTCAATTGCCCGGACCCGGATGGTATTCATGCCCGGAACCAAACCGCTGACTGAGGCGCTCCAGGAATTCGTGCCGTCAGCGTTCTGATAGTCATTGGTGCCGGATGCGTTCTCGAGGCGATACTGCACAAATGCCACGGCGATATTATCAGTTGCCTTGCCGGTCACGGTAACGGTCGAGTTCGTCAATTTCGCCCCGGAGGCCGGAGTGATAATGGAAACCGCCGGGCGGGTGGTATCAGGCACGAATTTGATGTTGAGATCAATCGTTCCGGTTTGGCCATTAACGCCATCAACGGCAATTTGATACTGAGTTCCGCCTGCGACCTTAAACGAGACTTGCGCAGTTCCGTCCTGGTTGTTTCCGTTCCTGGAGGCCACGCTGATCAGGTTGCTGACCGATGTGCCAATGAACACTCCCAGCAGGTTGGTGAAAGTGCTGCCCGAGGTGCTGATCGTAGCGGTCCCATTGGTTGGCGCCGTCCAATTCCACCAGAGCGAATGGCCTCCCGCATTGCCGGCGATGTTTGGTTCGCCCGGTTCTTTGCTGGCAAAGGTGTTGGTGGCTGTGACGGTTATATTGGTCTGGATTGCAATGCTGTTCGCAAAGTTGTCGTTGGCGGGGATATCAGCCGTTGTCGCGACCGACATGCTGACATTATCAAGGTTGAAGGTTGTCAATGCGCCAAAGGTTGGATCAGTGCTTACCTGGAAATAGAGTTGGACTGTCAGACCGGCGTAAGGTGAAACATTCGTGGGGCTGGTATAGGTGGCCAAATTGGTCGCAACGAAAAAATAAGCCGGCGGTATGGTCCTGTTTGTGTTGCTGGCGCTTCCCAGGTTGGCCAGTTTAGTCTGATTTGTATCGAGGACCAGGACCGAAAGAGTATTATCCGAGGTAAAGTTGTCCTGGGACACTATTTCATAGTCGAAGCTGAAGGTTGCCGCTATGAGATTGGTCGGGAAGGTGACAGTCTGGATAGCAACCTGGTATGCGTTATTGCTCGTGCCCATTGTTAGATAGCGGACCCCGCTTTGTGCGGTTGGGCCGTTAGTGATCGCCGCGCCACCGGTCAGTTGCCATTCACCCATATTCGGCAGTTCAAAGCCTCCATTTCTCACCAACTCCTGCTGCCCAAACGCAGCACCCACACACCCGGCCACAAGTGCAGCCGCCAACAGAACACGAATTCTCATCCTGTGATATTATCGGAGGTACGAGCGCAGGACAATGATTTTGGTGGCCAACTCCACTCCAAAAAAGCTTAAGAACTTACTTTGGTCGAACGGATCGAGCTATTTGCAATTTCTCGCCTCTGCGCCTGCTCGCTCGAAATTCCAAGTAGTGATCCCAAAGAAAATCCAGCATTTGATCTCGAGTGAACGGGCTGCTTGCTCTTGCTATCAAGCAAGGAATCGAGATGCTGCTTCGCCCGGGCTTTTTTTCGAAGCGGGACTATCGTCCCATTCCCACCAGGCAACGAGGATCTCTTCGATCTTCGCGTTACGAGACATCGAAGAGTTTGGAGATTAACTCATTAACCGCCGGAGAATTCTTTGGCCCATGCTGGCAACGTAAGGTCACGCGCAACGATTCCACCGCCGCTTCAAAATCACTCAGCGTAAACCCCGATGGGAAGTTCGAGATTCCAGCTTTTTTGGATCTAAATATAATCCTCTCTCCATCCGCAATCAGTTCGCTCACGACAACTCGATGCTCGTCAAGAGCTGCGGTATAACCACCGGATGCGAGCAACTCCTGTTCCTGGTCTCTGAGGCTATCCACGTGAGTCAGCCAGAGTGTCGCGTCCTTGGCCAAGGCGACTTCCTTGGGCATTCCTTTTGTCTGGTCAATCCAGGCAAATGCCTGTTTGAGACGCTTTGCGGGAAAATTACCGAGTACCTCAGCCATTCCTGTCGAGCGCATACTATGTTAATATCTCATCGGGTTGTCTTGGGTCAAGATATTGCCTCAGCGGACGCTTTCCTTGAGCACCAAGCGCCGGTGCTTTGCGAAGACCCCTCGCAGCGAAGTGGACAGGTCATCCTGCAAAGCTTGTAATTCGCGGTAGGCAGCGACGTCTTTCGCATTCGGCTCGGCCCTTTCGGTTCCGTTGATTTCGATAAATTGGTCCGTGATCTCACTGATGGCGACTTTTTCACCTTGCTCCAGCCGCCAACACCAGAGGGCCTGCAATGCGGCGCCATAGGCCGCGCCCTCCCCCACTTTGAGCGTCACTACCTCGGTATCGAAAACATCGGCCATAATCTGGCGCCATACTTTCGATTTGGCTCCGCCGCCGGTTGCCCGAATTTGGGTCGGTTTGACTCCCAGGGTCGCAAGGCGTTGCAGGCCGTAGTTCATGCCGAGCGTAACGCCTTCCATGGCAGCGCGGGCGAAATGGCCGGCTTCAAACGTCTTGGAATTAACGCCAAACCAAACGCCGGTGCCATCGGGCACGTTGGGGGTGCGCTCGCCCTCAAAGTAGGGAAGCAGGATGAGTCCGGCAGAACCTGCGCCAATCCGCGCCGACTCGGCTGCGTAGCGCTCGTGCGTCCAGCCGAAATCTTCGCGCACCATTTCTGTGGCCACTGTGACATTCATGGTGCAAAGCAGCGGCAGCCAACGATTGGTCGAGTCGCAGAACGCGGCGATTTCGCCCTGCGGATCCACGACAGGTTTGTCGGCACAGGCGTAAATCGTGCCGCTGGTGCCAAAGCTCGCGGTGATGACGCCGGCGCGGGTGTTGCCAGTGCCGATGGCGCCCATCATGTTGTCGCCGCCGCCCGCGCTGACCAGCGTCCCCGCGACCAGGTCGAGTTGTTTCGCGGTCGAAGGCTGAAGAACGCCTGCGGGTTTGTCGCTGCTCTGAAGCGGCGGGAGCTTGCCCGCCAATCCCGGATCTATGGCCTCGAGGACCGCCTCCGACCACTTGCGTTTGCGCACGTCCAACAGGGCCGTGCCGCTGGCATCTCCGAACTCCATCGTTTGCCGGCCCGTGAGCCAGAAATTGAGATAATCGTGAGGAAGCATCACGGCGGCCAACCGCTCAAAGTTCTCTGGCTCATGATTTTTCAGCCACAGGATTTTCGGCGCCGTGAATCCGGGCAGGACAGCATTTCCGAGGGCGCGGATGGTCTTTTTGAGGCCGCCTAACTGTTCGGTGATTTCGTCACACTCCGGCGCGGTGGAGGTATCGCACCAGAGTTTCGCCGGACGGATAACTTCGCCTCGTTCATCCAGCGGCACGAAGCCGTGCTGTTGGCCGCTGACGCCGATAGCCTTAACCTCCGCGCCTGAGGCCTTGGCCTGGCGCAAAGCGCGCCGGATGGCGCTGGCGGTGGCCTCGCGCCAGGTGTGTGGATGTTGCTCCTTAGCGCCGGGCGGCAGGTTTGGAATCAAATCGTATTCCTGAGCCGCGGAGGAGAGGACTTTTCCGTCTCGGGCGTCCACGACGAGGACTTTGGTGGATTGAGTGCCGCTATCAATGCCCAGCAAGAGCGTTCGCATGAAAACAAAGTGTCAAGTGTCAGGTGCCAGGTGTCAAGCGGGCACTCGTGTTGGCGAGCGTCAAGGCAGGGCTGGTGACAAAGTCTGTAGGGCAGGCTTTCCAGCCTGCCGGTTGCGGCGCTTTCCAGCGTCGCGACCCGAAAAGGCAGTGGTTCAGGGGGCTGAAAAGCCCCCTGAACCGGCAGGCTGGAAAGCCTGCCCTACAATGGCGGACTTTGCCTTCAATCCTGAACCCTGAACCCTGACCTCTGACCTCTGACCTCTGACCTCTGACCTCTGACCTCAGTCCTCTGACCTCTGACTTCTGTCCTCTGACCTCAGTCCTCTGTCCTCTATTTCTTCAGCGGCTCGATGATTTTGTAATCCGGCGGGATGTTCGGCGCAAACCATTGCTCGTCCACTTTTGGATTGAGGACGGCGTTCTGGAAATCGTTGCGCATGGTCGAGCCGTCGGCAAACTCCAGTTCGGTTGCGCGTAATGAAAAATCCTTTGTGTCAAAAGCGACTTTGATCTGCGGCATCATTTGGCGCGCAGCCGCCGAGCGCGGCTGGAGGGTTAGTTCGCAAATTTGCCCGGTGACGGTCTGTGCCAGGATGTGATATTGGGCTTGCAGGTCAGCCTCGCTGCGCGGAAAGCCGGCCTCGAGCAACGCCAGGGCGTCGCGCCAACGGCCAGTGGCCCCGCCTGTCAGTGGAAAGCGCTCCACGTGTTTCAGCTTAGGGTAAATCACCAGCAGATCCTCCGCCGCTCTCACGGCAATGGTTCTGGGCGGGTGCCCCAATTCCCAGCGGAACCGATTGGGCGCCGCGAAATAGACGTGCCCGGTAGCAGTTAGCGGTTGCGTGAGAGATTTGAGGGAGCGAGTCTGGATGAAATCGGCCTCCCAGCTTCGAATCTGAATTTGCGCGTCCAGCCACCCTCTCAGCAAGGCGTTCGTGTCTTGCGCAGAGGAACAAACATTTCCCAGCAGCAGCGCCGCGGAGCCGAGCCAGGAACAAAGGTTATAGCCTCTCATTCATTTAATAATACTTCGCAAGCTGAAAGAGCACAAACCCTGTTAGATTTCTTGACTGTATTTGCAGGAATTGTTAAGCTCAATTCCAGCTAGAATCGCAACTATGAGTGAATCTTTTTGGGAGGTGTCGAAAAGCCAAACGGTTGGGCGGCTGGCGCTGATTGCGGCGACAGCGATGTTTTGGAGGTGCAGCCATGCGCAGGTCACCGTCACGGTTGGGCCGAATGTGAACATCACGAAAAGCTCTGCAAATAACGTCGAGGAATGTATTGCGATCAATCCGGTCAACCCGGCAAATCTTTTTGCATCCGACACGTGGGCAGGCGCGCACCGGTACAGCCTGGATGGCGGTAGCACCTGGCATAATAGCAACATATCGGCGTTGCCAGGCTCGATCGGGGATGTTGCTGCAACGTTTGACACCTTCGGCAACCTCTTTCTTACGAAGTTCGGGCCCTCCGAGAGCATACAAGTAGATCTCAGCACCGACGGCGGGGCCAGCTTCAGCTTGCTCTATCAAACCACTGCGACCGGCAACGACCAGCCTAAAGTTGCAACGGGTCCTTCCTCAGTCGCCGGACAGAAGTGTGTCTGGATTACTTATACAGATCCAAATAACTTCATCGCCGTGCAAGGGGCAACGGTGACCGGCCTTGGCGCGGTTGGGTCGTTTAGCGCATCCCAAACGACTTCAGTTATCGGCGACTTTGGAGATGTAGCGGTTGGCCCCAACGGTCAGGTGCTGGTCAGCTTTCAAGACCCACTCAGCGGCGTTGGACCTGATACGATCAATGTCAATTTGGATGCAGATGGCCTCGGCGCCGCCACCTTTGGTTCTGTGATAAGCGCAAGCGACACCCAGGTGGGTGGCTTCACCGATATTCCCGCTCAACCGCAACGCAGCATTGATGCCGAGGCCAAGCTTGCGTGGGACCGCACGGGCGGGTCGCATAATGGCCGGGTGTATCTCAGCTATACGGACAGACCCTCGACCAGCAGCGATGATACGGACATTTACGTGCGTTACTCCGATAATAATGGCTCGACCTGGAGCAGCCCGGTCCGCGTCAATGATGATCCAGTCGGCAACGGCAAGAGCCAGTTCCTGCCCCGCATCGCTTTGGACCAAACGACCGGCTACATCGCCGTTTCCTTTTACGATTGCCGCAACTCGGACAACAACGACACAGCCGAATACTGGGCCAGCGTCAGCACCGACGGTGGACAAACCTTTATGCCAAATGTGAAAGTGAGCGCGGGCATTTCCAGTGCTTTGGTTATGGCCGTCGCAAACACGTACTTTGATTTTGGCGATTACAGCGGCCTGACTTATCATGCGGGGACCTTTTACCCATGTTGGGCGGACAACTCGAACAGCACTGGGGATAACCCCGCAGGCGCTGGGAGCAACCTTGATCTGTACACCGCACGAGTCACGGTGATGCCGCCAGTGGTCATGCTCAATCCTCGCCGCATTAGTAATACATTCCATGTCTCGGTCCGGACGGTGGCGATGAAGAACTACTATCTTCAGTCCACACCATCGGTGCGTAATCCGGTGTGGTCTTCGGTCACATCGGTTCCGGGCGATGGAACGGTGAAGGAATTGGTGGACAGCAGCGCGACCTCCCCGCAGGCGTTCTATCGCGTGAAGGCGCAGTAAACCTTGTAGCAGCCGAGGTAACGAGGCTCCATACAAAAATCCGAAATCAGGAATCCGAAGTCCGAAATGGCCGAATCCGGGCGCTGTCACTTTGGGTTTGAGCCATCCGAGGCTTGTCCAGCATTAAACTGCTAACATCGCGACTCGATATTAGCTCCATAACACTAACGAAGTTGGGCGGTGCCGCGGCGTGGGGCGGGGGCGGCGGTGTTAGGCTTGTGGGGCTGGCGCTGGTCGCATTGACTGGCCTCTCTCTCACAACCTGCGTTGCGCAAGTCACCATGACGGTCGGGCCGAACGTCAATATCACCAAGCGCCTGGAAAACAATTCCGAGACCTGTATCGCCATCAATCCGCTCAATCCGGCCAACCTCTTCGCCGGTGATACCTGGGCCGACGCCTACCGGTACAGCATGGACGGGGGAATCACCTGGCATAATTGCAACATGGGCGTGCTGGATGTGGTGGACGGGGATGTAGCCGCAACATTTGATAGCTTTGGAAATTTGTTTCTGACTCAATTTGGAAATTATATCGACGGGTGCATACAGGTCGGTCTCAGCACGAATGGCGGGGCTGCTTTTAGCCTGCTTTACCAGACCACCTCGGGGACCAATGACCAGCCGAAAGTGGCCACCGGTCCGTCCGGTGTTGCCGGCCAGGGCAGCGTATGGATCGTCTATACCACTGTTGATAGCAGGAACGCCGCCCAGGGCGCGACCGTGACGGGTCTGGGCGTTGTTGGCTCCTTTAGCGCCGCCGAGACCACCAGCATCAATGGCGACTTTGGCGACATCGCCGTCGGCCCGAACGGCCAAGTGCTGATCTCGTATGAAAATCCGAACGCGACTGTCCCCCCATATAACCTTCGGGTGAACCTGGATCCTGATGGCCTTGGCACCAATCTACTGCAGACGCGGGTGAACGTAACAACCACCCAGGTAGGGCCGTTCCAGCCCATTCCGGCCCAACCGCACAGGGACATTGACGCCGAGCCGAAATTGGCCTGGGACCGCAGCGGCGGGCCGCATAACGGGCGAGTTTATCTGAGCTACACCGACGCGCCCTCGATCAACAGCAACGATACAGACGTTTATGTGCGTTACTCGGATAACAATGGCACTAACTGGAGCAACGCCGTGCGAGTCAACGACGATCCTCCAGGCAATGGCAAGAGCCAATTCCTGCCGCACATTGCTCTGGACCAGACCACCGGGAATATCGCGGTGTCATTCTATGATTGCCGCAATTCGCCGAGCAACAATACTGCCGAGGTTTGGGCCACCGTGAGCACTGATGGCGGGCAGACATTTTTGCCGAATGTCAAAGTGAGCGCCGGGGTTTCCAGCGCAGTGGTTCCCGCCATCAGCGCCGGAACCAATCAGTTTGACTTCGGTGATTATAGCGGCATCTGTTTCCATGCCGGCACGTTCTATCCGTGCTGGGCCGATAACTCGAATAGCACGGGGGACAATCCCTGGGGCGCGGGCAGCAATTTTAACCTCTACACTGCCCGGGTCACCGTCATACCGCCTTTGGTCATGGTGAATTCTCGCCGGATAAACAGCACATTTCACGTATCCGTCCAAACTGTGGCAATGAAAACCTACTATCTTCAGTCCACCGCCTCCCTGAGCAATCCCGTCTGGTCCTCGCTCACATCGGTTCCAGGTGATGGGAGTGTGAAAGAATTAGTGGACACCAACTCAATCTCGCCTCAGGCGTTTTATCGCGTGAAGGCGCAGTAAGCAGGAAGTGCTCGAAGTGCGATGTGCCCAGCAGTAATTGACTTGGGGTTTTTATTGGTTTGGTGGCACAAGTCTTGCAGCAAATCAGCCGACGGCACTCCCATTTGCGCGCCCTGGGGCGCCTGGACGATGCCTGGACAATCATGGTGGCCGGATGCCTCCATCAATTCGAATAAAAACAGCCAGCGACGTATGATTTCGCGTTGTCCAGCGCCGAAAGGCCATGGGATGAAAGGGCGGCTTGCGCTCATCATTGCGATTGGGCTGCTTTGGAGGTGCTGCGCCGCTCAAGTAACCGTGACAGTTGGCACGAATGTCAACATCACCAAAAGTGCCGCCAACAACGCCGAGGAATGTATCGCTCTCAATCCAGCCAATCCGGCAAATCTTTTTGCCAGCGACACCTGGACGGGAGCTTTTCGTTACAGCCTGGACGGCGGAATGACGTGGAGCAACTGCAACGCGTCGGCGCTGGATACTGCCCTTGGCGATGTCGCGGCCACGTTTGATACATTCGGGAATTTGTATGCCGTTCAGTTCGGCGCCTCCTACAGCACGCAAGTTGGTCTAAGCACCAATGGCGGCGCTACATTCAGCCTGTTGTATCAAACGAGCGAGACTAGAACCGATCAGCCTAAGGTGACCACTGGGCTGTCAGGAGTTGCCGGCCAGGGCAGCGTCTGGATTACTTACACGACTTCGAAAAGTAAGATCGCTATTCAGGGTGCGGTGGTCACAGGCCTTGGCGCTGTCGGCGCCTTCAGCGCCGTTGAAAAGACATCGGTGAATGGCGATTTTGGCAGCATTGCTGTTGGCCTCTCCGGCCAGGTCCTGGTCTGTTACCAGGATCCTTCCACCACCACTGGGCCTGACATCATCCACGTGAATTTGGACGCCGACGGCCTGGGCACCAATGGGTTCGGCCCCATCATCAATGCCACTTCCACGCAAGTCGGCTCGTTCGCCCCTATTCCCGTCCAACCGCGACGGAGCATTGATGCGGAAGCGAAGCTCGCCTGGGACTGCTCCGGCGGCGCGCACAACGGTCGGGTTTATCTCAGTTACACCGACAGGCCCGCAACCACCAGCGATGATACTGACATTTACGTGCGCTACTCGGATGACAACGGCTCGACCTGGAGCAACCCGGTCCGTGTCAACGACGACCTTGTCGGCAACGGCAAAAGCCAGTTCCTGCCGCACATTGCGTTGGACCAAACGACGGGCTACATCGCTGTTTCCTTTTACGACTGCCGGAACTCGGCAAGCAATAATACCGCGGAAGTCTGGGCGAGTGTCAGCACCGACGGAGGAACGACCTTTTTGCCAAATGTGAAAGTGAGCGCCGGAGTATCCAGTGCTTTAGTTTCGGCAATCACCAGCACCAAGTTCGATTTCGGCGACTACACCGGTCTTGCGTTCTATGGAGGGACATTTTATCCCTGCTGGGCGGACAACTCGAACAGTACTGGGGACAATCCTGCAGGGGCAGGGGGAAACTTCGACCTCTACACGGCGCGAGTGACCGTGATGCCCCCATTGGTCATGCTCAATCCTCGCCGTATAAACGCCACGTTCCATGTTTTGGTGCAGACAGTGGCGATGAAGACCTATTATTTGGACCGCACGATTTCTGTGCCCAGCCCTGAGTGGACTGCCGCTGCGTCCGTGGCCGGCGACGGCACGATGAAAGAATTGGTGGACACAAACGCGACCCCGCCACAGGCGTTCTATCGCGTACGGGCGCAGTAAGAATGCCAGAGGTCAGAGGGCGGCGAACAGAGCCGCCCGCGTAAGCAAGCGGCCAGCACCGTCACTTGTTGCCAAAACCCTCCGCGATCGAGTGATCTGGTAGCCGCGCTGGGTTGCTGGGTTGCTGGGCGCTTGCTCACGCGCGCAGCTCTGTTCTAAACTCGACACTCGCTTCTTGCCACTCGACACTGGGGAGAATGCAAATTGTTGGCATCATTCCCTCGCGCTACGCTGCCAGCCGTTTCTCCGGCAAACCGCTGGCGATGATCGCGGGCAAACCCCTGATTCAACGCGTGGTCGAGCGCTGCCAGCAGGCCAAATCGTTATCTGAGGTGATCGTTGCCACCGATGACACGCGCATCCAGGACGTGGCCCAGAATTTTTGCCGGGTCGAGATGACCTCGGCTGATCACGCTAGCGGGACGGACCGGATTGCGGAAGTGGTTAAGCGCCTGAACTGCGACGCGGTCGTGAATATTCAGGGAGACGAGCCGCTCATCGAGCCGGGAGTGATTGATGCAGTGGCGGGAGCGCTGGAAAGTCCAAAGTCCAAAGTCCAAAGTTCAAAGTCGGCGGAAAGTCCACAATCCACAGTCCACAGTCCGCAGGGCGCGGACCAAAGGTCAGTGGTCAGTGGTCAGTGGTCAGTGGTCCCTCAACCAGCGGAGATGTCAACGGCGGCGGCGCGGATTCAGGACGTTGCGGAATATGAAGATCCAAATGTGGTGAAAGTCGTTGTCAGTTTGGCTGGACGGGCGTTATATTTTTCGCGGCGCACGGTTCCGTATTTGCGCGAGGCCGCCAGAGGTTCAGCAAGCGAACAGTTGGCGGCGTTC
>PSRM01000007.1 GCA_003176045.1 Verrucomicrobiota bacterium | reverse complement strand
CAACTCTGTTGGGCGAGTCGAGCGCAGCTTGCCGAGAAACTCGCCCAACGGAGTTGGGCGCTCCTGTGCTGCGCTCGCCGTGACTGAGGCGATACGTAGCCGCCGAAGTTACGCGGCCCTGAACAAATCTCGGACTTCTTATTTCGGGTTTCGGGTTTCGGATTTCGAGTTTCGGAGTTGTAATCAGTGCCTCGTTACCTCGGCTCCCACCGAGCCGCGAAGCGCGCCCCTCTTCACTCATCACTTTTCACGTTTCACGCTTCACGTTTCACGCAACCCATTCTCCCGAAACCACTTCACCGCCTCCGCCAGGGCTTCGCGGGGTGACGTCTGCGGCAGGCACAGTTCCGAGATGGCTTTGGCCGGGTTGAAGAACATTTTGTATTTGGCCATCCGCACACCGGCCAGCGGCGCGCGTGGGGCCTTGTGGGTGATACGGGAGAGCATTTCATCTACGTGCGCAGCGAGCAAAGCGAGCGCATAGGGGATCTGCCGCTTCGGCGCCGGTACGCCTGTAATATCCTCAAGGACAGCGAAGGCCCCTTTGAGCGTCCAGTTCCCTTCAGCATTCCCGAGGATATAGCGTTCGCCAATCTGTCCCTTTTCAGCGGCAAGAATGTGGCCGATGGCAACATCCCGCACATGAACATAATTAAGCCCTGTGTCCACGTAAGCAGGCATTCTGCGATTGAGAAAGTCCACGATCACCTGCCCGGTCGGGGTGGGTTTTGCGTCGCGAGGGCCTACGGGCGCAGTGGGATTGACTATTACGATTGGCAAACCTTTTCGAACGAGTTCGTTCGCGATTTGCTCAGCCTGCCACTTGGACTTTTTGTAATGATTGCTCATTTGCTCGGAGGAAACCGGCGTAGCTTCATCCGAGGGAACAAGCTGTCCGTTGACGACCCTGGGAAGCGCGATGCAACCGACCGTGCTCGTATAGACGATGCGCGCGCATCCGGCTTTTCCGGCTGCGTCGAGCACATTGCGTGTGCCTTCCACGTTCGCGGCATACATGGGCCGATAATCTCGCAACCAAAGGTGGTAACTGGCCGCCACATGAAAGCACCACTCGCAGCCAGCCAAGGCCTGCTTAAAGCTCGAGGGTTCCGTGACATCCCCATCAACTCGCTCGAATTTCAAACCGCTCAGCGCCCGTGTATCACATCTCGGGCGCAGCAATGCCTTCACTTGATGACCTCGGGCAGTGAGTTCCTGGACAAGGTTCGCCCCAATGAACCCTGAACCGCCTGTGACGAAACAAGTCACAGCCCTTGGCAAACACCGAACACCAAACACCAAACAACAGAGAAACACCAAGCTCCAAACTTCAAAACGTGATCGTAGCGCTTGATGTTTGATGTTTGGAACTTCTTTGGTGTCTGATGTTTGGTGTTTGGTGTTTTATCCATGTGCATCCGAACGCGGTGATGAAGCTTCCTGCGTTCGTCCCAGCGACTGGGCGCCACTCATTTAACCTTTTTAACCCATTTAACTCATTTAACCTTTTTGCCCGGTACATTCTCCCTGAGCTCTTTCAGCCACACCTCCGCCTCGGAATCACTCGGCGCGCGCCAGTCGCCGCGAGGTGAGAGCGAACCGCCCGAGCCTACTTTCGGTCCATTGGGGATCGCCGAGCGCTTGAACTGGCTGATCTTGAAAAATCGATAAAGAAACACTTCGAGCCATTTCTTGATCTCCGGCAACGTGTACTCCAACCGTTTCTCGGCTGGAAGTAAGTCTGGCCATTCTCCTACCCTCTTATCGCCCCATGCATGAGAGGCCAGGAACGCCACCTTGCTCGGACGAAAACCATAGCGGGTGATGAAATAGAGATTGAAATCCTGCAATTCATACGGTCCTATCTTTTCGGCAGTTCGTTGAGCAGGTTTGGTTGAATCGCCATCCGCGTGCGGCACCAGTTCAGGCGAAATCTCTGTCCCAAGAATGGCCTCGAGTGTGTCATTGGTTGCCGGGTCGAACTGCTTGGAGTTTACGACCCATCGAATCAGGTGCTGAATGAGCGTTTTCGACACGGAGCAATTGACGTTATAGTGCGACATGTGGTCGCCGACTCCGTAGGTCATCCAGCCCAAGGCCAGTTCGCTTAGATCGCCTGTGCCAAGAACAATGGCCTGCTTCAAGTTGGCCAGCCGAAACAGATGTGAAGTCCGCTCACCCGCCTGTACGTTTTCAAACGTGACATCATATACCGGCTTGCCCGCAGCAAACGGATGACCCAGGTCTTTGAACATCTGTATGCACGAGGGCTTGATGTCAATTTCGCTGGCAGTTACGCCGAGGGCCTTCATCAGCTTGCGCGCGTTCGTCAGGGTAAGTTCACTGGTTGCGAACGCCGGCATCGTGTATGCCAGGATGTTTTTTCGGGGCAGGCCTATCCGGTCCATGGTTTTGGCTGCCACAATGAGGGCCTGCGTAGAATCCAGGCCGCCTGAGATGCCGATGACTACGCGATGAGTCGCAGTGCTGGAAAGCCGCTTGATGAGGCTGTGGACCTGGATGTTATAGGCCTCGTAGCAACGCTCATCGCGCTTGCGTGGATCGCTTGGCACGTAGGGGAACCTGGCGATTTGGCGTTGGAGCGGCACCCTGCCCTGCGACACCTGGAACTCGAATGGAATCCGGCGCAACCCTTGTGCGCGTTCACGACACTCACCTGCGCAATCGTTGAAACTGGTGCTGCGCAAGCGGTCCTGGATCAATCGCTCCAAATCTATGTCCGCCGTAATCATCTGTTCACGATTGGCGAACCGCTCAGCCTCGGCCAAAAGGTCGCCGTTTTCGTAGATCAGCGCGTGCCCATCCCACGCCAGATCAGTCGTGGATTCACCCGGGCCGGCGGCTGAATACATGTAGGCGGCAATGCACTTGCCTGATTGCGAAGCGCACAAGCTGCGGCGGTACTCTGCTTTTCCAATGGTGATGTTGCTGGCCGAAAGATTGGCCAGCACTGTGGCGCCGCCCAGCGCTGCGTAGGTGCTAGGCGGAATTGGCGTCCAGACATCTTCGCAAATCTCAGCATGAAGCGTGAAGCCACTAACGTTAGCCGCCTCAAACACAAGGTCCGTTCCAAACGGGACTCGCTCGCCAAAAAGCGAAACCTCGCGGCTGATGGAATCGCGTCCCGACGTGAACTGCCGCTTTTCGTAAAACTCGCGGTAGTTTGGCAAATAGCTTTTCGGGATCAGCCCAAGAAGTCTTCCGGCATGAACAATCGCCGCGCAATTGAATAGTTTTGCGTCAAATTGAAGCGGCACACCCACCAGCAATACCGGCCCAAGGGCTTTGCTCTGTTTGATCAGTTGGGCCAGGGCAGTTTTGCTGGCGTCCAGCAGCGCATCCTGGTGGAACAGGTCCTCATTCGAGTAAGCCGAGATTCCCAACTCCGGAAACAGCGCGACCGCAGCATGGACCTTTGAGGCCTGTCGAGCCAATTCGATGGTTCGCTCCAGGTTATAAGCCGGATCCGCCACCCGCAACGAAGGCACACAGACCGCCGCCCGGATGAACCCATGCGAATAAATCGAGTAAAACCGCTCACGCATGACCGTAGTGCTACATTAAAGGACAGAGAATTGGAAATCCAAAAAGAAGCGAGCGGAGCGCCGAGCAGGCGCGGTTCTGCCTCGGTGGGACTTCAGCCGCAAGGAGTGTAGCGCAGGTTTCCAACGTTTCCAACCTGCTGTATCGCCGATTTCCAATCGGCAGGCCGCCCATCCGCAGAGCGCGACCGGCTTGTAAATCGGCGCTCCGGCGGAGGCGATTCCAGACGCGAGGGGGAACGGTCCGCTTCGTCGGTGTTCGCGCCGAAACGGAGTTCGGCGCTCCTACCGGGCGCAACAGAAAAGCTGCGCCGGCAGGATGTTCAGCAACTCGAAATCACGCGACACCTGGCCAAACACATTCCTCAAATACGGCAACGCGTGGCTGGTGAATTGGTAAACCAGAAATCGGCCCTGAGGCTGAAGCACCGCGTGTGTTTTGCGCACAATGGCATCGCGCAACCGATGAGACAGGGGCCGAAAAGGAATACCCGAAATCACGTAATCAGCCTTCGCGTATCCCAATCGCGGCAGCACTGTGTCAATTTCCGCTGCCGATTCGTGAATCACGCGCAAACGTTCATCGCGGAGCGAGCTGTTCAAAAAGTGGCAAAAGTCCTCGCTGGTCTCCATCGCCACCAACTTCGCCTCGGGCCGCATGCGTTTGAGTAACACGCTGGTAAACGCCCCCATTCCCGGCCCATATTCCACGATCACACGAGCTCTGTGCCAATCAATGCGCCTGACCACCTCATCCACAAGGGTACGGGAACTGGGCAGTATCCACCCGACCATATTCGGATGCCTAAAAAAACCGCGCGCGAATAAAAGCAGTGGCCTATGGCCGCTTCGCCCATTCCCCCTCGTTACCTCGGCTGCTACGTGGCTTTTGGATTCCCCAAAAACGCCGCGTGCACAGCCCTCATCGCCTGCTCGGCTTTGGCAAGATCAACTACCACTGAAACTTTGATCTCGCTGGTGGAGATCATTTCAATATTCACCCCTTCGCGGGCCAGCGCATCGAACATTTTGCCGGCCACACCCGTGTGACTTTTCATGCCCACTCCAACGATTGACAATTTCGCGATATTGTCCGTCGCGATGACCCGGCCAAATCCGATATCCGGCTTGAGACTATCTATGAGCTTCTCTGCTTTAAGCAAATCAGGCTTATCCACAGTGAACGAAAGGTCCGTCGGCTTGCCGCTGCCGTGGCTGATATTTTGCACGATCATATCCACGTTGATGTGCGCCTCGCCGATGGCTTTCAAAATGCGGGCCGCTACGCCGGGCTGATCGGGCACGGCCACGAGCGTGACTTTGGCCTGGTTTTTATCGAGCGAGACGCCACGCACGACGACGTCTTCCATATTTTTTGCTTCTTCTTTCACAATGGTTCCTGGGTTGTCATTAAGGCTGGAGCGGACTTCGAAAATGACACCGAACTTTTTCGCAAACTCGACCGAGCGCGATTGCATCACCTTGGCGCCGAGGCTGGCCAACTCGAGCATTTCGTCATAAGAAATCTCCTCGAGTTTCCTGGCTCCGGGCACGAGGCGCGGATCGGCCGTATAGACGCCGTCCACGTCGGTATAAATCTGGCACAGATCGGCTTTGAGGGCCGCCGCCAGCGCAATGGCTGTCAGATCCGACCCGCCCCGCCCGAGCGTCGTGATTTGTCCTTCGTTCGTCTGACCCTGGAACCCGGCGACAATCACCACGTTCCTGGCGTCGAGCAGTTCGTGAACTCGGTCAGGCGTTATGTTCTGAATCCTGGCTTTGGTATGGACTCCGTCGGTCACGATCCCGGCCTGAGCGCCGGTCAGCGATACCGCGGGCACCTTCAGCGCATGGAGAGCAATTGCTGTCAAAGCGATCGTAGTTTGTTCGCCCGTCGCAAGCAACATATCCATCTCCCGCTCATTGGGCAGCGGCATGATCTCTTTAGCGAGCTTGATCAGGTTGTCCGTCACGCCGCTCATGGCGGAGACAACCACTACAATCTGGTCGCCTTGGGCGTGGTAGTGGCTCACGCGCGCCGCCACCTTGCGAATGCGCTCAGGACTGCCCACAGATGTGCCGCCGTATTTTTGAACTATTAAGGACATTTATTTGATACCCGGGATGGAAACCTTTACACGAGTTTCAGGAATTCTCACGAATTCAATTCGTGTCAATTCGTGAAATTTGTGTCTGCTGTCTTTCGTCCCCGCCCTCATTCAAAATTCTCCACCCGAATCATCACTGGCGCCGCTTTGACCACCGGCAACTCACCGATTTTCTTCAGGGCGCGGCTGACCGCCCCGTTGGGCGCATCGTGGAGCATCAGAATCAGAGGCACGCTTTTGCCCTCGTGTCCCTGCGGTTGTATCACCGACGAGATCCCGATGCTCGCATTGCCCAGGATGTTGGAAACCTGCGCCAGCACTCCGGGCATGTCCACCACATTCAGCCGGACAAAGTAACGCGATACCACTTCGTCAATCGGCAGCACCGCCCCATCTTTTTCGTGCGGCACAAAAGGCGGCAGGCGATGCTTGGTCTCGAATTTCAGGTCCAGCGACGCATCCGCCAAATCGCTCAGCACAGCGCTGGCTGTCGCATCGCTCCCCGCTCCCCGCCCATAAAAAAGAGTGTCCCCGACCACGTCCCCCCGCACAAACACGGCATTGAACACGTGATTGATACTGCTCAAAACATGCGTGTTAGGCACCAGCGTAGGGTAAACCGTCACCTGAACCCTCGCCCCATTGCGCGCCTTCGTCGCGCTAGCGTCTTGGAGTGCGCTCCCGATGGATCGGGAGCGCTTTTCTTTGGTAAGGGAGCCAGCAAAAGCTTCGCCCTTCGTAGCTCGACCCTCGCCCTTCGACCCTTCTCCCTCCGCGCTCTTGATAATCCCCAGCAGCTTGACCGTATAGCCAAGCTGGTTCGCGAACCGAATATCCGTCTGCGTAATGGACCGAATTCCTTCGAAATGTATCTTCTCGGGCTTCACCCAAAATCCGTGCGCGAGCGAAGCCAAAATCCCTATCTTGTGCAGCGCATCATGTCCGTCCACGTCCAGGGAAGGGTCTGCTTCGGCATACCCCTGCGCCTGCGCGTCTTTCAGAACCTGATCAAACTCGATACCCTCGAGTTTCATCCTCGTGAGAATGTAATTACAAGTGCCGTTCACTATCCCATACAGATGGGTAATTCGGTTCCCGACAAAACCTTCCCGGACTGATTTAATGATGGGAATGCCTCCGCACACGCTGGCCTCGTAATAGAGATTGGTCCCGTGGTCGTTCGCTGCGGCAAAAAGTTCCTCACCGTGAGCCGAAAGCAATGCTTTGTTCGCGGTGATCACCGGCTTGCCCAGCTTCAACGCCGTCAAAATCATCGTGCGAGCTATCCCCGTCCCCCCGGCAAGTTCCGCCACGATATCTACCTGCGGATCGTTCACCACGCCTTCCCAATCCGTCGTCATCATGGCCTCGGGAATCCGGTAGGGCCTCGGTTCATCCACCGCCTTTACGGCGATCTTGCGGACATTCACCTTCACGCCGGTGCGCGAAGCCAGCAAGCCGCCATTAAGTTGCAGCGCATGGAACACGCCGCTGCCCACCGTCCCTCCCCCGATCATGCCTAAATTCACCTGCTGCATAGTTGGATTAGAGAGTTTGCCTTCTTTGGCCGCTTACGACAACGAATTTCTGAGGGGCAGTCATAAAGCAACTGGGGGCTTCATTTCTAACGCAAAGATGCAAAGAAGCAAAGGCGCAAAGATCCTGGAGTTCTCCGCCTCAAAGCTGGTTTATGCCCGTACGTGAGCTTATCGAATGGAAGTCGTGGCGCGGCTATTACCTATCGGCAATCTTTTCGAGATCGGCTCGGCCTTTGTCTCGGAGGGACATCCCGAGAATAGCCCAACACTTCAGTGTTGGGTACGGTATCCAGGATCCTCCGCGTCCCGGAGGGACGCTTGAATCTCGGCGAAGGATCAGCCGTCCCTGCGGGACTTTAGGGGTCTAATGTTGCGCAACCCAACGCTGAAGCGTTGGGCTATTCTCAAATGTCCCTCCGGGACAAGCGGCACTGAGGCAGGAGCCGTCAAGAACAGATTCTTGTTTTTGATCTCTCCAACACAACTCTCGACAAGTTTTGCCACAAAGCTGAGGCCATCCCTCTTTCGAGGGAACTCCAACCACCGCAACAAAGGGTGAGTAATCGCCAAGAAATGAAAAGCCTCTGCCCGGGCCACGCCTTAAATTAGAACAATGAATGATAGAGTGTTGTTGCATCAACAACGGTAAACAAACAAGCAAACTCAAAACACAACATGAAAAGACTGATAGGAACAGCCATTGCCGCACTCACGCTGGCGGCGGTTTCGGCGCGCGCGGTGGATGCCAAGGAACTGTACGAAAAGCAGTGCGCCAAATGCCACGGCAAAGAGGGCAAAGGCGATACCAAGATGGGGCAGAAATACGGGTGCAAAGACTACACCGACTCGAAAGCCCAGGAGGAGATGAAGGACGAGAAAGCCATCAAGGCGATCAAGGAAGGTGTAAAGGACAAAGAAGACAAACAGGTCATGAAGCCGTCCGAAGGCCTCTCCGATGATGAGATTAAAGGATTGGTCAAGTACATGCGTTCGTTCAAAAAGTAGCGGCCTGACCCCAATCAAGACCTCGCCCGTGAGCGCATGGGCGGGGTCAGCAAACGCTAAACACCAAGCTGTGCAAACACAGATGCAAACACCAAACACCAAACACCAAACACCAAACACCAGAGAAGCTCCAAACACCAAATTTCAAGACCGGTCGTGAGCTGCGTGGTTTGTTATTTGATGCTTGGTGTTTCTTTGGAGCTTGGTGTTTGGTGTTTGATGTTTTTCATCCGTGTCCATCCGTGTTCATCCGTGGTTTTCCTGATTTATGACTCACGAAGCGCCACAAGCCGCTCCACGCCGCTCCTCCATCTTCCGCAACTGGCTAAGCCTGACCGGGCTGGTAGTCGTAGTCGGCAGCCTGTTCTCGTTCTTCCTGCTGCTGCTGCTGGATACGATGGCCCCTTTCGCCAATCCGTACGTGGGTATCCTCACGTATTTGGTGGCGCCAGGTTTCCTGTTCATTGGTTTGTGCCTGGCAGGGTTTGGAGCATTTTTGCGCCATCGCCAGATTGTCAGAACTTCCGGCTCGCTGCCGCCGTTGCGAATAGATTTAACCCGGCTGCGCGACCGACGGATGCTGAGTCTTTTCGTCCTGGGCAGTGTACTTTTTCTTTTGATCACCGCCATCGCCTCTTACCAGACCTATCATTTCACCGAATCGGTTCAGTTTTGCGGACAGGCGTGCCATAGCGTGATGAAGCCTGAGTTTGTCACCTATACGCACTCGCCCCATGCGCGTGTGGCTTGCGCGGAGTGCCACATTGGCAAAGGCGCCAGTTGGTATGTTCGATCAAAGCTTTCCGGCACTTACCAGGTTTACGCCACGACTTTCAATAAATTCCCCCGCCCTATTCCCACGCCGGTCAAGAATCTCAGGCCCGCTCAGGAAACGTGCGAGGAATGTCACTGGCCAAAGAAATTCGTAGGCAATCTGGAGCATACCTTCACCAGCTTCCTCGGCGATGAAACCAACACCCAGTTCACAGTGCGGATGCTCATAAATGTCGGCGGCGGCGATCCCACGCACGGCCCCGAAGGCGGGATTCATTGGCACATGAACGTGCGCAACAAGATCGAATACATCGCATCCGACGAAGCACGGCAAAAAATTCCTTACGTGCGAATAACCGACGCGCAGGGCGTCGTGACCGAGTTCCGCTCCCACAACTTCACAAATTGCGTCACCGAGTCCGGGCTACGTCGCATGGACTGCATGGACTGCCACAACCGCCCTGCGCACCGGTATCAAACGCCCGACAGCGCCGTCAACCTGGCGATGGCTCTGGGCAAAATTGATCGTCAACTGCCTTACATCAAAACGAACGCTCTGTTCGCACTCACCCGCGCTTACACGAACGAAGTGCAGGCGTTGCAGGGCATCGCGACCATCCTCGACCAGCGTTATCCCGATAATCCGAAGATTCGACCGGTAATTGATGCCGTCCAGCAGATTTACAGCGACAATTTCTTCCCGGAAATGAAGGCAAGCTGGCGAGTCTATCCGGACAACATCGGCCATAAAGACTGGCCCGGCTGCTTCCGCTGCCACGACGGCGCGCACAAAACCGCCGATGGCAAACGGACAATCAAAGCCAACGACTGCAACGCCTGTCACACGATTCTCGCGCAAGGCAATGGCAAAGAACTGGATCAGCTTTCACCCAACGGCCAGAAATTCCGGCACCCAGCCGACGAGGTGGATGGGGCGTGCAACGATTGCCATAACGGGGGATTGTGAAAACACCAAACACCAAACACCAAACACCAACGAAACACCAACCTCCAAATACCAGGAGCAGCGGTGATACTCATTTGAAGTTTGATGTTTGGGATTTTTCTGGTGTTTGGTGTTTGGTGTTTGGTGTTTGCTTCTTAGTGTTTGGAGAATCCTTCACAACCCGCGCCGCCATCAAAGACAGCGACTGCCTCGAGTGTCACTCGGACAAAACCCTGGTTAAGACGAACGCTGTGGGCAAGGCCTTGAGCCTTTTCGTGGACCGTGCGAAGCTGGCGACCTCCGTCCACAAAACCAATACTTGCGCCAGTTGCCACGCAGACATTTCTTCCGGACACCCGGATGACAACATCGCCGCCAGGCCCGTCAATTGCAGGCAGTGCCACACACGCCAGAGCGAAAGCTACGGTGCCAGCGTTCACGGCCTCGCTCTGAAAGCAGGCCAGCGCGCAGCGCCGAATTGCCAGCATTGCCACGATTCACACGAGGTGCGCTCGCCTGATTCGCCATTGTCACCCCTCTATTTCACAAGGCAGGAACAAACGTGCGGTCAATGCCACGAGCAGGAAGCGCGTGATGTCGCCACAAGCATCCATGGCCGCGCCACAGCGGCGGGCAAACGTGAGGCGCCGATCTGCACCGATTGTCATTCCGGACATAAGATTGAGGGATTGAAAGGTGGATCCCCGCTGAAAATCGCCGCGCAGGTTTGCAGCAAATGCCACGCGTCTGAACGGCTCAACACGAAATTCAATCTTCCAGCCGACCGTGTTAAAACCTTCTTTGAGAGCTACCACGGCCTGGCCGCCGAATACGGCTCGACAAGGGCCGCCAATTGCGCCAGTTGCCACGGTTACCACAAAATCCTTCCCTCCTCCGATCACGACTCCACCATCCACAAAACCCACCTCGTCCAGACGTGTGGGAAATGCCATCCTGGTGCCAGCGAAAAATTTGCGCTCAGCAAAGTCCATATCTCTGCTGCGGCCGCGGCCTCCGCCGATCTCGGTAGCCGAATCAATTGGTGGATCCGCAGCATCTATCTGGTCCTCATTGTGGGTGTCGTTGGCTCAATGGCGGCCCACAACCTCCTGGCCCTGGGAAAGAAGCTGCGCGCTCGACTGCGTTTGCAAGACCGGCCAGTTTTACGCATGAGCCGCTCGCAACGCTGGCAGCACTGGACCCTCGCGCTCAGTTTCATCGCCCTTGCGGTGACTGGCTTTGCCTTGAAGGTCCCCGATTCCTGGATCGCCCGCCTCCTTGGCTCCAACGAGCCATTTCGCCGTTGGGCGCATCGCATCTTTGGCGTCGTGCTTCTACTCGCAGGTGCTTACCACCTTTTCTATGTGGCAGTGTCGGGAGATGGACGGCGCCTGGTCCGAGATTTCTTTCCCGTGCTTCACGATATAAAAGATTTGTGGTCGAACGCGCTCTATCTGCTCGGCCTCAGTTCGACCAGGCCCAGTTTTGGGCGCTTTGGTTACGCCGAGAAGGCCGAATATTGGGCCGTGGTGTGGGGCACGATCATCATGGGCGTAACAGGCCTGACGCTCTGGTTCAAGATCGAGGCGACGCATTTCCTGCCGCGTTGGGCCTTGGATGTCGCCACAACCATTCACTACTACGAAGCCCTCCTCGCTTGCCTGGCCATTGTGGTCTGGCACTTCTACCACGTTATTTTCGATCCTGACGTTTATCCTATCAATCCCGCCTGTTGGGATGGCCGGGTTTCGGAACAGTGGCAGGACTACGAACATCCGCTCGAGGAAGAGCATCCGCCTGACCAGAATCCGATTTCCCGCGCTCCTGAGTTGGTGCAGGCGGCCGGACAGAACAAGTCAGAGCCTGGAGCCAATGGTCATTCAGGTCGCGGTGAATTTGTCATTTGAATTCGCGAGGCAGGACGCGCTTAGGAATGTCGCGAACCTTTTGGGGAACGCGACATTCCTGCGCATTCGTTTTCGGATCCGCAGCCTGGCTTTGGATTCCAATCAAGAAGGGGGAGTTGGTGGTTTCCGAGTTTGTATGGCCAAATACTCCCGGCAACGCCACCGAACATGACCACGAAACTGCTCGAGAGTAACGCTTTCATAATATGGCTTCACGCATTGCTCGACCAGATCGTGAACCGTTTGGAAGTATTCCTCCTCGGCAGCCTTGGCGGCTCCCGATTCAGGGTCATCGGCACTTTCGAAGCGGTCCAGTAAGTCGCCTAAACGACGGATTTCAGCGGGGGTAACAGTCCTTCGGGCAGCGGAGTCTTCTGACATAGGGTAGCTTCAAGATTGGCCTGGCAGCGTTTTTCAGCGGCCGATTTGTAATCAAGTGCGAGATCATGAAGTTCTGTTGCGCCGGCCTGAGGATAACGATCTTTGAGTACGTTCAGCCCGGTCATGACGTGATTCGCATACTCGCTCATGGTCTTCCAAATCTGCGCAGCCTCCGCGCAGTCGGCTGCACGCTTGGCCAACAAAGCAGCAGCCTGGTAAGTTTGCTTCAGTACTGCTTCCACAGCCGCGATCTGACGGGCGAACACGACCTGCCCTGCGGTGTCACTTGGACTCAAGGTCGCTCCCAATTGCGCCATCTGATCCAGCGGAGCCTGGTTGAGGCGGGCCAAATCCTTTAAATCCAGAGCTGCATTCATACGAGTATCCTACAACATCGTTGCTCCCGCAGCAATCCACGATCAAAGCAGCAACGGTACTTACGGTACCCGGGCAGGCATCATTCAATGTGCGTGACACTGAGATTCCCCCAACGCTTCTGCAAGTACTCGACCACCAACCGGCGATGGCAATGGTGAGGTTTATCTTCGCTGCAAAGCAAACAGCCACCGTCGAGCAGCGAGGGATTAATCTTTTCCTCAATGTGCCGCTCTTCCATCAATCGAAGAAAATCGCGCTTGTACTCTTCCCATTGCCCACCGTTTTTCTTGTAAGCATCCAGTAACGCTTGAGTCGGTGCTAAAAGCGGGGCCTCGGCGTATTCCACCCCGAGGATTTGCTTCAGGAAATACTCCAGATCCTTGCCTTTGCTAAAGCCGGCAAGCTGCGAGGCTTTGTTGAGGCGCACATCCACCACACGCTTGATACCTGCAGATCGAAGTTTCTCGAAAAATTGTTCGGCGGTCTTCTTGGTGAAACCGATCGTAAATACTTGGATCGCGTCGGCGCTCATGTCCAGGAGTGCGGCTCATAACCTACAAAACAAAAAAACACGAATGAACACAAATAAACACGGATGAATCGCTGCAATTCGTGGTTATTCGAGTTAATTCGCGGTTCGTTCATGTCTGAGCCGCCATACTACGCCTGTGCGGAAACCTCTTCCTTTTCGCGGTAAGCAATCTTCTCCCCGCGCTTGTCGTAAGCCGCCATCAGAAGCGCTTCCGCACTGGCAAAGAGGTCCTCAGTCGGCACACGCTCCTCATCCATCAGCCTCGCCTCTGCTTGCGCATGGGATTCCAAATTTCCATTGCCGATGATGTGCTGGATCGTCGCTGTATTTCGTAAATGCCTGCAGACAAGAATCGTCCGATGACATTCCAGAGGATCCTTTTCTGCGCAGAGCAGAGTCGTGCGGAACCGCTCGATCCCGGATTGCAAGCGCTCCAACCCAGCCCGGAAAGCCGGTGTCTGCGCAATGAGATCATACCTGGCGACTCCATCAACATAACACTCCGGCTCTGACCGGCGCGCGCCGAGTTCTGCTCCAAGGAAGACGTAACGAATCTGGCAAAGGCGCAGGTTCCGCTCCATCAGCTCACGATTGAATTGGGGCAACCGTCCACTGTAAGGACTGCTACGCACGTCAGCGACAACCTCAACGCGATATGAGCGGAGCAAGCCGAGGAATTCTTCCCATGGAAGCGTCGAGTGCCCAATGGTGAACAAGTCGTTCATCTTCGCTCAAAGATTGTAGCACAGATTTTATACTGTTTGCCATGGCCAGGCAGCTCTTGAGTTAGGCTTAGACAAAAATAAGCAGCCTCTGGGTTTGGAATGGTGAGCGTTTGCGGATTACTCTGGGCGCGCTCGAATACCTGATAGCGGGTTGTAAACAGGCGATCCGTAACTGAGAATTCGTGTTGAACCCCCGCATACTCAAACGCAAGCCGTCGGTACACTTTCTCCTTTTGTTCCTGCTTATTCCACTCTTTCCCATACGTGAAGGTCCATCCCTTCGGCGCTTTGATCAAGTACAGGGTGGCTGCGGTTTTGTCCATGCGGCGAACGTACCCGGCGGGCACGGACTTATCTTCATCCCCTTCGTGCCATAATGAAACCGGGTTGTCCGCGAGGGTGGGAAGAGCTTGGATCGGATGCTTGCGCACAAACTCCCACGGCTGCCGCGGGTTCAGCCACCAGTCTTCAGGGTGGTCGGCATTTCCGCAATGACCGGTCAACGGAATTCTGGCTACATCAAGAAGCTGAGCCGAGCCGTGTTTCAGATAACGCGTAGCGGCCAGAGGCAGAGCGCCTTGCGGTTGCTCTGGATGCGCAACTCGAATCCATGACCCGATCCTCAACAGACCTTTCTCGGCAGGCGCGAGTTCCTTGCCCGCAACGCAGATCATGCCTCCTGGTCGGGCCGAATTGGCCAAAATGATCATCAGCTTGCTCTCGGGCATAGGTTCCCTTCAATTGGCTACTCCTGTTCCAGCTTCACATAGTCCAGCCCGAACATATAACCTTTGATGGCTTTTGCGTTAGCGCCGAGGATCTCGGCAGTGAGTTTGTGGTCGCCAGCCTCTAATTTCTGAGTTCCCATCGAGAGCGCACCCGTTGTGACTACTGATTGATGATACAAATCAATAGTTTCCCCCAGTTTCTGATCATCCAGATAAAGCTGGACGATGCCATAGTCAGGAGCTTTCGTGAGCTGCATACTAATCCTATAAGTTCCAGACTTGATGACAGGCAGCGACAGTGTGAGCTTGTCGCCGGGTTTGGCTTCGGTCCACCAAAGGTGGGCGTCGTTGCTCCATTGGCCGTCGAACCCGGTCATGTCCTGCTCCTGCGTCGTGCCGCCGGTTTTGGAAAGGATCTTCAACTTCTCTCCTTCGATAGCACCGCTTATTTTAAAGGTTTGAACTGGTTTCCAATAACCCACTCGCTCGCTTAGCGGCACGGGCTGATATGGGTCCTTCCCTCCAGCACTCAGGTACCAATAGGCAGTAGCGGCATAGAGCGTCGGGCGCTGATTGTTGAAATACTTTTCGATGCAGCCTTCGAAAGATTTTTGAAATGGCACATTGTCGCTGATGTGCCAACGATCAACACAAATGTGGCCTCGGTTGTTACCATCATTATGCGTTTGGTTGTGGTAGGCGTTCTCAAACAGGCCGGGGTTGCCCCACGCATAACCGAAATAATCTTCCGACCCGGTGCCAAACGTGGAGGGGAATTTTTCCCCGTCCACAAAGAATTTTTCGTCTCCTTCACCCCACCAACCGCCGCGCGGGTTCCAGATGTGGAGCATCACACCCACAAAGCGCCCTGCGCCTTCAGTTTTCACGATCGGCCAGTCGATCCAGCGCTCCGCTTCCTTCGGCAGAAACGCGTCCCGATGCCATTTGGCGTGGAATCGAGCTAGTCGCTCAATGGGCCGGGAGAGCGGAGCATGGGTGACCTCTAGCACCGCAGAGCATTCGGCCTTTCCATCGTTGATTAACTCGATGTGGGCTTCTTTCGCAAAAGGCATGTACCAGGCGCTGGACCACCATTCATCGCCGGTGTGGCTGAGAGGCAACGAGCGGTAATTATTCACGCTGGCAGTGCCGAAGAAATCGCAGAGCGGAGCCCAGACGGCCGGTTCGGATTCGTTGTCCCATTTGATCTGAATTGCAAGTTGGCGTAAGGCAGTCAGCTCTGAGGCAAGGGGTGAACTATCCAACTTCACTCGCAGTCGGGTAATGGCCCGGGGACCTTTTAGAGCCATCTGCAATGGTTGCTCGGGGTTGAGGCTCATTCGTTTTGTATCCGTCGCTCCATTGGCTGTGGAATTACAGTGCGCCAGGATCGAATTGGCTGCATCGAGCGCTCCAGCCTCTTCGGCGTTCAACTCACGTTTGAACGTTGGGACTGTCGTGTCCTTGGGAAAGGTTTCGTAACCGAAGTGGAAATAAAGTCCCCAGCCCGCGTCGGCCACGATTTTGCACGATTTCTGGTATGGAATGGGCGTGTAATTATTCCAACCTGTCCCCACATTATGAACAATTGCCGAGCGAGTAAAAGGAGCATTCTTGCCATCAAAGTAGCCGATGAAAGGAAGGTCAACGGCAGGTTCAGCAACGCCATCCAGATAAATCCGCACGTGGCCATCTTTCGGAGCCGCCGACCATATCCGCCAAATACAGCCGGGACCCTGCATCTCGGCCATGACAAATTTATCGCCTTCCTTGCGAATGTAACCTTCGCCGTCTCCATTGGCGTCCCAGTCTATGTATTTACCTGTAGCCGCATCGTAGCGGCTCTTCCGATCGTAGCTGGACCATTGGGCGCAGGTGTCCCCCGGAGACGGAAGCGTGGCCAGGTACTCCAAATCCGTGAGACGATGGACCAAATCCACGTACGAGAGGGTCTGGGAGGCGATGCAAGCGAATGAGGGCAGAAGGAGGCTCGCGGTGAGATACAAAAGGATTCGTTTCATTGTTTCGTTAATTGAAAACCGCTAAAGCGGTTAAAATCTCTCCCCATCCGCAGTCACCCCCTGAAGCAGGGTTTTAATGAGATGCCGGACTTTCGTCGATAATTAGCTCATTACGAATTCACGTTTCACGTTTCACGTTTCACGTTTCACCTCAGTTCCTCACCGCCCTGCGCGATGTTCGATTTGTCGAACACCCTGGAGCCCAGGGTAATCTCTTTTGGCACTGATTCACCTTTGAGAATCTTGAGCGCCGTTTCGATGGCTTCGGCTCCGCCGGTGGGATACTGAAAGGTCGCGTCGAGGATGCCCTGCTGGACGTAGGCGACGCCTTCTTGTGGCAAGGCGTCAATGCCTACAAACAGCATTTCCTTCTCGCGGCCTGCCGCTTTGGCTGCCAAATAAGCCCCGTGCGCCCCCGGATCGTTATGCGCATACACACAGTCAATTTTGTTGAATCTGGACAGAGCCGATTCCATTTCCTTGCGCGCGTCAGCCTCAAGCCATTTCATATCCGCCTCGAAAATAATCTCCAGACCGGAACCGGCGATGGCCTGGCGGAAGCCGCTATCGCGGTCCTGGCCGGGAGTCGAGGTCATCAGTCCTTTCAACTCGACGATCTTCCCCTTCCCGCCCAGCTTCTTCACAATCCAATCCCCTGCTGCATGGCCGATTTTCTTGTTGTCCGCCCCAATGAAGCAGGTGAACTTGTCGCCCACTAACCGCCGATCGAGCACAATCACCGGGATATGGGCATCCATGGCTTTCGTGACCGGCTCGGTAAGCGGCTGAGCTTCTTTGGGACTAATAACGATCAGATTCACGCCCGCACTGACAAATTCCTCCACGTGAGCCCGCTGCCTGAGCGTGTCATTCTGCGCATCCTTGAAGACCATTTTAATCTCGGGATGTTTTTCAGCCGCAGCCTTGATGCGGGCATTCATTTCCACACGCCAAGGCTCGCCCAAGTTGCACTGGCTCATGCCGATGGTGTATGTGGAATTGGGTGCAGTCGAAGACTGGCTCTTCTGTTCAGATTGGTTGCAACCGCTAAGGAGCAGGGTGCCGGCCAGAGCTGATAGACAAACGAGCATTCGGTAAGAGCCGTCCGATCTTGGAGTGCGCGGACATGTCCGCGTTTTAGACTGTGCGTCCCGCTGAACGGGATCGCGCAGTTCCAAAAGCGTTCCCGCTGAGCGGGATCGCCGCACTCCCAAACAAAAAAGCAGATGGTTGTAGCGCATAAGCGTATATTCCAATATCCAGTGTAAAGCACTTTGTCGAACACTTTGTCGTTCACGTTACAGGGTCCGGTCAGATGCGCTTTTACAACTCCGGAAGCTATGTCCTTGCCTCATGGCTGTTTTTACGGCTGCTGGGGCTGATTTACCTTGCTGCGTTTGTTTCACTGGCGGTCCAAATTCGCGGCCTGGTTGGCGCGAACGGCATTCTGCCCGTTGCTGATCTCTTACGCTTGCAAACGGAAGGCCGAAGTCGGCGGTGGTGGCGGGTACCGACTTTGTGTTGGTTTAGCAGCAGCGACAGGGCGCTCGTGCTGCAGTGTTGGGGCGGCGCAATTTTGGCGGTTGCACTGACGATTGGGATCGCGCCTCGGGTCGCGCTTCCATTGCTATGGGCACTTTACCTTTCCTTATTGGCGGCGTGTTGGTTGTTCCTTGGCTATCAATGGGACATTCTGCTGCTGGAGACAGGTTTCCTTTCCATTTTTCTGGCGCCAGCGGGGCTCTGGCCAAAGTGGCCGGGAGCGCAAGCACCTTCACACTTGATTTTGTGGCTCATGTGGTGGCTGTTATTCCGGCTGATGTTTTCCTCAGGGATGGTGAAGCTACGAAGCCGTGATCCAACCTGGCGAAATTTCACCGCCCTTTGTCATCATTACCAGACTCAACCATTGCCCACGCCTTTGGCTTGGCATGTATCTCAATTGCCGCCACGGTTTCATAAGGCCTCGGCTGCGCTGATGTTCGGCATCGAGCTGCTGGCGCCTTTTTTGCTATGGGGACCCCCATCTGCGCGGCGGACCGCGGCAGCTCTGTTTATTTTGCTCATGGTCCTTATTCAGGTCACGGGCAACTATTGTTTTTTCAACCTGCTTGGAATTGCATTGAGCCTGCTGTTACTGGATGACGCGGTGCTGGGGCCGGTATTCGACAAGTTGGTTCCGACATGGAATAACGAGCGCTGGGTGGCGCTCCCTCATCCCGCTCAGCGGGACGGCTCTGTTGCGGGGGCAGGCGGGACGCCTGCCCTGCTTTGGGGACTCGCTTTGATCATCTTTGCACTTTCCGTGCCCCGCCTCTTGCTATTGTTCCGGCTCGATATTATCTGGCCCAGGATGGTGGAGTTTGTGCTGGAATACCTGGAACCGTTCCATTTCGTAAATTCCTATGGCCTTTTCGCCGTCATGACTACCGAGCGGCCTGAAATCATTGTCGAGGGCAGTGACGATGGCCTGACCTGGCGCGCCTACGAGTTCAGATGGAAGCCTGGTGACGTGAAGCGGGCTCCGAAGTTTGTGGCGCCGCACCAGCCGCGGCTGGATTGGCAAATGTGGTTTGCCGCCTTAGGATATTATCAGAACAACCCCTGGTTCACTCGTTTGCTGCGACGCTTGCTGGAAGGCTCGCCGACTGTTCTGGCCCTGCTCAGGAACAATCCCTTCGAGGCCAGGCCCCCGCGGTTTTTGAGAGCCGTTATCTGCGATTATCGGTTTACCAACAGAACCGAACGGCAAACAACGGGGGCGTGGTGGAAGAGCGAGCGCCGGGGGTTGTACTGTCCGATATTGGATCGTGGCTAGCCGAAACGTTTCCACGGTCAGAACGTCGGGTGAGGGGCACCTGGCCTAACAAGTTTAAGGGTGGGGACGTGTAGGCCGCGTGCCCTCACGCGGCGTTCCGTAGGGTTACGCAGTGTCAGTCGGGATCTATAGCCCCGTCGGATGATCAATAAAAACCCACGGCACCTTGAACTTCCTGGAAAGGTGAGCGGCGAGGGCTTTGACGCCAAACGTCTCGGTCCCGTAGTGGCCTCCATAGAGCACGTTCAGGCCCAGTTCCTCTGCCATCGCGTAGGTCCAATGCGGCCCTTCGCCGGTGACAAAAGTATCCACTCCCTCCTCGGCTGCTTTTCTCAGGTCGCTCCCCGCGCCTCCTGTGACCACGCCGATACGGCGGCAGATTTCGGGACCGCCTGGGATGACCTGCGGTTCGGCGCCAGTGGCTGCACGCAACCGTCTAGCAAGATCAGCGCGGTGAATCTTCGCCCCCGCCTGGAAACCGATGAACAGTCCGTGATCGAAGAAGAAAGGCCGGGCCTTGTACAACCCAAGCGCCGCACAAAGCCGTGCGTTGTTCCCAAGCACAGGATGAGCGTCGAGAGGCAAATGGGACGAATAGACCGCGAGATTGTTGCACAGTAACTCCCACAGGAGCGCGTACCTTTTCCCGATCCAGGGGTGTGTTTGGCTCCAAAATAAGCCGTGATGGACGATCAGAAGATCCGCCTTCTCGGCCGCCGCCAGCCGAACCGTCGCAAGACTCGCATCTACCGTCGCGGCAATGCGTGTGACCGTCCCATTGTTTTCCACCTGGAGCCCGTTGAACGCCCGGTCGTAATCTTGCACCTCGCTGGTCCTAAGAAGCTTATCGCAGTAGCTAACTATCTTGCTCAAGTCGGCCTTCGCCATTTGGGCAGGGTCAAGGTTCCAAGTTTAAAGTTCAAGGCCATTAGTTTATAGTCCGTAGCCCGTAGTCCGTAGTCCGAGGTCAGTGGTCGATCGCCCTGGGCATCCTGCACTCCGTTATTGCTCCGAGGCTGAGAGTTACGCAAAGTCGGATTGTGAAATTGAGAACCTGGCTGGCGGCAATCGCCCTGGGCAGCTTCTTTGTCTTGCTGCGCTGGAATCTATATAACCAGCCGCTCGTGCGGGACGAGGGCGAGTATGCGTATGCGGGGCAGCTTTTGAAGCATGGCCAACTGCCCTATGAAAAATCGTTCCTGCAGAAACCGCCCATGGTGGCCTATAGCTACGCCCTGGCGTCATTGATAGCTCCAAAAACTTTTTGGCTTCCCCGAATTCTGGCATATGCATGCGCCGCCGCCGCCACGCTCCTGCTGGGCTGGATAGCAAAGACCGAATTTGGAAATGGCGCCCAATGGCCGGTGATGTGGCTGGTGACGCCCATGCTGCTCTTGCCGGGCAGAGACCAGGCAACAGCCAACACAGAGATGTTTATGATTCTGCCGCTGGTCGGCACCGTGGCGATTTACGTCTTTGCAAGAAATCCGCGAGGTTCGCCAGCCATTCCGGGGCGGTTGGATGGGCAAGCGACATGGTTTGCGGCAGGCGGGCTGGCAGCGGTTACGTTCTGGTACAAATATACCGCCCTGCCGCTGTTACTGGTTCTCTTTGGGGCGTGGGCGTGGGAAGAGTTCAAAGTTCAAAGTTCAAGGTTCAAAGTTGAGGCAACGGCGCCAAACTCGGGGGAAGAGAATAAAAAAACCAAATCCAAGGCCAGCCTGAAACAACCTGGCGCAGGTCGCAGCGTGCTTTATGGGTTCGCGGGAGCAGCTATCGCTTCGCTGGTCATCATCGGGTGGTTCTTGTTTCGGGATGGTGGGTTACGGCTTTGGGAATGTACGGTCGTCTTCAACCGCTACTATGCGCAGTCGGAGAGTTTCGACTCCGCAGGATTTTTCTCCTGGTTGAAGAAATTCGGCACGCAGTGGTGGATACTCCTCCTGTTGCCACTTGGCCTGGCGTTGAAGCGTAGGCTGAACCGTTTGGGCTTTTGGTTGCTCATGTTCGTTGCGGCCTGGATCGCGACAGCCATGAGCCATTATGGGCATTACTACATCGTCGTAATGCCGTTCTGGGCGCTGTTGGCCGGAGTCGGGATTCATCGGGTGGCAGTTTGGTTGGCCCCCCTCGTCGAGCCGTTGAAACGGCTCGACGCTGCGGCGGAGGCCTCACACCGGGCTGAAGCCACGGTGTTAATGAGAGAGGATTTGGAAACTCAGGACTCGACCGACGGGAAATGCGGCACAAGCCGCTGGTTTTGCGTCGGGTCAACCGCTGTCGCACTGCTCCTGATGTGCTGGCCGGATTTGCGCTCCATTTGTCACGCGCCAAGGTTGATCGATTTCAAAGCGCTTCCTCCTGTTCTCCGAGGCTCAGAGTTTGTCGCCCACCGTGTCGCTGAACTGACTTCTCCTCAAGACTACGTATTAGTCGCCGGCTCCGAACCACAAATCCTGAGCTATGCGAACCGGTTTAGTCCTACTCGCTTCATCATTATGTATCCGCTCATGATTCCTACTCCGGTCGCCTACAAATATCAACGGGAAGCGATGGGGGAAATCGAAAACCATCGTCCTGCGTTGATTGTATTCACCCCCGAATCTGGAAGCTGGTTGCGGCACACAAACACTCCGCCGGATTTCTTTCGCTATCTGGACTACCTCCTGGGCCACGAGTATGAACCTGTGGGCGGATACCTGCCCAACGGCGACTGGAAGGAGCCTCTTAGCCGAGAACAAATCGCTACGGCTTCTTTGCAGGTTTACAGGAAAAAATGAAAATGTTTCAATCGCAGTATTGAATTCCGCGCTGAGAGTTTTATAGTGCGTTTCGGTTAGAAGTCATCGAAATGAATAACCAGAGCGAGGGCTCGCCGAACTGGGACATCCAGGAGGCGCGCAACCTTTACAA
>PSRM01000256.1 GCA_003176045.1 Verrucomicrobiota bacterium | reverse complement strand
TCATGCTCGGCGCGGCCTACTTCGTGTTTTATCAAAGCAAACGTCCTATGGTCTGGTGGCAAGTCGCTTTTGTTGTTGTGTGTGTCGCAGGCGGGGCAATCCTGGCTATCATCCCATTCCTTCTTGAATACCGCGTGGCCGCAAAGCTGGCCCAGGCGCAGGCCCTGGCGGATACCGTTTCTCAGATCCGAAAACTGGAAACCGTTGCCGCCCAGATCACCGGCGCCTCAAATTGCTGGAACGTGGCCCAGGAGCAAGCTGACAAAACGGCTGCCACTGCCAAAGCCATTACGGAGCGCATTGCCGGCGAAGCCAAAGCCTTCACCGAATTTCTTCAGCGCGCTAATGACAGCGAGAAAGCCGACCTGCGCCTGGAATTGGAAAAAGCGCGCCGCGCTGAGAGCGACTGGCTGCAAGCTTTGGTCCGGATGCTGGACCATGTCTATGCTCTCAATCAGGGGGCCCTCCGCTCGGGTCAATCCAACCTCATCCAGCAACTAGGGAATTTCCAAAACGCCTGCCGGGATGCCGCCCGCCGCGTTGGCCTTACCCCCTTTGCGCCCGCAGACTCAGAACCGTTTGACCCGGACCGCCATAAACCTGCAGAGGGCGACTCCAAACCCGCCGCCGGCGCTCTCATCACCGAGACCGTTGCCTCGGGCTATACGTTCCAAGGCCGCCTCCTGCGGCCTGCACTCGTCAAAGTGGCCGGGAACGGATCACCTTCAAAGCCCGAAGTGCCTGCGAAAGCCAGCATGCCTTGAGGAGATTTGGCGCGCTTCCGGTGAAGAATGTGGAAATGATGACCGTTTTTAAGGATTCAACTTTTTCACGTTTTAACCCCGTTCAGACTATTGACATTGGCCCCTTTTTCTGTTCTATTCTCCATTCCTTTTTGGGAAGAGATTTTATGTATGCCATCTTAGAAACCGGAAGCAAACAGTACCGCGTCACGGCTGGGGACACCCTCCAGGTCGAGCGCCTGACCACCGAGGCGGGGCAACCCCACACGTTCGACCGCGTGTTGCTCGTTAACAACGACGGTAAACTGAGCGTCGGCTCACCGACAGTCGCAAACGCCGCGGTCGTGGCGGACGTGGTCGAACACATCCGGGGTGAAAAGAAGCTCACTTTTAAGATGAAGCGCCGAAAGGGTTACCACAAAACCATTGGACATCGCCAGGAACTCAGCGTGGTCAAAATCAAGGAGATCCAATTCCCCGGCCTGGCACACGCAGAACGTTCGGCCCAGAAAGAAGTTGCGGCAGAAGCGCCGTCAGCCTCCGCTGCTTGATCACGTTTCACGTTTCACTCTTCACTTTTATGGCACACAAGAAAGGTCAAGGCAGCGTCCGCAACGGACGCGACAGCGTCAGCAAACGCCTCGGAGTTAAATGTTTCGGCGGGGAATTGGTTTCCGCCGGCAGCATTCTGGTTCGCCAGCGCGGGACCAAGTTCGTCGCCGGCCAAAACGTCGGAACGGGCCGGGATTGGACCCTGTTCGCTTTGGCTGACGGCAAGGTAGCGTTCGACAAGGACAGCCGCCGGATAAATGTGCTCTCTGTCGCACCGGTGGCTTCGCCCGGCCAGGAATCCGGAACGCCTTCGAAAGCAGCTCGCCCGGGAAAAGCTGATGAAGCCTCGGCTGCGAGCACCTAGGGCAACTTGGCCATTGAAGTCCCGGTAGGGACGACAGACAAAAGCCCAGCGTTTCAATTTCAACGCTGGGTTATGCGTGATGAATGGGACAAGTCCCGGAGGGACGACAGAAAGCTTCGGCGCGGATCACAAGGTTTCTCGAATTTTTTTGAGGACGCACTACCAATGGACTCGAATAAACACGAATCGATTCGTACAAAACGGTTGTCGAAAATGAGCCCACTGGAACATTTGCACGTTGCTGCGGACAAGAATGTCCGCGCTCCGGCCTCAGCTGCTACGAATCATGTTTGTTGACGAAATCCGGATTTTCGCTCGCGCCGGCCATGGGGGCAAAGGTTGCGTGGCTTTTCAGCGGGAAAAGTTCCGGCCTAAAGGCGGGCCCAGCGGCGGGAATGGTGGCCGCGGAGGAAATGTCATTCTCCAGGCCGACCATGACCTCAACAACCTCATCGCGCAATATTATCAGCCGCGGCTAATTGCTCAGGACGGTCAGGCGGGCATGGGCAAAGGCATGGACGGCCATGCCGGCAAAGACCTGCTCGTAAAGGTGCCTTGTGGGACGTTGGTATGGATGGACGAGTCCAAAGTCCAAAGTCCGGAAGTAGAGTCCAAAGTCCAAAGTCCAAAGTCCAAAGTCCGAAGCTCAGTCACCGATGATGTTCAAAGTGCGTTGCGGGTTGCTGCAAGCGATCGTCCGATGTTTCGGACGACGGGCACCGCCAGAGCGGTTGAGCTTGACCTTGCCGCGCCGGGAATGTCTGAGGCTTCCTCATCCACTCACTCCCCCGCCCCTCGCTCTTGCGAGCCGGTCGCCGATCTGACGGAACACGGCCAGCAGTTCGTCCTCTGCCAGGGTGGCCGCGGAGGGCTCGGGAACCGCAACTTTGCGACCGCCGCACGCCAGGCGCCACGCTTCGCGCAGCCAGGCGAACCAGGAGAAGAGGGGGATTTTCTGCTTGAGTTGCGGCTAATTGCCGATGTGGGCCTGGTCGGGTACCCGAACGCCGGCAAGTCCACACTGCTTTCGGCGATTTCTCACGCTCGGCCCAAAATTGCAGCCTATCCTTTCACAACCCTTCATCCGCAAATCGGAATTGTGGAGTATCCCGATTTCTTTCGGCTCACGGTGTGCGATGTGCCAGGTTTGATTGATGGCGCCCACCGAAACGTTGGCCTTGGTCACCAATTTCTTCGGCACATCGAACGTTGCAAGGTCCTGGTCGTGCTCCTGGATATGGCCGGCGCCGATGGCCGGGCTCCGTGGGACGACTACAAGAATCTTCTGACCGAACTCGAGCTTTATGATCCTACTTTGGTCGAAAGACCCAGGCTCGTGGTTGCCAATAAGATGGATGAACCTGCCGCTGAAGCCAACCTCAAGACTTTCAAACGGAAAGTGCGCAAGACCCCCGTGCTTCCAATTGCGGCTGCTTTCGATCAAGGCATCGCTCAATTCAAGAAAACGATTCGCGACGCTGTGGAAGAGGAAGTTTCAGCTTGAACAGCTTCGCTGATTCAGGCGAAATGCTCGGACGCAAATTCCTGCGCTTATGGATTTAGGCGACATATTGAGCAAAGAGCAAATCCTGATCGATTTGCAGGCCGATGACCGCTGGCAGGCCATTGACGAACTCATTGGCAATCTGGTCGCTACTGGCAG
This sequence comes from Verrucomicrobiota bacterium, assembly GCA_003176045.1. GTDB lineage: Bacteria > Verrucomicrobiota > Verrucomicrobiia > Limisphaerales > UBA8199 > PSRM01. The sequence continues at coordinate 2,851 of PSRM01000256.1, read as the reverse complement.
GATTAAGCCCGAACATCGGGACGCCGTGGCCGCAGTCGTTAAAAAGCGCGAGGCTTCCATGAGCACAGGTATTGGCCTGGGCATCGGCATCCCTCATGCCTCAACCGATCTGATTTATGAAGTGGCCGGCGCGCTCGGCCGCTCAAAGAAGGGTGTCAACTTCGATGCGCTCGACAATCAGCCTGTCAAGTTGGTCATCCTCTTTCTGGTCCCCCAGGGCCAATTTCAAAAGCATCTCCACACCCTTGCCAACATCGCCAAACTCCTCAGCAAACCGGAAATCCGCACCGCCCTGGAACAAGCTGCGGATGCGGACGTGATGCTGCAGATAATCCGGGACCAGGGAAGAAAGTAATCAAAACTTCAAAGTTCAAACTTCAAACCTCAAGGAAACTTCAATCCTCAAACTTCAAAGCCTTCCGGCCTCGCGACTCGGCTTGAGGGTTGAATTTTGATGCTTTATTGAAGTTTGAAATTTGAAATTTGAAGTTTCCAGCACATGCCTCCGCACAAACAAATCGAGCAGCGCCTTCAACAGGCTGTCTCCGCGGCTCTTCCCGACGCTGACCTCACGAATGTGCTGGTCCGCCCCTGTCCTGATCCGAAATTTGGCGATTACCAATCGAACGCGCTGATGGGGCTGGCGAAGTCCCGCAAGCTCAATCCGCGCCAGTTGGCTGCGGATGTTCTCAGTAAACTGGATGTCTCTGACTTGTGCGAGAAAGTGGATATCGCCGGCGCAGGTTTCTTGAATTTCCACCTCAAAACCTCCGCACTCAGCCAGGTCCTGGCGGAAGCCGCCAAAGGCGAGCACCTCTTTTATTCAAAAGCCACGCAACCACGCACTTACGTCGTTGATTTCAGCTCCCCGAACGTGGCCAAGCCGATGCACGTTGGTCACATCCGTTCGACCATCCTGGGCGATACCTTGGCCCGAGTGCTGCGCCTGCTGGGGCATCGAGTGGTCACAGATAATCATATCGGTGATTGGGGAACGCAATTCGGGATGTTGCTCGTTGGTTGGAAGAAGCATGAAACAAGAGCTGGCAGTGAACCAGGAGACGTCGAAACTCTGGCCCAGATTTACAAGGGGATCGAGTCTGCCATCCAGAAAGAAACGATTGGCGAACTGGGAAAGCGGTATCCGAAGAAGCTCGAAGAACTCGGGAAAGAAGGTTTGCCGGAGAGCGAGATCGTCAAAAAGATGTTGAACGACCTGGGTGCGAATAAACCTAACGATCTCTCTCCTACTGATGTGGAGAGCCGGGACGAACTCGTAAAACTGCAAGCCGGTGACCCAGGGAACTTTGCCATCTGGCAGAAAATGCGCGCCCTGTCACAGGTCCAGTTTGATACTCTGTACCAGAGGTTGGGCATCAAATTCGATGAGACACTCGGCGAAAGCTTTTACAACCCGCGCCTCCAGCAAATCGTTGACGACCTGCGCTCGAAGGGCATCGCCCGGGAAAGCGAAGGCGCCATGGCTGTCTTCTTCGACGATATTCCTCAACTTAAGGACAGCCCCGCTCTCATCCAAAAAAGCGACGGCGCGTTCAACTACACCACGACCGATCTGGCTACGCTGCAACACCGGCTTGAGACCTGGAAGCCCGATGAGGTCATCTACGTGACCGATGGGCGCCAACAACTCCATTTCCAGCAACTTTTCGCCATTTTCCGCCGCTGGCATCCCGAGTCCAAAACGAAGCTCGACCACGTTTGGTTCGGATCGATCCTGGGCGAAGACGGCAAGCCTTTTAAGACGCGTTCGGGCGAAACGGTCAAACTGGCCGACTTGTTGGACGAAGCTGAAGAGCGGGCGGCAAGAGTGGTCGCAGAAAAAAACCCTGACCTTCCCCATTCTAAAATCCCGGAAATCGCACGGGTGGTAGGCATCGGCGCGGTCAAATATGCCGACCTCTTGCCCAATCGCCAGGGAGACTACGTTTTCAGTTGGGACAAGCTCCTGGCTCTGAATGGCAACACCGCGGCTTACCTTTTGTACGCCTATGCCCGTATCCGGAGCATCTTCAGAAAGGCGGCAGAGGATGGAGGACAGAGAACAGAGGACAGAGGTCAGAAGTCAGAGGACAGAGAACAGAGGACAGAGGTCATGCTGGTGGTGCCGGAAGAGATTCGGCTCGCGAAACAGCTCCTGAATTTTGGCGTGGTGCTCGAAGCGGTGGCGGAAGATTTCCGCCCAAATTTTCTATGCAACTATCTCTATGAACTTGCGGGCCACTTCACTGCCTTTTATGAAAAATGTCCCGTGCTGAAGTCTGAGGGGCAAACCCGCGCCTCACGGCTCATTCTGTGCGACCTCACGGGGCGCGTTCTAAAGCAAGGACTGGACGTCCTCGGCATCGAGACGCTCGAGCAAATGTAAACGGAACTCGGAGCTTTTGAATCATTGCCTGTCTTCTTTTCGGCTGGGCACCGTTAATCCATTTGCACACGAAATCCTCCTTTGGTAATACGAACCAGCGGCGAAGGGTGCTCCTTCTTCGCCAGGCACTCGTATGAGCTACGATCTATATTTTTGGCGGCAGACCAGGGACATGCAGATGCCTCCGGACAAGATTATTGATCTTCTCTCTGAGGATAAACCGGTGGATGGGGTTGCTTCTTTCCCACGCATCGAGGTTCCCGCTGTTATCAAAAAGAATTTTCCGGAAATAGATGACGGCGATTTCGAGCTGACCGGGGAAGGAGATGGCAGCTACTTTCAGATTGGATTCGCTCATGCCAGTGAAAAAGATGTTCATTTGATCATCGCAAACTGCGGTTACGATCTGATCAAGGCAGAGAATGCGGTAAACCGGCTTATTGAAGCATGCACAAGCCTTGGCTG
>PSRM01000192.1 GCA_003176045.1 Verrucomicrobiota bacterium | reverse complement strand
CCTTGCGGGGTCAAAACTGCGCGTAGGCTTTCCATTGATGGTGACCCATCGGATCGGTTTGGCCTTTGCTCCTGACAAAAGCATTGAGACCCGGTAGTTTGCGGCAAGCGAGTTCGAACACTTATGAAAACTCCTTTCAGTGGTGGATGCGCATGCGGGGCTATTCGGTATGAATGCACGGCAGAACCGGTTCGGATGGGACAGTGCCATTGCCGGGATTGTCAACGATCGAGTGGCGGTGCCTTTGTCGCGGTGGTCGTCGTGCCTGGCGACTCACTGAAGCTGCTGAATGGTTCACCTCGATATTTCGATACGCCCAGTGAGCGCGGCGGCTTCATACATAGAGGGTTCTGCCCTGATTGCGGCTCGCCGGTCCTGTCGAAATTTGACGCCGCGCCACATCTCGTAGGCATCCGCGCTGGCAGTCTCGACGACCCCAGTTGGTTCCGTCCCGGTTACGATATATGGACGTCGGACGCTCAGCCATGGGATCACATGAACCCGACTTTGACAAAGTACGAGAAATATCCTCCGTTTGCGCATCAAGCCAAGCCGTCATGAACCGACACGCCGATTCTTGAATTGAGGCCCTGTTGGAGCTGGAAGAAGACATCATATCTGCGCTGCAGACCCAGGCGGTGCGCTGGGGACTTGGTGAACAACGTGAGCAGGCTGTCTTTGACCGGCTTTATCCAGGGCGCGTCGAATCAAAGCAATTTCATGCTCGTCATCGTCGACCAGGAGAATTTTCAAACGCTTCCGTTCCATAGCCGAAGCAATCTTCCGTTAAGGCAATTCACTCATTGGGGTTCTAGCCCGCGAAGCCAGGGCTATTGGTTGTCCATCTGTGCAAACGGGAGAAAGCGAGAGATTCAACGCCTCGATTTGTGCAGCCAACCATTTTTCGGCTGTCCACGATTCGGCTTGGCCGCGCAAGCGAAGCAGCCTTGCTTCTCGTTCAGGAGTGGGCATGTCGAACGCCCAGGCCATGGCCTCGGCAGTGCCCTCAATGTCCAAAGGCGAGATCAGCAAGGCACTGGCACCCATTTCCGAGGCTACGCCTGCGGTTTCCGATATGATTGCCACTCCAGGTCTTTCTGAGGCGATGGCCCACTCCTTAACGACGAGGTTCATGCCATCTTCGCGAGAATTTGCAAGCAGCACGTCGCATTGCTGCATCGCTGCGAGTGCCTGCTGGCGATGATTGGTGTAAAAAACCTGGATTGGTTCAAACCCGCATTCGTGAGCGAACTGGCGGTTCACGGCTTCGATGGCGCGGTAAACCGCATCGCGGTACTCCCGATAGACGGTCAGATCTGTGCGCGATGGCACCAGGAAAGCCAGGAAGCGCACACTGCCACGCAGGTCAGGGCGCATTTCAAGCAGCCGACCAAAGGCCTGGAAGCCGATGATCTGATTCTTGCTTGGATCCAATCGGTCTACACGCACGACAGTCGGGTTGCTCAGAAACCCGGCGAGGCGCTGCCGGGCAGCCGCAACTTCGGGTGACTTCAACGCTCGGCGCACTTCGCCAGGATCGGTGGCAGCCGGAAACACCCGGACACGGACGATACGTCCATCTGGCGCAACAACCGTCGCATTCTTGTAATCAACTTCCAGCCCGAGGAGTTCTTCGCAACAACCCATGAACGGCCTGGCGTCCCAAAGCGTTTGCATCCCGATGACGTCCGCGCCAAGAAGTCCTTTCAAAATGCTGTCCCTCCACTGCTGCGGGATGAGCTTGAGTGTGGCAGCATCAGGAAACGGGATATGTGTAAAGTGGAGAGTTGGAATATCCGGAAATACCCTGCGTAAGAGCGCCGGCAAAGGATAGAAGTGATAATCCTGAATCAGGAACGCTCTAGGCTTTATATTGCAGGCGCGAATGGCTTTGACGACTCGCCGGTTGGCTTCGAGGTATCCCTCGTTCCAGGCACGATGGCGTGGGGCATCGAGCGATGCGTACCCAAATTGGCCGACCAGGTGATGCTGGAGCATCCAAAGGACCTCGTTGCTGATTGCTCCATAATATGCCTCGTAAACTCGCGCCGGCAGCGGTACGGGCACTACGTGATGCTCCGGGTCGGTTTGGTCAGCGGCTGTAGTGTGAAGCTTCCCGCGCGTGTCGCTGGCTGACTGAGGCTCGGATACGCAGCAGAACCAGGTCACGTCAGGCCGGCGGGCAAGTGGATCAATCATGCTCACCAAGCCGCCGGAGGCGGGGCGCGGGGCCCACTGTTCGCCTTGCCAAACGAAATCGTTCGGCCCACGGTTCGAAACCAGCACGATCTTACCTTCGGACACCTCCTGGTGTCGTGATTGCATCCTTTGGTGTGGCCCCGCGCGTCGGCGGGTCAACTCCCGGGCCAGCGTTTTGGCCTGGACGCGCAGTTCCGGGACGGCGGTTGTCTCGAACAGGATGCCTCTCATCACCGGGCCGAGCGTAAACAGGTTTGCTGAGGGTTTGCCCAGGTAGTTCAGAAGCGCGCCGTTTGACGCCGCCATCAGGCCCAGGAAAAGCGGGTCGGGATGAATCAAGCCGCGCGCGAGGAGGTTGAGCACCAGGGGTTCCTTCAGCTTGTAATAATTGCACTCCGGGCCGGTACAATTCACGACATAAGCAACATGCAATTTGCAGAAACCTGGGGCAGGTGTCTCGCCTGCGCGCCCACTCATGCTTTCGCGCTCAACGAGCTCCACTTCCATAATGTCCCCTTTGTCCTGGATCTCCTCGACTCGCGCGGTGTGCAGCACAAGCCGGCCTCGTTCGGCCATCCGCCTGGTGACCGCCAGCACCGATGGCGCCACGCGGTGCCGATGCGATTCCCAAAAAGAACGTGCATGGCGCATGAACCGGCGGCGCTCTTCGATATTCAGGCTTCGCCAGATCTGCTGTGTATATGGCCGCAACGCGTCAATGATCGCCCGCCAGTCTATGCCCTCGCTCGAAGCCACCTGGACCTCACGCCACAACAACCGCAGCAGCCCCAGAACAGTATCCGGGAACTCGCGGTCCTTGAACCACTCCGCTTGAGGCTCGCAGGCCCGGTGCGGCTGCGGGAAAAGTCCATGGCGTGACACGACATGCACGGTGCCTTTGCTTTTATTCGCCTCCAAGCCAACCAGCAGGTCCAAAGCCGTTAGCCCGGAGCCGAGAATCAGCACGTCGTCTTCCCGACTGATCCGCTCCAGCATGTCTGGCGACCACGGTTGGTTCAGGTAACGCGGACTCGCGTGAAAGCGCCGGTCCCTGGTGGGCGGATCACCCGGAGCGAAGTTGCCCAGCGCCAGCACCACCTTGGTCGCCAGGAACCTTTCGCCATTCTTGCCAAGCAGAGCCAAGTCCCTGCCTTGGGGCTCGATGTCCAGAATCTCGGTCTCCACCGTCTCCAGGCCGGCGCACTGCTTTTGGGCGCTCTCGAAAAGTTCGCGCACGTATTGCCCATAGATATTCCGAGGCAGAAACGCATCACGGCTAAACTGCTGGACGCCGAGTCGAGAAAGCTCTCGGCGATGCGCCTCCACCCATTGGACGAAATCATCCGGCTGATCGGCAAAAGCGCTGAGGTATTCGGCAGGGACATTCAACAAATGTTTGTGATCCCCTGTCCCGTAGGCTACACCGCGCCCGAACGCCCCGGTCTTGTCTATCACCAGCACACGCCACCATGGCGCCAGCCTCGCCAAATGCACCGCTACCATTGCCCCTGAAAAACCCGCGCCGACGATGGCTACATGGTATCGGTCTTTATTGGCGAAGCTCATAGCAACCTCTGGCGCGGATGCACCGTGAGAGATCTCGAAGACAACAGTTCTAATCTAATCGCTACCCAAACCGGCCACAAATTCATGCGGAGACCGCATTTCGCCAACTGGGGTGAAGACCCCGGTGAGGCCAGCAAGAGCCGTGATGCAATCGAGACTGCACAAGAGGGGCTGGCGGTGTTCATTCGCTTATCCGGCGCCCAAAGCCGAGATTCGGCGCTACATTCAGGGCGGGAAATTGCAATGGAGAATTGAAAAAGAAAATGCCCCGTGATTAGCCGGTTCACGGGGCAAGAAACCTCGTCCACAGCCATAAGGCGTGGAGGATCTGCTTGTTGCCAAGCATCGATAATGCACTACATCATTGCTATGACTCGTCAAGCGCTCGATATCGACCTTATTCAAACTCCGTGTGTGCCGGATGTCCGATCGAACTTCATGCCAAAACCTTGTGAGAGCAGCAGTGCTTGTGCTAGTTACTCGCGGCCACGATGGCGGAACCCCCCTTACGCCCTTGTACAATGGACTGATCGGATCTCGCGCCAAAACCTGCCGATTGGACTCGTGATGCCGCGTTCCCAGTTCTGCAAAGTCCGTCAACTGACCCCAATTTTGCTGCTAGATCATCCTGGGTGAGGCTCGTTTTTGCTCGGAAATCAGCCAGTTTTTGGGCAAATTGCTGGCGCTCGGCGCATGGTGGCGGATCCCCCCTTATGGCCTTGATCACTAAATGGCAAAAAGGGTGCATAAACACTCCCTTCCGCCAATGCTCTGATTTTCAGGCACGGCTACTGACAAAGTCTGTAGGGCAGGCTTTCCAGCCTGCCGGTTGCGACGCTTTCCAGCGTCGCGACACCACAATGAAGGTGGTTCACGGGGGCTGAAAAGCCCCTGAACCGGCAGGCTGGAAAGCCTGCCCTACAGTAATGGACTTTGTCCCTAGCCCTGGATTTTCAGGATTTTCAGGGCGCTTAGGGACTTCTTATTTGACTCAAAAGGGTGTTCCATGGCATAATTTTTATTAAGTCCTCAATTTAGCGACAATTATGAAGTACACCCACCTTGGAAAGGACTACAGCAGGACTGTGGTCGCCCAACACTTCCTAAAGCGAATCATGGCCGGGCTGGCATTTTCCATCGCGTTTGCCGCGTGCACACGCCCGGCTTTCGGCGCCGCTATCACTTGGCAAAACCCCGAGACCGTCCTGGGTGATACTGACGTGACCACTGGAGGGACGTTGATTTATGCCTACAACTTTTCGAGCGCGGCTTCAACCGTCAACGGTGTTGCTTTCACGGGCAACACGAGCCTCTCCGGCGCGGGGGCCAACCTCTCCTTCAGCCCCAGCTTTGGCGCAAACTTTGGCGGCTATGGCAGCTCGTTGAGCCCTTATAATTCAATATCCACCGCCTACAAGGTCCTGCTTGGGAACGCCGATTTCCTCGACGCCTCCGGCGCTTCTGTCACGATCACTCTTAACAACCTGACCGTCGGCCATAGTTATGCCGTGCAGGTTTGGGTCAGTGACTCGCGCTCATCCGCCCGCCAGGAGACGCTCAGCAGCAGCGGCGGCAATACGGTCACACTGACTTATGATGCCACCGGCGGCGCCGGGGGCGTGGGACAATATTCGATCGGCACCTTCACCGCCAACGCGACGACACAATCTTTCACTTTGACACAAGTGAACAATTCCGGGGACGTGCAAATCAACGCCTTGCAACTGCGGGACACGACAGCAGGCATCATCGCGTGGGGAGCGCCAACGACCATTGTGGGGGACACGGATGTGACGACTGTAGGGACGTTAACCTATGCGTATGACTTTTCGAGTTCGGGTTCAACTGTGAACGGAGTCGCTTTCACGGCCAACACCAGCACGTCAGGCGCCGGGGCCAACATATCTTTTAGCCCCAGTTTTGGCGCCAACTTTAACGGCTACGGCAGCACATCCAACCCGTATAATGCGCTGTCCACCGCCTATAAGGTCCTCCTCGGGAACGCCGATTTCCTCGACGCCAGCGGCGCTTCTGTCACGATCACTCTTAACAACCTGACGTCCGGCCATAGTTATGCCGTCCAGTATTGGGTCAATGACGCGCGCGGCTCATCGCGCCAGGAAAACCTCTCGAGCACCGGCGGCAACACGGTCACGCTGTCTTATGATAGCACCGGCAGCGGCGGGGGCGTCGGACAATACTCAATCGGTACCTTCACCGCTGGCGCCACGACACAATCCTTTACCGTGACCCAGGTGGGCGGAGCCAACGACGTGCAAATCAACTCTATTCAAGTGCGCGACACCACTCCAATCACCAAGGCTGCATCGGGAACCGATCTCACGGCCGGGGCGAGTTGGACAGGCGGCGTTGCGCCGGCCTCCGGAAACATAGCGGCCTGGGCAAGCACCTCCTTGGGAACTGGCCTGACGATCGGCTCAGCCCTTTCCTGGCTGGGCATCAGCGCGCCCAGCGCGGCCTCGGACATCGCGATCACCGGCGGCGGCGTCTTGACTCTCGGCTCCAGCGGCTTTGATATGTCCGCCGCGGCGAACAATTTTTCGGCTGGCAACCCAATCACTCTTGGCGCCAGCCAGACCTGGACGGTTAACTCTGGCAAGACGCTGACGGCCTCCGGCACAGTCAGTGGCCAAACCGGCCTCCTCCTGCGCAAAATCGGCAGCGGCACGCTGACATTCTCCGGCACGACCGACAACAACTCCCTTCGCGCTCAGGTCAGCGCCGGCGCCATGATCCTGGGCAAGACCAGCAGCAGCAGCGTTCATTCGGTTGGCTCTGGTGGTGGCACCGATTACGCCCTGACGGTCGGGGGCGGCACAGCCCAACTGGGCGGCAGCGGAGGCGATCAGATTTATGACAATTCCGCGGTCAATATCACCGCCGGCACGTTCGATATGAATGGCAAGAACGAGACTTTTGATGGGCTGGCTGGCACCGGCGGGACGATTATCAATAACGCCGCCTCGACGACTTCCACACTCACGCTCGGCGCAAACAACAGCAGCGGCAGCCCGGCTTTCAGCGGCACGATTGCTAGTGGAAGCGGCACATTGGCGCTGACCAAGATTGGCACCGGCACACAAACGCTTTCAGCAGCGAACACTTACTCCGGCGCCACGGCCGTCAATGCCGGTACGCTGGCCTTGGGGGCCGGCGGTGCCATCGGCTCATCGGCCGTGACTGTCTCCTCAGGGGCGACGCTGGCCAACTCGACGACTTCCAGCACCACGGTTGGCGCAGCGACCCTGAATTCGGGCGCGCTCGCCTCCTTCACCGCTGCAGGCGGCGTTTCCAGCGCCGTGGGTCAAATCAGCGTGACTGGCGCCCTGACACTCAACAACAATACCCTGACCATAAATGTCAGCGGTTCCGCCCTGGCATCGGGAAGCTACCGTTTGCTGAGTTGCTCGGGGACAGTGACCGGCTCGGCCAATCCCACCCCGACGATTACCGGCACGGCCCTGCCGGCGGGCTACAACGCTACTATCGTTACCACCGCCGGCAGCAGCGGGCATGTTGACCTCATTGTCAACACCGCGCCGACCATTACCACCCAGCCTGCCGCCCAGTCCGTTTGCAATGGCTCGACCGCGACCTTCACCGCCGTGGCCTCCGGCGCCAGTCCATCCTACGCCTGGCTAAAGCACGCCAACACCGGCTGGGGCAGTGCCTGGACGGTCGGCTCCAGCAGCGGCGGCACCTACCTGGGCAGCTCGGCCAATAACAATAACGGCGGCGCTAACTGCAACAGTTTCAGCGGCAGCGCTGACATCAATACGCCGGGCGGCAATTCCTGGGGCCTCTACGGCGGCAGCGGCGGCACGGGCGAGTCCCTCAAGCGCACCTTCCCTTCGGCTCTGACCAGCGGCCAGGTCTTCCAAATAGACATGGACAATGGCGGCGTTGACAGCGGCAAGCAAAACGGATTCAGTCTCCAAACGGGCGGCACGTTCCTGTTCTCCTTCTATTTCCTGGGGGGCGGCTCTTTTTACGGCTACACCGACAGCACTGGAAATCACCTGACCAGCATCGGCTTTACCCGCAACGGGTTGCGCGTCACGGTGATCATCGGCAGCGGCAGTCCGGCAAGTTACACCCTCATCGTTTTGCCCTGCGGCGGCACAGCCTCCAGCTATGCCGGTACCTTCTCGGCCGCCGGTGCGCCCGACACCCTGGTGGTGTTCAATAACAACACCTCGACCGGCAGCGCCAACGACCTCTTCTTTAATAACGTGTATGCAGGCGCCAGCCACGACACCGCCGACAACTACTCGGGCAATTGGGCCGGCGCCGACAAGGGCGACCAGCCCATCGCCGGCGCCACAAGCTCGACTTTCTCGACCTCCACCGGGAGCAACGGCGATCTCTATTACGCCATCGCCTATAACAATGCCGGCATCATTGCCTCGAGCACCGCGCAACTGACCATTAAGGCGCGGCCAACCGCCGTTGCCAGCGGCAGCGCCACCATCTGCAACGGCAGCTCGACCACGATTTCGGCGGCCCTGACGGGCACTGGGCCATGGAACGTGGGGTGGTCGGATGGAGTGAATCAAAACGGGGTCAGCGCCAGCCCGGCCACTCGTAGCGTCAGTCCCTCAGCCACAACGACCTACGCGGTGACCAACTTGACCGACGCCAACTGCACGGCCCAGGCGGGTGACCTGACTGGCAACGCGGTGGTGACCGTCAATGCGCGGCCAACCTCCGTTGCCAGCGGCAGCACCGCTATCTGCTCCGGTAGCTCGACGACTATTTCGGCTGCGCTAACGGGCACCGGTCCGTGGAACGTGCGTTGGTCGGACGGAGTGAACCAAAACGGGGTCAGCGCCAGCCCGGCCACTCGTAGCGTCAGTCCTTTGTCCACAACCTCCTACGCGGTGACCAACCTGAGCGACGCCAACTGCACGGCCCAGGCGGGTGACCTGACTGGCAACGCGGTGGTCACGGTCAACGCGTTGCCTACGGCTTTCAACGTGACTGGTGGCGGCGCGTTCTGTTCGGGGGGCCTGGGAGTGAGCGTCGGCCTGGATAATTCAGGCAGTGGCATCAACTACCAGCTTTTGCGAAACGGGGCGCCGGTCGGCTCGCCTTTAGCGGGCACAGGCTCGGCGCTCAGCTTCGGGCCGCAAACCAACGGCGGCACATACACTGTCGTGGCCACCAGCGGCAGCACCTCGTGCAGCAACAACATGAGCGGCAGCGCTACCGTCATTCCAGCCCTGGTTGACCCGTTGAAATGGGTGGACAGCAACGGCCCCTGGGTCAGTACCACGGCCGGAAGCTGGCAGGACGGCGCAACCAACCCGGCTACCTACTGCGACGGCTTTGACGTCCTCCTGGACGACAGTGCCAGCACCACCTCGCCCACCATCTCACTCAATACGACCGTCGCGCCCACCAGCCTCACCAATAACTCGACCAAAAACTACACCATCACTGGGAGCGGCAGCATCTCCGGCTCTGGCGGCCTGACGAAGAAGGGTACCAGCACTTTGACCTTGAACGTTGGCGGCCTCTTTACCGGCAACACTTTCATCGGCGCGGGCACGCTCGCTCTGGGCGCTAACGGCTCGATCACCAACTCCGCAAACATCCTGGTCGGCAGCAACGCTACATTCGAGGTCTCCGCCCTCACCGGCGGATTCACTCTCGGCGCGGCCCAGACCCTCAAAGGCTACGGCACGGTTAATGGCTCGGTCACAGCCAATGGCACCGTCTCGCCCGGCGCTTCCATCGGCACGCTCACGGTGACCACCAACCTCACTTTGGGTGGCACCGCCTTCATGGAAATCAACAATGCCACTATCCCCAAGTCCGACCAGCTAATCGCCGGTGGGTCACTCGCATTGGGCGGCGCCCTGACAGTCGCCAATCTGGGGCCGACGCTTAATGCTGGCGACGCTTTCACCTTGTTCAGCGCAGCCAGTGTCAGCGGCTCGTTTAGCTCGGTGACCCTGCCCGCGCTCGGCTCTGGCCAGAACTGGTGGACCACAAACAACTATGTTTCCCTCGTCGTTAACCAGCTCACCGCCGCCCCCGTCACTTACATTCGCGCCAAAGATTTCAGCCTGAAGATCAAGATCGCCGATTTGCTCACCAACGTTTCTGTTCTGCCCGCCGGCGCTGACACCTTCACGCTGGCTGGCGCAGGCCCCAGCACCAACGGCGCCTCCATCACCACCAACAGCGCCTATGTCTTTTACTCGCCGACAAACAATCTGCCTGAAACCTTTGCCTACGCTGTGGCAGACGCGCGCGGCGGCAGCGCCAGGGGATTCATTTCCATCCTGGTCCAGTCCTTCGCTGGCGGTCCGCAGACGATCACCGTGACCGGCGCCACTGCCACCGTCCAGTTCGCAGGCATCCCGAATTACCAGTATTTGGTCCAGCGCTCGACCAATCTTGTCTCCTGGGTTACCCTTGAAACCACCAACGCGCCTCCTGCCGGCCTCTGGAGCTTCACCGACAACTTCAGCGACCTTGACGCCCCGCCCCCTGCGGCCTACTACCGGACCGCCCAGCCGTAAGGGATGCAAGCAGACTCAGTTCTTTTGCGGATTGGTCAGGCCGCCGCCGAGGTGGAAGCGGGCCATGTCCCCTTCCCCGCGAATTCCTGGAATGATCATCAGCATGCCTGTGTCGGCGTCCTCAGAATAGAAAAACAACACAATGCGTCCGTCTGCCTTCGCGTTGCCGTGGACAAACCGGTGTTCGCGCAAATAGGAAACCAGCGGGCCTTCCAATCTGAGCGCTCCGCCGAGCATTTGTGAAACAACCTTGTCCAACGCCGCCACAAGGTGCGGCATCTTTTCACAATCGGAAGCGCTTACGAATTCCTTATCGCCGGCGAATTCTTCCAGGAAATAATACACCGCCCGTTCGTAATCCGTCGGGTGCATCATGCGCTCGCGCAGCACGGCAAGGCGGGGCGCAAAGTGGGGTGTTGGCATCAACCGTGATGAGCGTACGTAGCGGATGTGGGGCCGGAGGATTTGACTTCCCGAACTGTGCCGGGCCGCTTCGTTTTCATGCGGTCAATATTGCCTTCACAGGGGAAAATCGTCAATCGGATCGAGCTGACAGAAAAATTTATGGACAAAAACATTAAGGCAAGAAAATTTCACGGCAAGAAGATTAAAAACCCATTTTCCTGCCGCCAAATCTTCCTGCCCGCCGTCCCTTTCATTTTCTTGTCTTCAATGTTCCTGTCTTTTTCTTCCATTTTTCTGTCCTAAAATTTTTCTGTCGGTTCCTCTTTATCATTTGCGCTTGAAATGACTCTTGGCAAATATACATTTCTTCTATGAAAACAACGTCATACCCTTTGGCAATGCCGGACGATTTGCTTAGAGAGGTGCGCCGGGCAGCGAAGGAAACAGGTCTCTCATTGGCGGACGCCATGCGCCAAAGCATGAAGCTTGGTCTGCCAAAGCTTACAGAGCAGCTATCGCGCAAGGCGTTGAAGCCGATGACGCCAGAGGAGTGCCGGCAGTGCTGGGAGGTGCCCAACCCGGAGTTTGACGCACTGGAGGCAGCCATGGCACGGCGGCCCCCACCGCCACCGCCCGAGGAAGATTGAAAGCCTGGGACATCTACAGCTACCAGCCCCCGACCTGGCCGACGCCCCATCCGGCGGTCATTGTCTCGCATCCGGATCGAGTAGGTAACAAACCGGACGTGAATATTCTCATGTGCTCAAGCCAGCCGGTCAGACGTCCGCCAAACCCAAACGAAGTCATTCTGGACGAGGCTGACGGCCTGAACTGGGCCACGCTTTGCAAATGCGATCTGCTCCACAACGTCGCTAAGCGCGACTTAAAGAACCATCGCGGCCATGTGACCGATGAGCGGCGACGTCAGATCATCGCAACCATTAACAGATCGAATGGCTGGGTCTAAAGCGCCAAATCGCCTGACCGCCGCTGAAAGTCCGCAGGGACAACAGAATCGAGCAGGAACTGACAGAAAAGTTTTTGGACAGAAAGATTCAGGCAGGAAGATTTCGCGGCAGGAGAATTTGAGGATTCATTTTCCTGCCACCAAATTTTCCTGCCCATCTTCCCTTTTATTTTTCTGTCTTTAATTTTCCTGTCTTTTTCGTCCCATTTTCTGTCCTAGAATTTTTCTGTCAGTTCCCCTTACTGTGGGTGACTTGAGAGCGAAGGCTCTCGAATCTCTTAGACTTCAGCAGGCCGGGCTGCCGTTGACGTTTTGCTCGAAAAGGGGAATATATGGGAGTAAATGAAGGCGCTGCTTTTATTGGTTGGATGGTGCCTGTTGTTTTTGTTGTGCTGGCCTTTGGCGCTCGTCGCGTTGGTTCTATTCCCACTGGTTTGGCTGATCTCAATCCCACTGCGGCTCATCGGCATCACTTTCGAGGCGCTGTTCGCGCTGCTTCGGGCCGTTTTGTTCCTTCCCGCACGTTTGCTGGGCCACGGAAAGAGGCTGAACTGAAGTGAACAGTGGCCATCTACGAGATCGAAGTCGCTTTACAAGAACTCAAGGCTCTGAGAGATCCCAGGCGCCATTGCTCCGGCAGATTACACTCGATAGAGAGCCAACAATGCGTCTGACTAATCAAAAAACCACCCGGGCGTTCACGCTGACCGATTTGCTGCTCATTATCGCAGTCCTCCTGACTGCAGTTGTGGCGCTAAGCATGCTTTTACCAAGCGGGACCGATGCCAAAGTTGCGCGGCGCATCAGTTGCTTGAACAACCTCCGGCAGATCTCAAAGAGCTTTAGAACATTGTTAATAGACGCTGGACCTGGCGAATACCCGACCAGCGTCCCGGCGACTGCAGGCGGCCCTCCAGGCGGCGACCCGACAATTTCCGCGATGTGCGATAAAGGGCGAGGGGAGGATGCGGCGAAGCTCCTCTACCAGGTGTTCCTGGTTATGTCCAACGAGCTGAACACCCCAAAGGTGGCCTATTGTCCCGCTGAATATGCCGCCTCACACTCTAACGCAACCACTTTCGCGGCGGTCGCCCCGCCGGGCTCGGGCCAAATCCCCTTTGGCCGGAATGCCAGCGCCAATTACCAGGTCAGCTATTTCGTCAACGCACAAGCCAACGACGCCTATCCCAAGGCCTTCCTCGTCGGCGACCACGCCATGGGTAACGAAGCCAATGGCGACCCAACCGTGCTCCGTCCAGCCCCCTACGCCTATGGCGCTTACGGAGGCTCGGCAGGCTGTTTCATTTTGGGTGGCATGGCGGCAGGCGGTGTTTCCACGAACAAGCCCACAGCGTCCTGGATGAGCGGTGCGCAGCATGGTAAGTGCGGCAACGTCTGCCTGGCTGATGGCAGCGCAGCGACATTCGATATTTCGAACCTGCGGAAGGCTCTCGCTCACACCGAAGATCCCCATAATAATCAGTTCCTTTTCCCGCCGACCGATTGAGATTGAGGATTGCGAATTCTGCCTCAGCCCAGGTTCGGTCGTCCCTTCGGGACTTGGCTGGTTATTATGGCGCCCAACCCAACGCTGAAGCGTTGGGCTATTCTCAGGCATCCCTCCGGGATGCAATAAAACCCTGGTGGCGCTGGTCGTCACTGAATAGCTGTTTGGATAATTGAGGCTACTGTGAACGCACGCGGTAGAAGCGTTGCGGGCTGTTTGTGGCCTGGAGATCGGTGAAGCGGAAGTGGCCGGCGGGATTTTCGACGACGTTGGTTAGGGCCGTCCAGTTTGCGAGGGGCAAATAAATGCTTGTCGCAGCAAGGACGGTAAAACTGGCGCCCGGGGTATTGGTGAAATCAAATTGGAAACTGCCATTGACCAACTTGAGCGGCGCTGTGAGCACGAACGGACTGGTCACCTGTGCCGCGGTGGTGAAAGTCGCGTCGCTGCCGTAGGTTATTCCTACGCTGTTGCTGGCCACAACCCGGTAGTGATAAAGGGTGCCTGCGGCCAAACCGGAGATGAAGGCCGGACTGGCATAAGCTTGGGTGCTGGGCAGGCCGCTGACGGCCGTCCATGCGGGACTGTTGGAAGTTTGGAGCGTGTTTCCGTGCCCGGAGGCGTCGTTGAGTGTGCTGCCGGTTCCTTCGTCCACGCGGTAATAGGCAATCAGGCCGGACTCGTTGCCCACCAGCGGTATGCTGATGTTGGCCTGAATTTGGGCGCCTGAGCGCGCGGTGTTCCAAATTCTCACCTCATAAATCCCGCCACTGTAATAGCTTTCACCGCTGTAAGCCTGGGCGAGGGTCAGCGTAAAATTTGCCAGGTTGAAGCTGGTGGCCACTGTGCCCGCCGACACGCCATTGGTATAGACAGTGAGGTTGGTTCCGTCGAACGAAGCCGCCAGGTGCGTCCAGACATTCGAACTGAGTACCGGATACACCTGCGCCCCAAGGTACGTGCCAATTTGGGTGCTGCCGTCCTGATTCAGCAACCAGTGATGCGCACCGGCATGTTGGCCATCGAGCAACAGCAACCATTCGCGACTGGACGGCAGCAGCGTCGGCTTCACCCACGCTTCAATGGTATGCGGGGCATTTCCTGAGCCCAGCCCGGAGAGCGGCGAAGGGAGATAGGCCGATTGGTTCACGCCATTGAAACTCAAGGCGATGCTCGGCACGGCCTGCGTTGAACTGAAGCTGCCGTAGCTCGTGGTGAGCCCGTACTGGAAGTACGCCGTGGTGGCTGCGCCATTCGGGTTAACGGATGCATTCAGCGTCGCCGAGTTGGTGGTCATGCCGGTGGCTGCCTGGGTCTGGACACTGGGCGCCGCCGCGATGGTGAAGGTCAAGTCGCTTCCAAAGGTTGTCCCCACGCTGTTGACGGCCACAGCCCGGAAGTGATAAACGGTACCTGCGGTGAGACCGGTGAGGAACGTTTGGCTGGGATAAGTTTGGCCGTTGGCCAAACCACCGAGTGGACAGCCGGTGGTCCAGGCGGGGCTGTTGGCAGTCTGCAGCGTGTTTCCTTGCCCGGAGGCGTCGTTGAGCGTACTGCCGGTCCCTTCATCCATCCGGTAATAGGCGATTAGTCCGTTTTCATTACCCACCAACGGTGTGCTCATGTTGGCTTGGATTTGGGCTGCGGTCCGCCCGATATTCCAAATCCTCAGCTCATCAATCGCTCCGCTGTAGTAGCTCTCGCCGAGGTAAGCCTTGGCGATGGTTAGCGTAAAATTTTGCAGGTTGAAACTGGCAGCCACGGTGCCCACCAGGACGCCATTGGTATAAACACTGTAATTGGTGCCATCGAAGCAGGCAGCCAGGTGGACCCAGGCATTTGAAGTGAGGATAGGATTCAATTGTGCCCCTCCATAAACTCCTAGTTGCGCGGTGCCATCGGGATTGATCAACCAATGGTGGGCGCCAACGTGCTGGCTGTCCAATAGCAGTGCCCATTCGCGGGTAGCTGGCAGCAAAGACGGTTTGAGCCAGGCCTCGATTGAATGTGGAGCATTGCCGGCAGACAAGCCAGCCAGGCGCGCGAGCAAGCTGGCCGATTGGTTCACGCCGTTGAAATTCAAGGCAATGCTGGGCACCGCCTGGGTTGAAGTGAAGCTGCCATAGCTCGTGGTGAGCCCGTACTGGAAGTACATTGTGGTAGCCGCGCCATTCGGGTTGACGGATGCGTTCAGCGTCGCCGAGTTGTTCGTTGCGCCCGAGGCTGCCTGAGTCTGAACGCCAGGCGCCGACGGGGTGGTCGAAGTGAAGGTAGCATCCGATCCAAAACTGGTCCCGGCACTATTCGCCGCGACGATCCGGTAATGATAGAGCGTGCCACTGGAAAGACCGGAGATGAGGCTGCTTACCGGTTGGGCGAGGAGGCTGGGGTTGAGCGAGTTGGTAGGGGTGGCCGCGCCATAACCGGTCGTGGTGCCGTATTGGAAATACCAGGTGGTGGGCAGGTTTTCTGGATTGACCGTCGCATTGAGCGTTGCGGAGCTCGGGGTAATGTTGCTGGCACCCAGCGTGACGGTCAAAGGGACGGTTGTCAGCGTGGTAAAAGTCTGGTCGCCGCTCGCAACCGTGCCGAACGAATTAGCCGCGATAATTTGGTAGTGATAAACCGTGTCGGCGAAAAGATTCGAAATCAGGTTGGTGACGGAGACGGCAGCGCCGCCGGCTCCAATGGACACGACATTGGTCGAGCCATATCCATTGCTAAAGCCCCAGATGAACGTAACAGAGGTGGAAGCGTTGTAGGGGTTGACCTGGGCATTGAGCGTTGCGTTTGAACTTGTGATGCCGCTCGGCGGTTGGGCCGATAAGAAGGGTTGTGTCACAGGGGCCAGTCTCAGATCGTTTCCTACGACGCTTAGCAAAAATGAGACCTGCGACAACGAACTTGAGAAACCACCTGTTCCGTTGTAAGGCGCACTGTTGATGACGAAATTAGTGGCATTGAAACCGACGACGCCGCCAGTGGTGTGAACCAGGGTCCAGGAATTGCCGGCCAGGGTCGGGAAATTAATTAGATTGCCATTCACCGGCGGTGATTTGCTTGAGAGGGTCCATACGTTGATCGCAAACCCACTGGCAGCACTCACGTCCAGGCTGCCGTTGATTTGGAGCGTGCCGTAGCCGGTTCCGGCAGTGCCGGCGGCATCGTAGAGCTGCCAATTATAGTTGGCTGCCCCGGACCAGGCCACGTA
>PSRM01000358.1 GCA_003176045.1 Verrucomicrobiota bacterium | reverse complement strand
ACCACCAAGAGCACCAACATCTATTGGAGCGAAGGCAAAATCACTTCCGGCCAGCGCGAATTGCGCAATGGCCATCAGGGTTGCGTGGTGTGGCTTACCGGCCTCTCCAGCTCCGGTAAATCCACTATCGCCACCGAACTCGAGCGCGAGCTGTTCAATCTTGGTCGTCATGCCTACGTACTCGATGGCGACAACATCCGCCACGGCCTTGGCAAAGACCTCGGCTTCTCACCCCGCGACCGCGCCGAAAACATCCGCCGGATAGGCGAAGTGGCGAAATTGTTCGCCGACGCCGGCGTCATTTGCATTACTGCTTTTATCTCGCCCTATCGCGAAGATCGCGACCTGGTCCGCAAGCTCATGCCCTCGGATAAGTTTGTCGAGGTGTACGTAAATGCCCCATTGGAGGTCTGCGAACAACGCGACCCGAAAGGCCTCTACGCCAAAGCCCGCGCCAAAGAAATCAAAGAATTCACCGGCATCTCAGCCCCTTACGAACCGCCCCTCCGCCCCGAACTCGAACTGCGCACCGACCACCTCACCGTCGCCGAATCTGTCGCCCGAGTCCTCGAATACCTCCAGATCCAGGACGCCGCAACGGCAATCTCCATCTAAGTTGCCGCTACGGAGCGCCGAATTCCATTTCGGCGCGATGATTCCCATCCGCGCAGCGCACCGAAATAGTGGGCGGGCCGCCGCGCCTCCAGCGCTCCGTTCGCTTCGGACTTCGGATTTCGGACTTCGGATTTCGGATTTTACAACCGATGCCCCCTTACCTCGGCTGTTACATGTAGTGGGAATTTGCATTGATTTCTCCATTCGTTATGTTTCGATAAGGCACTATGTCCGAGAAGACTGTGAACGAAATCCCGCGGGACCTCAGGCCGCTCTACACCAAAGGCAGCGAAGCATTGCTGCGGGACAATTTTGATTACGCCATTGACTTGTTCAACCAGGTCCTGCAGCGGGAACCAAGCATATTCGATGTCCGCAAGGCCCTGCGCAACGCGCAGCAGCGCAAGGCGGGCGGCGGCCGCGGAATGTTTAAGAAATTGTTGAGCACCGCGAGCGCTTCCCCTCTGGTCGCCAAAGGACAGATTGCTTTGCACAAAGACCCTGCCGAAGCGCTCACCATTGCAGAACAAATCTTGAACAACGATCCGAACAATTCCGGCGGGCATAAGATCGTTGTCGAGGCTGCCAAGGCCATGGAATTGCCGAAAACAGCCGCGATGTCCCTGGAAATCCTCAATCGCAACTCTCCGAAGGACAAAAAGATCGCCATGGAATTCGCCGAAGCGCTGGCTGCCATTGGCGAGCCCACACGAGGCGAGAAAGTGCTATCGGATCTGTATGAGGAATTTCCCACCGATAACGACCTTGCACAGGCCCTGAAAGACATTTCCGCTCGCAAGACCCTCAAAGAGGGCGGTTACCAGGCCCTGGAAAGCGGCACGGGCTCTTACCGCGACGTGCTCAAAAACAAAGAGGAAGCGGTTGTTCTGGAACAACAAAACCGGCAGGTCAAAACGGAGGATACCGCTGAAAAGCTGATCACGGAATACGAAGGCCGTCTGAAAAACGAACCTAAGAATATCAAAATTCGCCGGGATTTGGCCGAACTCTACACTCAGAAAAAGGATTTCGATCGCGCACTTGATTATTACGCGCAAATTAAAAGTTCCGAGGTAGGCGCCGACGCTTCGCTCGACCGCGCCATCGCCGAGACTCGCAAACGCAAATACGATCATCAACTCGCGCAACTGGATACCACCGCGCTCGATTACCCCGAAAAGGCAGCAGCCCTCCAGGCCGAAAAGCAGGCTTTCGAACTCGAGGAGTGTCAAAGGCGCGTGGTGCGTTTCCCGAACGACCTGCAAATCCGTTTCGAATTGGGCCAGATCTACTTTCAGACCGGCAAGATCAGCGAGGCCATCCAGGAATTTCAAAAAGCCCGCGCCAATCCGCATCGGAAAGTCCCGGCCTTGAACTTCCTGGCCCAGTGCTACGCCAAACGCCGAATGTATGAGCTGGCGGTCAGGGCGTTGCAAGACGCCATCAAAGAAAAACCGGCTTTCGATGACGAGAAGAAAGAGTTGGTTTACAACCTGGGCTCGATCCTGGAAACCATGGGCAAGAAGGAAGACGCCTTCCAGCAATACATGCTGGTGTATGACCAGGATGCGGGCTACAAGGACGTCGCGGCCAAAATGGACCAGCAGTACGGCGGTCAGGGGTGAACGCGGTTAGCCTCAAGGACTGCGGGCATAACTACGATGACGTAGGGCAGCCTTTCCAGGCTGCCGGTGAGCCGGGCCTTTCAGCCCGGCGTCCGTCGGGCGGCTGGAAAGCCGCCCTCACCGGCAGGCTCGAAAGCCTGCCCTACAATTCGTCATCGAACATACGAGTAGTTAGCTCAAGGCCAGTTACAATTTCCAGCGCGCATTATACTTCCCTCAGTCCCGGAGGTTTGCTTTCGTTGATGGTGTGGACCCAGAGGATATAAAGGCCGCTACAGAAGCCGCGAAGGAGACCCTCATTATGCGCCGCCTCGTTGTCAACCCGGACACACCGGACGAGTGGGCCATCAAGCTCCAACCAGGCTCTATCACTCTTGGCCGAGGCACGGAAAACGACTTCCCCATCGAACACTCATCGGTTTCCAGTTCTCATTGCCGGATCACCACTTCCGATTCCGGTGTCTGGCTCAAAGACCTGGGTTCTACCGCGGGCACGTATGCGGACGGCGAGTTAGCCGAGGACCTGAAACTCAAACCCGGACAGCTTATTCGACTTGGTGAGGTGTCGCTACGATTCGAGTCAAATGCGCCGCAAGCTGCGCCTCCCAGGGCCAGACCGATGACTGGCGTCTCCGCAACTCAGCGACGTCCCATAGCCTTGCCGCAGTCCCGTGCAAATGCTGCCCCGGTGGGCTTCTTTGCATCCATGCCGAGCGCGTTAGTTTATCCCTTTCAAGGCAGCGGCGTGATCCTGCTAGTGGCCGGGACCGCCTTTTTCTTTGTCCTGGGCAGACTGCCTTTGCTCGGCGTCATCATCACCGGCTACCTGTTCAGTTATGCCAAAAGCATCATTGCTTCAACGGCGGAGGGCCGACGCGAGCTGCCCGACTGGCCGGACTTCAGTGATTGGAAGGACGACATCCTGGTCCCCTATTTGCACATGATTGCGTTGGTGCTATTTGCTTTTGGTCCGTCGCTCTTGATCGCCGCCTGGCAGAGCTGGCACGGCGAGAATCTCCGCGTGGCTTTCTTTTGCGCCCTGGCGTTTGGTTTGTTGCTGGCGCCCATGGGCATGCTTGCGCTCACTATGTTCGACAGCGTACTGGCCCTGAACCCCATTCCTTTGATTATGACGGCGGCACGGATCCCCTTCCAATATCTGGTAGCTGCCCTGGCCTTTGAAGCCGGCCTATTGCTTTATTGGTTCGCGGAAACCGCGATAGACAAAGCCATCACCGTGCCCATCCTGCCCGAGCTTGTTTCGAGCTTCCTATACCTCTACCTGCTCGCCGTGGGGATGCGGATCCTGGGGCTCTTATACCTGAACTACTCTGACCGGTTCGGCTGGTTCAGGCCGGCACGAGCGTGAGGCTAAGCGCGGTAGGCTTGCGCCGGGTCAGGGGACCCGGCCTACAATCGCCCGGTAGGCCGCGTGCCCTCACGCGGCGTTACTTCATCCGATCAAAACTCTTCTGCAGGATTTGCCAATCCTTAAGTCCCTCGAACTTGGCCCGGACAGAGGCGTTGAGATTGGCCTCTTTGGCGTTCTTGGTCGGCTTATTCACCTTGTAGAAGATCCCGAATCGGCCCGGGAAAGCTTCGTCGGCCAATTTGTAAGCCGCGATCTCATTGGTGACATCATGGTCGGCAGGCACCAGATTAAATACGCCGCCTTTGCGCGGATTTGAAGCGTCGAAGGCTCCTTCGTAAAATTCCACGCACTCACTGAGACATTCGACGAAGCCAAAGCCGTCGTGGTCCATCGCCGCTTCCATCATCTGGAGAACGTGACTGGGATTGGTGTGCGTGGTGCGGGCCACAAACGACGCCCCCGCGGCAATTGCCTGCTTCATGGGATTGATCGGGTAATCCACCGCACCCCAGGTATCGGTCTTGCTCTTGAACCCAAGCGGCGAAGTGGGCGAAGTCTGTTTCTTGGTAAGCCCATAAACCCAGTTGTCCATCACGACGTAAGTCATTTTGATGTTCTTCCGGGCCGCATGGTTGAAGTGGTTGCCACCGATGGAAAACGCGTCCCCATCCCCGCCAAACGCGAACACGTGCAAATCGGGGCGTGAGAGCGACACGCCGCTGGCAAAGGCCAGGGCGCGTCCATGCAGGTAATGGGCCCCGTGCGCCTGCACGAAATAAGGGAATCGACTCGAGCAACCGATGCCTGAGATGGTGGTGATTTTCTCGTGCCAGATCTTGCGTTTCTCGATCAGCTTGAAGTAAAGCGCCAGCACTGAGAAGTCGCCGCAGCCAGGGCACCAGGTCGGATTGTCGGCAACAATTTCCTTTTTCGTCAACGGCTTGCGTTCAGGCTCAACGGGAGCAATCACAGCAGCAGGGCTGCCATTGGAAGATGCGGAAGAAACAGCTCCGCGCTGGGGGATTTCGATAATTTCGGTACTCATTGTGTAATTAGCGCTTCTTGTCTTGCAAAATCATAGCGGCCGAGCGCGAAGCTTTCTCGCCGCGCTTCGCGCTGCTCAATAGTTCTTTGAAGCGGCTGATCGCCTCATCGAGCGAGTCAAACGCTTCATCATGGCCGATAAAGGGCGGCGTATCTTGAAAGTTCTCAGAAACACCGGTACCGCGTGTCGGATGATACTCCAGCTCAAACATTCGCCCGTTTAGTTCAAGCGAAAGAACTCGAACGCCCGACGGGAAAGGGTCCCATTCGATTCTTGCGGCGGGGAAATCGCGCGTGATTTCCGAGAGCAGTACCTGAAGTTCCGTCGGCATACCACTAACTGTCTTACAACTTTCGGAGTCCAGCCGTGATGTCCGCCTGGGCCCGCTGCAGAATTTCTTTCACTTTCCAGGTCAGGCCGTCGGTCTTGTTGATGCCGCGAATCCGCGGGTCGCAATAGCGCGCGCGCAAGAGTCCGGCGAGCTGACCATAGCCATACAGCCCCTCATCGTTCATCTCAACCACCCTGACAGTATTGAAGCCGGAGAAAATGTTCTCCAGGCCGGACGGCAACGGATTGAGGTGTTTGATATGCAGGGCCGAAACGCTGTCGCCAGCAGCGCGCGCGCGATCCACAGCTTCGCGGATGGGGCCGCGCGTCGAGCCCCAGCCTACCAGCAATACATTTCCTTCGGAGGGGCCATAGACCTTCGGAACCGGTAAAGTTGCAGCAAGTGCTTGCAGTTTCTTGCGGCGTCGCGCAGTCATGGCCATGTGTAGCTTAGGTGAGCCCGTCGGATGGCCCAATTCGTCGTGCTCCAGACCACCCGCGATGGGATAACGGCCGCTCAGAATGCGTGTGCCTGCCACCGCACGCGGCGCTATACCGTTGCCGTTCCCCTCGGAAATCGGATAAGGAACATAATCGGCCACCGGGGTGAGGTCTGGCGAAATATCCTGGCAAACCTTCTCCAGATCCGGCTGGGCAAAGGCCTCGATGCGCGTGGCGATTGCCTGGTCGCTCAGAATAAACACCGGCACGTTGTATTTGCGGGCGATATTCACCGCCTCGATGGCGGTATAGAAGCAATCTTCGACATCCGCGGGCGCCAGCACCACTCGCGGCGCATCTCCATGAGAGCCGAAGCAGGCCAAATTCAAATCGGATTGCTCCACGGAAGTAGGCATACCCGTGGAGGGTCCAGCACGCTGGACATCTACAACCACCAGCGGCACCTCAGCCATGATGGCCCAGCCCACAGATTCCATCTTGAGCGAGATGCCCGGGCCGCTCGAACCAGTTACGGCGACCCGGCCGGCCCAGCCCGCGCCGTTGGCCATCGAAACAGCCGCAATTTCGTCCTCACATTGGACGAACGTGCCGCCGTATTTCGGCAGCTCGCGTCGCAAAATCTCCATCACATCCGACCAGGGAGTGATCGGATAGGCCGCCCCGAACCGCACGCCTGCCGCAAGAATGCCGAAGGCCAGGGCTTCGTTTCCGTTCATGACCACCTGGGAGCCGGCCTTGTGCTGGCTCTCCACGAATTTGAAGGTTTCGATAACACCGCCAAGGGAGTGGTTGTAGCCGGCGTGGAAAGCGGACAGTGCGTTCTTAAGGATGCTGGCGTCTTTGCCGCCGAAGCGTTCGCCAAGCAGCGCCTCCAGTTTAGGCACATTTAAATCAAACATCCGAGCGATCAGCCCGAGGGCGAAAATGTTCTTGCCCTTGTCCTTCGCTGTGCCGCCGATGGCTTCGACCGTCAGGCTCGAAATGGGGACGCCCACATGATGGTAATCCTTTTTCCATTCTTCCTTCGGCTCGACGTGGTCACTGTCGTAGAGCACGATCCCGTTCTTCTTGAGCGAGCCGATGTGATCTTCGTACGAGTGCTGGTAAAAGGCCAGCAGCACGTCGGCATCGTCACCGGCGCTCAGGACTTCGCCTGAACCAATGCGGACCTGGAAAATCGAAGGCCCCCCTGAGATCGTGGAGGGAATGGTCATGAACGTCATGACCTCCTGTTCGGTGCGGCCCGCCAAACGCGCCAAAAACGCGCCTAAAGCCTGAATACCGTCCTGGGAATTACCCGCCAAACGGATGACCGCCTCGGGCACCCGCAAAACTCCGGGCGCGCCGGCCGATGGGGGCGCGCCAAGTGCTGATTCACTCATAATGAAATTTTATACAAAAAGATAGCGATAGCGCAACGTAAGAGAGCAAGAAATAGACCAACAAGGCCCAGCGTGCATTACGCCTGCTGTTAATTACCATAACACGACCCTCGCCGCTGTCAATCCCCGACTGTACCCCAAACTAACCGCGGAGCACCCGGCGGAGCGCGGGGGTCCTCACCCGCAGCGGCCACGTCCGCACGATTGCGTTCATGATTGCTCAACCCTTCTTGCGTAAGGACCTGCTGCGGCTCAGGAGAGCCGCGCTCCGCCCCTTCCGCCGTCACTGCCCCAGAAAATGTTCGATGCTCTCGGCCACGCCGTTGCCGTGCGACAAACGGCTAACAAAGCCATTTTGGCTGCGCACGGCCTCTTTTACGGCATCCACGGCGTTCGAAGGCGCCCCCAGGAAGCGCGCATACGCAGTGGAAAGCATCGGCAAATCATTGAGATGATCGCCGATGGCAAACACATCGTCCGCATTCAACCCAATCCGGCGCGTCACCTCAGCCAGCGCCGTGCCTTTGTTGAACGCGGCGTGGCTGAAGCGCGCATAAACATCGTTACGAACGACCACAAGTCCTGGAACAGTCTGGCTGTACTCATTCAAATAGGCATGGATGACGTCTGCGTCTCCGTTGTTGCCCGCGATCAGGCAAAAAGGCGAGTAGGCATCCTCGTAAATCTTCGCGTGATATCTGGCGTTGATCCATTCCACAAGTCGCGGCAAATCCGCATGCACTCGGGCAAACAGTTCCGCGTGAGCCCCCGTGCACGCTGCGTTCCATTTGTCCAGGGGCACGTATCGGGAGTCGTTGTGACAATGAATCTCGCGCTCGACCAGCACCAGATAATCCGGCTCGATCGTAACTCCTGCCCGGGCAAGCGCCTCCAGCAAACTCGACATTTCCCTGCCCGTATTGATTACCCATTTGACCCCGTTTCCCTGCAAACGCGCGATCAATGCCTGAAGTCGCTCAGGTATCGGCGGGTTTTCAAATTCGGCGAATAAGGTCCCGTCGAAATCGGTGGACAGCAGTTTTATAGGCCCGTTCATTTACATTTTGAAAATAATCTGAAAAAGTGAAACGTGAAACGTGAAACATGCCTGGCTAAGCCATGGAGATTCATTAGCGGTTTCAGTTCTTTGCGTCTTTGCGCCTGCGTTAAATTCCTTCTCCTTGCGCCTTTGCCTCTTTGCGCTTTTGTGTTAAGTCGGCAGCGTACAGCAACAGGCGCCCGGAAATTCGGGCGCCTGCTGACTTAACTAGCTTGGTAGATTCAGGGCCGCGTTTACTGTACGCGGACGCGATAGACCTTTTGCGGGGCTGAGGGCGACACGATGTACGGACTGGTCGCGCCAGCCACATCGCTGTACGGGCCTGCTGTGCTGCCGGCTTCCTGCAATGTCCCGCTCGGCCACGACAATTGGATTTGGCCATTGACCATCTGGATCGTCAGCTTGACATCGCTAGAGGCCACGACCGCTACGCACGGCGTTAGCCCCAGTGTGCCGCTCAACGAACCGGTCCAGTTGGAACCGCCGCCGCCGCGCGCGCCGCCGATAACCTTGGACTTCCAGTACTCAGGTGTGCCCGCGTGATCCGAGTTGGCAAAGGTGGTGCACGTGCTTCCATCAACGGGCTTCACCCCGATCTCATTATTGTCGTTCGAAAACGAGGAATACGCCGCAGCGGCCCATAGCCATTGGAGCGTGACTCCGGGTGTGCTGCTCAGGAACGTACCCGACCACGTCACCGGGTTGATGCCGCCAGGCAGGCCGGCTGCGGGCACCTGATAGGCGAAGCCCGATATGAACACGCGCCCTGTGTACTGGCACCCTACAGTCGTCACCCATTTGCCGCCAACAAAGCTGGTCGTGGCGGGACACGCACCTGCTACAAAGTCAATCTCCCCGTCCGGTATGACCAGCGTGAAGGCTGAACTGGTTATGGTTTGGCCAAAGAAAGTGATTGTCTCCGGACAAATGTTGTGCCGGCTCACATTGACAACGCTGCTGAACCACACAGTTGAGCCGCCGGGGATGGGTGTCCCGTTGAAGTTCGAGACGATGGAAACCGGTTCGGTCACCGTTACTGTGAAGCTGCACGAGGCAGTCTGGCCGCACAGATCTGTGACCGTGCAGGAGATGGTGGTGATGCCCACCGGGTACGGGTTGGTCAGCGCTTTGCCGTCGCTGCGTGTGCACAGCGGTACGACACCAGCACAAGTGTTGGTAACCACCGGCGTGGGCACATTGACGGTAACAGCCTGGCACTGGCCCGTGCTGGAGACCGTGATGTTCTGCGGGCAGATGAGTAGCGGCACGGGGCATGAAACCACCGCGACTGCCGTAGCGCAGGCGCTTACGTTTGTGCCGCTGCAGGCATCGGTACCGGTAGCGCAAACCGTGTCGGTGTTGGTTCCGACCACACCGGTGTGGCTGCCTGAGTAAGGAACCGAACCGCCGGGTGGCAGAGATAGTATGGTTAGAAGGTTGCCGGCCGAAGTGTCGGCGACTGAAATGTTATTGATGGTGCTGTTCCCGCAGTTGCTGACGGTGCCGCTGAAAGCGATCGGCTGTCCACAAAGAGCATCGTTGGCTGTCTTAGTCACGGCAAGGCATGGGGCGGTGGTAATAGCCGTAGTACAAACTGCGGAAGCTTGCGCCGTGTCGCCGCAGGGGCCTGTGCCGATGGCGACCACGGTATCCACTATCGGTCCGCAAGCGCCTGTGGGCACGATATTGTTTCCGGTCCATGGAACACTGCCGCCGGCCGGGATAGGCCCGATCTGCGTAACGGTGCTATTGCCCGGATTGCCCGGATTGCCATTGTCGTCCACGAGCACAACATTTGTGAGCGCGACGGCACTGCAGTTTACGACCGTCCCGAACACCGGAAAGACTGGAATCCCCGCCGGGATCGAAGGCGGACAAATCTTAGTGACGACTACGCAGGGAATGTCAGCGGTTACAGTGATCGTCTGTGTGCAACTGGCGCTGTTGCTGCAGGCGTCCGTGGCGGTCCACGTGCGCTGGATGACATTTTTGACGTTGCCGCTACCCGGAAGGATCACATCCGAGTAGGTGGTCGGCACCGACGCACCATACGTAACACCCGAGGGCAGGGTGAGGTCAACGCCTGCAGGTCCATCGCAACATTCGAAGAATTGGACCTCAAAACTGTGAGCGCCGGCCGTGAGGGAGGCCGTGCCGCTGGAAGTAGCCGGAGGATGGACCCCGCCGTTGTCCACTACCAAAGTGCCGTCAATGAGCAGCAGCGATCCGTCATCGGAATTCAGAGTGAAAGTGTACACATCGTTGGTGGCAACGATCAGGCAGCCGGTGATATCGGCCCCGTAGTTTGCCAGGCCGAATGGATGCCAACTGTATCCGTTATCGGTGGCAAAGGAGACACTCGAGGAAGTCACCGAGCCAACGAACCCGCTGTAGGGCGCGCCGCCGCCGGCGTTGACGTTTCCGCTATAGATTTTGGCCAGCACGCTACTGGCGCTGCCGCAACTGTCGCAGGCCGTAGCGAAACCAGTTGCGGTGGGTGTCGTATCCCCAGAGCAGCTAACGGTGGTGTCCGGCGGACAAGCGATGGATGGCGGGGTGGTGTCCACCACGTTCACTGTCTGGCTGCAAACATTGGTGTGGCTGCAGCAATCGGTCGCGAACCACGTCCGCGTGGCATCGAAGGTGTTGCCACAGTGACCGTTGTAATTTGTGGTGGTGCCGAGGACCGAGACGATGGAGGCGCCGCAGCAACCGTTGGTGGGGCCAGGGATCGGCGGGTCAAAATCCCAACTCTGGCTACATTCAACCGTTTTATTGGAGGCGCAGGTGATGAGCGGCGGCGGTAAGATAACGCTGCGTCCGGCCAGAGAAAGAATGTCGTTGTTTGGATCGAGATCCACCACGTTCAGCCCGCCCGTGGCGACGAAGATCGCATGTGAGGCGTTGCCGTTCACATCTGAATTGACCAGGCCAAGCGACGCCCCGAATGGTGTAACCGTGTTGCCGACTTCGGTTTGGTTGAACTGGGTGGAAGAGGTAACAATCGGCACGAACTTATACCAACCACCATGCGGGGTGAGGCCGGCGCCGGAATCGCTCTCAGCCATGGCGTAAAGCCCGCCGCCGGTGTTCACGAAATTGGCGATATCGCCGGCGCGCGCGTTCAGGATATCCAACTCAGCTTGTGTAAGGATGCCGCCAAAATCGGACGCCACGACAAGGCCGCCATATACCGTCCCTAGCTGGTTAAGGGCGCTATTCAGGCCCGACGCATCTACGCGATCGAAGTCTGTGCCTGAAACGTAACCGCTGGCCCCAATCCCATTCACCCCGTCGGTGTGGCCCGGAGGGGGCGCAATGGACGATTCGACGAACAGGAATTTGTGGGCGCCTGCGGCGACATAAGGGTTGAAAGCGGGGTTCATGATGAAGCTGATGGCGCGCTGATTAATATGCGCGGCCCCAGCAGTATTCCCGCCGAGGAAGGCATGGAAATCCGGGTCGTGGCCGGTGAGGAAGATGGAACCGCCCACGGTGGCCGGGTTCACCACAGACACCGTTTGACTGCAACCATTGGTGTTGCCACAGCAATCCATGGCGATCCAGCTACGCGTGGCGGTGAAGGTGCTGCCGCAAGGGCCGTTGAAATTGGTGGTAGTGCCGGTAACGAAGATCGTCACGTTGGTGCCGCAGCACGCATCAAAAGCATTGGGCCGGTCAAAGTGCCAGGGACTGCCGCACGCCACGGTCTTGTTGCTAAAGCAGAAGAGGCTTGGGGCAGTCGTGTCCACGACCTGGATGGTCTGGACACATTGAGAACTGTTGGAGCAAGTATCGGTGGCCGTCCAGGTGCGCAGAATCGTGTAATTTCCCGGGCAATTGCCCACGATATTGGTATCGGAGAAGGTAATGAAGACATTAGTGCTGGTACAGAAGCCGGAAGGTGCTCCGGATGCAAAGCCGGTCGCGGCCGGGCTGGTGTCGTTGCCACACTGCACGGTCGCGTTGGTGGGGCAGATGAAGGCTTTGGTCTGGGCAACCCATAACTTACGAACGGGGCTGGAAGTCACCGTGTGGCTGTTGTTATCAACAAAGCTGGCCTGGATGGTGTCTAAACCTGGCGTAATTCCAACGTAGGAAAAGAAAGCAAAGCCATTGGTGTCGGTTACCCGAGCCCCCGAGACGCCCGCGTTAGGACCGGAGACAACAGTGAAGGTCACGGTCCTGGAAACCACAGGCTGGCCCTGAGTATCCACGACCTGCGCCGTCAGGTGATGTGTGGCGCCGACCACATTGGTAGCCGAAACAGGCGTGAGCAGGATGCCTTGCCCAACGATAGCTGTTGCTCCCTTAAGGAAAAACCCCGCGAAGAAAATGTTGTCGTCGGAGGAAGGATTCAACGTATATACGCTGATGCTGGTGGTCCCATTTGTGATAAAGGGCACAAGGTTGTAGAGTTCGTCGTCCGTCCTCCAGGCGGTCGGCCCGCTCGGTCCCGCCAACGGCGGCGGGTTTGCGTCGGTGTCCCCAATGCCGCCTACGGTGATCAGCGCGCCATTCGCAGCTTGGCCGTCGTCCTGCCCACCGGCGGAGGAGGTTAGTCGCTGTCCGTTCACATTGACGATGCTGTACTGATTCACTACCGACGCTGACTGATATCCATAGCTAATGCCCAGAGACATATCGAGGACCAGGTTGGTGTTGGCCGGGTTCAGAGGCTGGGCAAAAGTGATCGAGAAGGTGTCTCCCGCCACATTTTGCGCCCCAAAGAGCAGCGAGACAGTATTTTGGGACGTGACATTCGGGTCGTCGAACACTACTGCGAGCACTTCGCCGTCAATGTTCGCCGAATTATTCTCCCCGATCGTGAGGTTGACGATCCCCGGCGCGGCCGCATCTAGGATCGGTTTCACGATAGATGTCACCTCACCCCAATAGTTGTAAGAGCTGATGCTGTTGCCAGTGGAGGTGCTCCATACGAACGGCTGCCCCGCCACTGTCACATCATTGGCTGCCAACTGGTAGCTGGAATTACCAGTCGTCGCTGAGCCCAGAAAAGCCCTTCGAACAGTCGCTCCAGCGGGCTTCTGCACACGGATGTTTCCGCTCGAATTGAGCGTTCCCATACCATCCAGCGACAGCGTGAGTGCGCCTGACTCGGAATAGACGGGAGCCAGAGGAACGCTTACGAGCGCCGGCGCGATGACATCCGGCGGGTTTGCCGGCAGAGTGCCGGGCACCGCTTCGCTTTGTGCTCCCGCGCGCAAAAGCCCAAGTGCGAGCACGGATGCCGTAAACAACGCGGTGCTACTGCGGTGGATGTTCCTTTGATTCGCAAATATGTTCATGGATGTTCCTTGTTTTTTGTGAGCAGTTTCCCGCCCTCAGTCAGTGGTTGTTCAGTTTAAACTCATTCCCAAAGAAGCTCGCGAAAAGAAAGATAGAGCCCAACCCTGCGGCTTTATTGCTTTCCGGTGCTCCTGCTCATCATCAAGCCAAATTTCCGCAAATCTGTCAATACTTTTTTAAAAAAAAGCGCAAAAAGTTATTCACAGGTTATTCACCGGCCTTTTGACTTAATTAACTTATTTAACCAATCTGGCTGCGGCTTCCCCGCGTTGACACGCGTTGCGGAATCTGCCAGCATGTTAACCGCACTTTAAGGTCTATCGCAGGAGCACGTGTGAAGGTTTTGTTCATCGAGCATGACGCGGATTTCGCTCGTTACGTGAGCGAGATGCTTGGCCAGGCGGCCGAGCTGAACGCCGAGATCCGGTGCGTACCGGATTTGCACGCGGCCCTGGCGGTCCTCAACGCAGAGGAATTCGAGATTGTCATCCTGGATTTATACGTGGCCGATGGCGCCGGGTTGGCCAATATTTCGCTGATCCATGCTGTCGCGCCCCAGGTCCCGATCGTCTGCCTTGGCGAATGTGAGGACGAAGGCGTATCGCTAGAGGTGGTTCACGAAGGGGCGCAGGATTACCTCGCCCGCGGCCAGTTGACGCCCCACCTGATCGAGCGTTCGATTCGATATGCGGTCGAGCGCTACCATCTGGACCGCAGCCTGCTGGTCGCGGAGCAGAAATATCACAGCGTCTTCGATAACCTGGTGGAAGGCATCTTCCGAACCACGCCGGATGGCCGTTACCTGATGGCGAACGCGGCGCTTGCTCGGCTCAATGGCTACTCGTCGCCCGAGGAGATGATGGAGGCGGTCACGAACATCGCCCAGACGCTGTATGTGCAATCTGGCCGGCGGGATGAGTTCATTCGCACGATGCAGGAACATGACACGATTACCGGGTTTGAGTCTCAGGTGTATCGGAAAGACCGCTCGGTGATTTGGATTTCAGAGAACTGCCGTTCGGTGCGGGACCGGCAGGGCAGCCTGCTGTATTATGAAGGCACGGTCGAGGACATCACGCAGCGGCGCGAGGCTGAGGAGAAGCTGCGCAACTCGGAGGCCCTTTACCAGTCGCTGGTAAAGACGTTGCCGCAGTTCATTTTTCGAAAGGATCTCGAGGGCCGGTTCACTTTTGCCAACCAGCAATTCTGCAAGATGCTGGGACATCCGCTGGAAGAGATTCTTGGGAAAAAGGACGCCGATTTTTTCCCGGCTGACATGGCGAAAAAATTCCTGGCCGACGATCATCGCGTCCTCGAGACGGGCAAACCTTACGAAATAGTCGAGGAAAACCAACCCCCGGGCCGAGGCAAGATCTATGTGCAGGTCGTAAAAACACCACTTCACGATGCCGACGGCAAAGTGATCGGATTGCAAGGCATTTTCTGGGACATTACGGAGCAAAAGCTGGCTGAGGAGCGAATTCGACGCGCCAATACCTTGCTGGCGCAGAGCCGCCGAGAGCTACGGGCCAAGAACACACAGATGGAGGACGATCTTAAGATGGCGCGGGAAATCCAGCTCACGATGCTGCCCCAACAATTCCCAGCCTTCCCACGTCCGGACAACGGCTCGGTCAGCGCTTTCGAGTTCACGCATCGTTACCTGCCCACAGGGAGCGT
>PSRM01000359.1 GCA_003176045.1 Verrucomicrobiota bacterium | reverse complement strand
CGCAGGTTGACCCCTCACCCCGACCCTCTCCCCTTCCGAAGGGGAGAGGGAGAAACTCCGCCGTCCTCGGCCAATACTGATGCCGAAGATATTCGGCCGGTTGACTCGAGGCTGAGCGAGCGGCGAAGGCATTGGACGCTGGAATGTTCCAATGAGCGCCGATGCTTCCCCCTCTCCCCTTCGGAACGGGAGAGGGTCGGGGTGAGGGGTCAAGTTCGCAAGCCTAACGGTACAATCAAGATACACCCAGAGCCGCGACCGTGAGGGAGCGCCAAATCCGAAGAGAATCTTAACCACGGATTAACACTGATGAACACGGATGCGAAGGAGCCGAGCGGACACCTCCTCGCGATTTATCGGAGTGCTTGTCCGCAGCTTACGTTGCCGTTTTAACGCTTTCGTTTGTGCCATCTTCCATCCTCCATCTACCGCCTCCCGTGCTGCCACGGCCAATCCAACTTCCGACTTTGAACCTTGAACTTTGAACTTTGAACTTTGGACCTTGGACTTTGGACTTTGGACTTTGGACTTTGGACTTTGGACTGATTTCGGGCATACTTGCGCCATGGCATTCCGTATCCAGGACAGCGTCGTGCGCGGCGAGATCGATAACCGCGTCAAAGGCATCATTCGCGGCAAAATCTGGCTGGTGGACCGGGCAGAACCGCTGAAGCTGGACCTCAAAGGCAACGCCTGGCAAGACCTGGCAGGTTGCCTCCTCACTTTTACCAATCCAAAGAAGGCCGTTACGCATTACACCCTGGATTCGCTCCAGTCAGTCCAAAAAGGCACCATCGGCGACCTGACAGCCTCCCGAAAAGTGCGCGTCTTCAATGTCCCCCACGAAGAGGCCATGGAGATGTATCGCAGGAAGGAAAAACCGCCCGAGCACATGGCCAATTGCCTCTATCTGGAGTGGTACAGCGAAGCCAATGGCCGCGTAGTCATTGAAAGCGCAGACTATAACCTCACCATTTCGCCGCCCGAATGGACACTGACGCCCCAGGACGAACAGGAACGCGCCCAGCAGGCCGCCTCCGGCATGGATGGCTTCATGCAAAAGCTCAATAGCGCCATCGAAAAACACAAACGCGGACAGAAAGATCCCGAAGAAGAATGGGACGAGCACGATTACGAAAAATTCTTTAGGGAATCCGACGCTCGCACCGACAAGTATAAGGAATTGCAGGAGAAATACGGCGATTCCGAGGACGCCAGGGAAAAAATTGGCCGCGAAATGGGCTGGATCCGCGACCTTACCCCCGAAGAAGCCGAGGAACGTGAGCGCCATATCGAAGAGATGAACGCCGCCTGTGAAGAGGCCCTGAACGAACCTGAACCTGAGCCCGACCCGGCGCGCGAAGGCATTGACTGGATTCGCGACGAGCACGGCCACCTGGCGCACCCTTTGCAACACCGCTGCTTCGAAAGCGCGTTGAAGTACAATTCCATTGCAAAGGAACTCGGGCTCGAGGATTCCGAGGACAAGGACCTGGGCGATTTCCTCTTTGAGTTTCAGACTACGGGCGTAAAACTCGCCGGCGCCCTCGGCAGCATCGCAGATGGCGTGGCCATGCCCGATCCCGGCTTCACGGTAGCGTATCTGAAGCGCGCCCTCGATCATCTCCACAAATCCCAGGCCGGCCTCGAAGCCGTCGCCCCCAAAAAGCTGCTCCCCGAAACCACCGTCGCCGAAGCTCGCAAAGAACTCTTCGAAATCCGCGAAGGCATCCTCCGTCTGATGGATGAGTTCCGAGGGCGCTGATCGTCGGACTCTTAGCCCAACTGGTGAAAGGGCGCGAAAAGGGGGAACCACGGAGGCACAGAGGGGACAAGCGAATGTTTCATCGGCTCTCTCTGTGCCTCTGTGTCTCTGTGGTTCAGGGCTGGTAACAGGTCCAAAGCTGCTGGAATTTTTCATCTTGATTCAGTGAAAGGTTTGGACGGCTGGGTGCGTATTAACAGAAAAACGAAAGCAACAATATGAGCGGCAAAGCGCAAAAATTCATCCCTACTCGCCCCAGTTTGCTAATCCGGCTAAAGAATTGGGATGACCAACAAAGTTGGCGGGACTTTCACGATACCTATTGGAAGCTGATCTACAACACGGCCATCAAATCGGGGCTGAACCACGCCGAAGCAGAGGATGTGGTCCAGGAAACGATCATTGCGGTATCTAAACAGATGCCAAAATTTAAATACGACCCGAAGATCGGCTCCTTTAAGGGCTGGCTCCTAAAAACGACGGGTTGGAAGATTCGGGATTACATCAGGCGCATCAGGACGGGGGAGATCCTTGCAGTTGATATGCCACAGCAAGGCGATGCCAGCAACACAGGCCCCATCGAAAGAATGGCCGATCCACTAAGCTCCGACCCCGAAAAAATTATGGATGCGGCGTGGGCAAAGGAACTTCTTGACGCAGCCAGGGAACGGGTGAAAAGGCGCGTGAGTCCAAGAAATTTCCAGCTTTACGAACTCCACGTCCACCAGGATCGGCCTGTTTCAGAAGTTATGGAAATGCTCGGTGTCAGCCGAGCCAGTGTGCATCTGGCCCGATGCCGGGTTGGCCGGCAAATCGAGAAAGAAGTCCGGCGCCTGGAAGGCATGATGTTGTAGAAAAATGCATCTCGGCAAATAAAAACAAAGTTCTTGACCTGATTCGTCAAGGAGCTTATCACGACCTGCAGTAGCATCCATCGAACGCAGGTGGCGAGAATCATAGGCAATGGGCGATCCTGGTCAAACCAGAACAGCGGAACATTCAGGCGACCAAACGCCACTGATCCCTGATCACGAATTGCTCGGGGTTGGCCCGATCGGCAGCGGCAGTTACGGCCAGGTTTGGTTGGCTCGGAATGCGGTTGGCACCTTCCGGGCGGTCAAGATCGTCTTTCGTCGAAAATTTCAGGACCCGCGACCGTACGACCGCGAGTTTCAGGGTCTGCAACGCTTTGAGCCTGTCTCCCGTTTGCACGAGGGACTGACGGACATCCTGCAACTGGGCCGGAAGGATGAGGACGGGTATTTTTATTACGATCCGACCGCCGGTCAGCAAATTGACCCGGCCAACTATAAGCCGCGCACTCTCCAATCAGAGATAGCAGCCCAAGGCCGGCTGCCGGTCAAAGATTGCGTTGAAATCGGTTGTGCGCTGGCTGAGGCTTTGGATTTTCTGCACCAATTCAAATTGGTCCACCGCGATATCAAACCTTCGAACATCATCTTTGTGAATGGCAGACCCAAACTCGCCGATATCGGGATGGTTGCCGAGGCCGACAAGGGCTCGATGACGGGCGGCACGCTCGGATACGCGCCTCCGGAGGGTCCCGGCTCGGTGGCCGCCGATATTTATAGCTTGGGCATGGTGCTGTATGTCATGAGCACCGGGCACGATTGCCAGGAGTTTCCCACCCCGCCTGGCGAACTCCAACATTTTGAAGATCGCGAGCAATTCAAGCTGCTCAACCAAGTGGTACTCAAAGCGTGCGAGCCCAAAGCCTCGAAGAGGTATGAAAGCGACGGCGAAATGCGCGGGGCGCTGGATTTAGTCCGGAAAGGAGCAAGCCCTGGGGCAGCACGAACTCGCCGCGTCAGGCTCCGGGTGGCGGCAGCAGTTTGCCTGGCCGCTGCTGCCGTGGCAGCCATCGCGGTGGAACTGTCGAAGCCTCGCCTTGCAGTGATCCGAAAGCTGTCCCATCCGCACATTGGCCGGTGGAGCGAGTCTCTGCTCGGAGACTTCAATGGCACTGGACAATCCGCCCTGTTCGTAACAGACCAGGACCACGCATATGTGATCAATATGCGGGGAGATACTCTAAACAAGGAATGGGCTAAGGCTCCTGGCCAGGATGATTGGAAAATCACCTGGCTCCAGGATGTGGATGGAGACGGCAAAGACGAGATCTTCCTTGGGTGGGTGGAGAACATCACCAATCTCAAGCTGGGAGTTTTTAACCAGAATCCTCATCAGACCCACACCTTCCAAGCCATTGGTGCGATAATTACGAACACGACCGATATGAGCACCAACACGCCCACCACGATCAGCGCGGCGAGCGGGATCGAGGCAGTTGGTGTGTACGATCTGCGCGGCGACGGCCACAAATCAATGCTCGCCAGAGTTAACACCGGATACCCAGGCAATCCACGTGGACTCTATTGCTATAATTATGGGAGCGGCCAGTTGTCGTGGAAGTTCCTTACGGCCCCAGCTCCCAATGAGGTCGTGGTTACGGCGACCAACAACAACGGCGTGTGCATCGTCTTAGGAAGCTATTCACCGAACAACTCAAACCACCTGTCGGATGGAACTGACGATTCTCACAGCTATCTTTACGCCCTTTCGCGCGATGGCGAGTTGATCTGGCAGCGAACGAATGGACTTTATACCACATCCAAACCTTTGGTCGCGGATCTCAAGGGTGACGGACGCAGTGAGATCCTTGTCTGCGTTTCTGCCAACCAAATCGAAACCAACGAACTTGGCCAAGTGGTTCGGTACGAGTCGGGTCGAATCGTCAAGTACGACTTTGCTGGAAGGCAAATAGCCAGCTATGACGCCGGTACAAGCCTTCTCAGCTTTACAACCAATGCCCCCCGCGATGGCTTATGCTACGTCCTGGCGACTGATCGAAAGGGGCGCCTACACGTGCTCAACGCGGACCTGAAGTGCGTTCATTTATTTGAAGTCACGCATCCGCGATTCCACGGCCCCTTTGACTCCGTCAAACTGTACCTGGAAGCTATCGCCGGCCTCAACAACAGGGGTGAAAGGAATTTAGTCTTCAGTTCCTCCCAGGTCGAGTTTCGCTCCGGGTTGACTGCGGGTGAACCTCAAAAGGAATCGAATGTCCGTTTCTACTACGACAATCGCGTGGTGGTCTGGAGTTCACAGTTCAAACCGTTGGCCACCTATACGGTTAAGGACAAATGGGACGCCGACCCAGGTTTCAGAGTTCTCGTGGCTCACCTGGACGATGGCCGTCAGGGGCTTCTGGCCATCGGCACCGAGCCTGTCCTGCTTAAACTCACTTCCGGAGTCTTTGGGCGATGACCTCAATTTCAGGTTGTGCCGATGCTCGGTCGCGTTTAGAAAAATGTTGAGGCGTTCGGGACACTGCGATGGAGCGGATAGCTAGCGCCCGCTCGGATGGATACGCTGGGTTTCGCGCGCAGGGATGCCCGCACCCCGGGTGAACGTGCCTCTTGCGGTGGCGAATCGCCAGTTGGCTCCAATCTCGCTCCTCTTACTTTCGTAAAACTTTCATCACCTGTTTTATCCCTAGTTGCTCCGCCGAAAAAATCAAGTGCAAGGTTTTGGCCTGAGGGCGCGTATTCACGCTCGACGCTTGTTCTGGAACGAACCAGACAAGCAAAAACGAAAGGACAACATGAAACGAATGATACAAGGAATTCTCTGGGCAGCGGCCCTGGGACTAGCGCCTCTATCGGGCATTTCGCAAACGCAACCTGGAAGAGTGCTCGCGCTCACCAGCACAAACATCAGCGCCAGAGACATCACTGGCGCCATTACCTTCTGGAATTGGAATTATCCGTTCGCCGCGCCAGGCAATGATACGGCGCAGGCAACCGTTTTTCCCGACGGCGGCGGCGGGTACAATGTGCTGGTTTCGCTGCTGGCGGGTCCATACTCGACCAACTACTGCCTGAGAGGGGGCGACGGGAGTCTGAGGTGGCAAATGGCCGGGGCGTTCGATGATAGCCAGCGCGATACGGTCATCACGCACGATATGTACACCGATCCGGACCTGTTTCCAATGGGGCCGCCCCGAATGAGCGGCAGCAAGGCACCGAGTATCCTGCTCTCTTTGCGAAATTCCGCCTACGGAGGACCAAACAGCAGCATTCTCTGCGTGGACGGGAACACCGGCCAGATCATCTGGACCCATTCGATGTCCGGCGACCATTGGGCGACCGGGTTTATGCCTGATATAAACGGCGACGGATATTACGAGGTGGTAATTCGGAGCGACCCAACTTCCTCCACCGGGCTTTGGTGCATCAGTGGAAAAGATGGCTCGACTGTGCTTTGGACCCGGCCCGACCTGATCCGAGGTGGCCTGCCCATCAAAGCGGTCTGCGGCAGCGG
Organism: Verrucomicrobiota bacterium; assembly: GCA_003176045.1. Classification (GTDB taxonomy): domain Bacteria; phylum Verrucomicrobiota; class Verrucomicrobiia; order Limisphaerales; family UBA8199; genus PSRM01. Next base: position 4,776 of record PSRM01000359.1, on the reverse strand, counting down.
CAGATACGATTATGCCATCGGCCAGTGCTGCTATGATGACAGCAGTTACGTGGTTAACGGCATGAGCGGCAGCACGTGTTGGCAGTCGCACTTTTCGTCGTTCGATCTCATGGGCATTCGGATCAATCCCGGGACATCGGACTTTTTCATTGGCGCGCAAAACTCCTCAGGAGGAGGAATATGCAAGTACCAGGGTAGTACCGGGGCCAGGATTTGGTGCTGCTCGTCCACTTACAATAACCAAACTATCGCAGGCCTCATTCCCGGCCCCTCGTCCAGCTACTACATCTTGTCGGGTTGGCGGCACCAAAACCTGGCAGTTTGCTTTAATGCGAGCACTGGCGTAAAACTGTGGGACAACATCCCTGCTTCCTCTGGTGACGACCTCGGGATTGCCGTCCCCGATCAGGATGGCGACGGATATGGGGATGTAATGATTATCAATAACGGAATTGTTTCCCTCTACAGCACTGCGTCTGGCGCGAAAATACACGATCTGGCACTTGGAGGCGTCCAGTCTCTGGCCTGGCTGCCATTGGGCAGTCCCGAACTGGCTTTGCTAAAAGCAGTTAGACCATCCTTTTCTAACCTCCTGCTTACGACAAACTACCAACTGCAAGTTTCCACCGACCTGCAGAACTGGACCAGTCAAGGCGCGCCGTTCACCGCGACCAACAACAGCATGGTTTATCCGCAATACTGGGATGTGGCTAACTGGGGCAGCCTCTTTTTCAGACTGCAGCGTTTGCCGTAATCTCATTCTCAGTGCGGGATCGCCAGGGCCGGAGCGGTCGCTACGCAAAAACGGAGCGCGGACAGCCTTGTCCGCGCTCCCTGGAAATTGAAAATTGGTGATTCAACAAACTATTCGAAATCCGCGAAGGCATCTCTGCCATGGACGAGTTCCGCGGGGCTTATCTTAGGGCCCTTTGGCCAAAGACCCACGAGACACACAGAACATGCCTGCAGGTCAATCGAACCCCTGCTTCACATCGACTGATAGAATTTGCTTTTCAAGCGGTCAAGTGTACTGAACGCTACGCGCATGATTGGTGACCACTTTTTCGGTTTTCGTGTGTTGAATCCATGGGCGTGGAGTCTGCTTGCCAAACGGTCCGGTGAGGTCAACGCTCGCCATGAACCTTTCCGGCGCGCCGTCGTTTTGGCAAGCATCTTGCGACTGGCTCCCGTGCTGCTGAGCACCTCATCCGCCTTGGCGGCCCCACTCACCAACACGTTCTTCAAGCTGCCCCCGCATCTGCCGCTGAATCGCATCTCCTCTGGACTGCTGATGTTGCTCAATCATGGCGACCTGGTCCAATGGCCCACCAATACAGGTTCCACAGCTTACGCTCACCGTTCGACTGACCCCAGTATCGTCGCCGGACTTGATCCAAGGGTCGGGTTAAATTTGCAACTGGGACCGGACCCGTCTTCCTTGCCGTCCAACCAGCGCGCGCAGGCCGAGCCGCACATCGTCCGCGACCCACTTAATCCAGACACTCTGGTCGCCACTTTCCAGGAGGGGCGCTACACTTCGGACGGAGGCGCGATTGATTGCGGTTATTCCGTTACCCATGACGGCGGGCTAAGCTGGACCCGCGCGCTCATTCCCTTGCTTACCCAAGTCGCCGGTGGGCCTTACTACCGCGCCACTGACCCTGTGGCCGGTATTGACCTGTCCGGGAATATTTATCTCAACACACTTGGGGCTCTGGATTCGCTGTTCGACTTCGGCTCTGTCGTGATCAGCCGCTCAACCAATGGTGGCGTTACATTCGATGCGCCGGTGGAAATCTTTCGCCAGACCTCCAGCAGCCTGTCTCCCGATAAAAACTGGATGGCCATAAACACATTCTCTGGCACACCGTTTGCCGGCCGGATTGTCGTGACGTGGACGATGTTCACGGCCGCCTCACCGATAGCTCGGTCTTACAGCGACGATGGCGGACGCACCTGGAGCGGCTACAGTTATGCCACGCCGTCCAGCTATTCATGCCAGGGTTCGCAGCCGCTGTTCATGCGCGACGGCACGTTGGCCATACCTTATTGGAACTTTGCCTCCAGCTTCGCGGGCGGTGGCGAAGCGATTGAGATCGTGACCTCCACCAACGGGGGTGCGACATTCAGCTCGCCCCGCCTGGTCGCGGCGGCGACCGAGTACGATGCGCCCAACATGCGACAGGGCTCGTTCCTGCCTTCGGCAGCTACGGACCGGACCAATGGCGTGCTGGGGGTCGTTTATCAAACCACCTATCAGGGTTCTCCGCGGGTTATGTTTACCCGCTCAAGCGACAAGGGCGTCACGTGGACGGCCCCCAAACCCGTCAGCGATAATCCAGGCACTCCCCTATTCAACCCGGCTCTTTCATTCTCGCCTGATGGGCAAACGGTGACCGTCATTTTTTATGACGAGCGGGTTCACCCGGCGCAAAATGCATTGGTGGACATTTTCATGGCCCAGTCATTCGACGGCGGCGCCACCTGGCAGCCAAATCTCCGCCTCACCACCGTTTCCAGTGACGTCACTCTGGCCCCATTGACCAGCAGCGGGTATATGCTGGGCGATTACCAGGCCGTGGCCCCTCCGAATTCCCCGAACCTTCCTGCGGTTCCCGTCTGGATTGATACGCGGACCGGCAATCCCGACCCGTTCATCACCCGTGTAGGTATTGCCCCCCAGATTACCTTCGCCGGTTGGCGCGCCGCGCGGTTCAATACGGCCCAGATCGCTAATCCAGCCATTGGAGGGCCCGGTGCCGACCCAGACAACGACGGCGTGGTCAACGCCCTCGAATACGCCTTTGGGCTTAACCCATGGCAAAATGACGCGCCTGCCTCCAGTTTCCAACTCACTGGCTCCGGCGCCTCCACCATGCTCAACACCACCTACGAACGCCTTGGCACGGCATCCGATCTCACCTATTCCTGGCTGAGCTCATTTGACTTGGTCAACTGGACGACGGCCTATCCTTCCAACGTGGTCATCACCTCGAACTCGCCGCGACTGACCCAAAACGTCACTTCTTCCTTTGGTCCGGCCACCAACGCCGCCCGATTTTATCGGCTGACTGTCCATCTAAACTGAAGCCGGTGTGTGTCACTCTCTTCAGACGCTTCTCGAAAGGTGGAGTGCGCCCTAACCAAAGTTGTTTGGTTTTTGGCGGTTGGTTGATGATAATCGCAATATGAGCGTTTCGAGCCTCGACCGGTTGCTTGCAGCGGCCAGCGATTTTGACGCTTCCGATCTGCACCTGGTGGCGGGGGTGCCTCCGGCTTTTCGAGTTAATGGCGAAGTGATCATCGCGGACGAAGATGCGCTTACGGAAAGCGAACTGACCGAAATAGCTGATTCTCTTCTAAACGAGCAGCAGAAGAAAAAGTTCGAGCAGGAATGGGAGCTTTGCATTTCCCTCCTGCACAGCGCGGCGGGGCGGGTGCGGGCGACGTTTTACCGGCGCAACGGCCATCCGGAGATGAGCTTCCGGTTTTGCGGCGAGCGCATCGCCGCGCGTGAGGAACTTGGGTTGCCCGACAAAATTGACGACTTGGCGCGCCGTCCCAATGGCCTGGTGCTCATCACGGGCCCGACCGGCGCCGGCAAGACCACCACTCTCAATTACATGGTGGACGTGATCAACAGCGAGCGCCGGTGCAAGATCGTCACCATCGAGGACCCGATCGAGTTCGTCCACCAGAACAAGCGGGCCATTGTGGTGCAGCAAGAGGTGTTAAGCGATGTCCGCTCATTCAATCGCGCGCTCATCCATGTGCTGCGCCAGGACCCGGATGTGATCGTGGTCGGCGAAATGCGCGATCACGAGGCGATTTCGACCGCGCTGACCGCTGCTGAAACCGGCCACCTCGTCCTGGCGACAATGCATTCGCCCAACGTGTCGCACGCTCTGGAACGAATTGTGGGTGTGTTTGAGGGCAGCACACAGCGTCAGATCATTCTTCAGCTCTCGAATTCCTTGCAAGGCATCATCGCCCAGGAGTTGCTTCCGGCCGCTGACCGGACTCGCCGTGTGCTGGCCTATGAGTTGATCGTGGCCAACAGCGCCGTGCGCAATTTAATTCGGGAGAACCAGCTTCATCAGTTGGAAAATCTTATCCAAACGGGCAAAAAGGATGGGATGACGTTGATGGATAATTGTCTCTACGATTTGTATTGCAAGTGCCTCATTACGTATGACACGGCTTTAAGCCGGGCGCGGCATCCGGACAGGATCGTGCGGCAGAAGGCATAGGGCCATGTGCTTTTAACGCAAAGGCGCAAAGATGCAAAGGCGCAAAGGCAAATGGGGTTCGCATCAAATAGGAGCCGCGGACGGCCTCCTCCGCGCGGACGAGGCCGTCCGCGCCTCCTATCCCTGCGTACGGATGAACTCCGTGCGCTGCGCCTTCGCCACCAGAGCCAGCCCACGGCCACTTCCCCTGCGGCCAATAGCGCCAGCACCATGGTGCCCGGCTCAGGGATGGCTTATTCATTCAGGCTTAAGCTCGTGATCCAGGGGGCGTGAAGAGGTGAGTTGTATGGGCCACCACCCGGGGAGAAAGGCACGTTCGTTGCAACAGTTGAGATGCCGTACCAGCCGCCACCACCAAGGCCGAAGACATCCGGCTTCGAGGCAATCCAGGAGTTCGGCCAAAGTCGGCTTGAAGTCGAAGCCGGAAGGGGGACATGGCCTACAGGATCCCGGCACCTGCCCATATCCTGTAGGCCGCCGTACCCTCACACAGCGTTCAGCATCCAAGCAGGCATTACGCCTGAAC
>PSRM01000033.1 GCA_003176045.1 Verrucomicrobiota bacterium | reverse complement strand
CAGGTTATGAGCCTGACGAGCTACCGGACTGCTCCACCCCGCGATCCAAAAGACCCTTAAACAATGCCAGATGGTAGATAGTACGCAAGGTAAATTCTTTGAGGGATTCCTGGTTCAAATCGGCCCCCAACCAATTCAACGGGCATTGAATTGTTGCAGCCAGGCGCCATCGAGCCGTTCGTAGGCAGTGAAGGCGTTGGGGCCGAATGTGTCGGCGATGCTGCGGCGTGTTTCCTGGCCGAGCGTTTGCAGCAGCGCACGGCGGTCATCGTCGCTGAGGGATGGGTCCTGCTGCACGGCCCGGAGGCTCTGTTCGGCTGTGTTGCGCATCTGGAAAACCTCGAGGGCGATTTCGTCGGGCAGGCCGACCCGCTGGGCCACGCGCTGGATCGAGGTGAAGCGAGTGTCGCCGGCGCGCTCGAAGGCGGCAAAGCGCTCCGGTCCGAGCACTTCGGCCATTTGCGTTTCCTGGTGCGCGAGTTGCAGTTTCGCAAGCGTCCGCACTTCATCCTCGCTCACCTCAATCCCATTCAGGCGCGAGCGGAGTTGCGTGGTGTCGGATTGGCGCAAGCGCAATTCCTGGGTTTCTTCGGGCGTGAGCAGATCGGATATTGCGCGGTTGTGAGCATCCTGCAAGTCTTTCTGCCGCGCGGCGCGCTCAGGGCCGGTAAAATCGGGCGTCTGCGCGAGTTTGGACTGCGCCAACGCGAAGCCCTCCTGCTCGGCGACGAACCGGTCGCGTTTTTCGTCCGGCAGAAAATCCGCCAGCCGCGCCGATGCTTCGCGCCGGCCTGCTTCCTCGATTGCTTTATTCTCGTCTGCGCGCGGATCTTCCTGCCCGAGCAGCGCGCCCAGCATCGCCCGGCGTTCCTGCTGCATTTTGTCCAGCTCGGCTTTTTTTTCGTCCACGACCTTTTGAAATTCGTCGGGCCGCGAGAGCAGTGGCCAAAATTTGTCAGTCACGCCGTCCACCAGTTCCTTTACTCGCGCCGCAAACATCCCGTTCACGTCCGCCAGGACCAGGTCGCGCACGGTCTGCTCCGGACAGCCCAGGCCGCGCAGATTGGCAATATAGACGCGGTAATCGGTGGACTCGATATGCGTCCAGGCCAAGGGGAGAGGGTCGAGGGTCGAGGGTCGAGGCCGCTGCGCTTCGCTGGCGGCCAGTGGCGCGGCGGCTTCATCCGGCGCTCGCAGAGGCGGTTTGCTCCTGAGCTGGCGCGGACCTTCGGACACCTTCGGCTGCGAACGCCCGACCGCCAGCCAGCCTGCCGCGCCGATCAGGATTGTGTTCAGCGTTAGAGAAAGCCAAAGGCAGGTGCGGAGTTTCATAGCTTTTTAATTTTAATGTTGGTCACGGACTCGCCTCTTTTCACGTTTCACGTTTCACGTTTCATTCCGTTCGTTTCATAGTTTTGAGATGTTTGTCACCCACTCGCCGCCACGCTGGAGATATTGCTGCAGGGCCGTTGCGCCGAGCACCTGCAAGAGCTCCTCCTGTGAAGCGGCTTGGATTTGCTGGAGTTGCTGCTGGGATTGCTCCGCCGTGAGGGAAGTCTCTTCGCGCAACTGCCCCGCTTCCTGCGCCGTGAGTTGCCGGATTTCGTAAGCCTTCGTCGCAGCGTCCCCTGCGAGGCGCTGCTCTTTGCCCAAATCCCAGAGCCGTTGGAAATCGCTGTCTGTAGCACGGTCGAACTCCACCGCGCGGCCCTCGCCGAGATAGGCGCGGATCGCGACCCGAATAGCCTCGTTGTCCTGGCCCTCTCTTTGGTGCCAGGATTGGAACATATCAGCCGCCGGCGTTTCGAACCGGGCGCGGATTAAGGCTATCTGGCGGACTTCGGCTGGTGTGAAGTCGGTCGCCTCCCATTTCACGTCAGGTTTGCCGTCAATCATCACGCAGCGACCGCTAAACTCCTCGTACTCTTGAGGCGTGAGCAGGGCGGCTGCTTCGCGTGTGAACTGCGCCCGCAGTTGCTGTGACCGGGCAATGTCCTCGTCCAGCAACACACCTCCGGAGCGCTCAGAAATCTCCTCGTCGAGTCCCTTGTAGCGCTGCATCATCGCTGTAAGTTTTTCAAATTTCCGCTCCGGCATCGGGCCGAGGATGAACCGCGTCAAAGCTTGGTTGTCCAGGTCCTCCATCTCCTTGCTATCGGATTCAGACAAATCCAGACCGACGGCACGTTTTACTGCGACGCGGATTTTGGCGCGGGCGGCTTCGCGCGACCGGTCCTGCGCCTCTTCGGCGCGCTGCTTTTGGAGGCCGGCGGCCCAGAACGGCGCGTGCGGGCCTTCGTGGTTGAGACGTTGGTGCGCCCGTGCCGCCCGTGACATGACCAGGTCGCGAATCGTTCTCTCCGGGCAGCCGGCACCGCGCAGGCGGACCGCCAGTGTTTCAAAGTCATCGGATTCAATCTGACTCCAATCGAATTGATTTGCGGCAAAAATCGCGGTGGCGTTGCCAGCACTGGATGCCATTACCGGAGATTGAGCCGGCGTAATGACCGAAACCGTGTCGTCCGAAGGCGAGACGCGGTGGGTGAGCTTGCTTTTGGTCGCAAGCTCGACGATCGCGCTCGCAAGCGCGAGATTCGCGCAAACCGAGACTGCAAATGCCGCTCTTGAATTCACTTATTTTCTCATGCGGGCCGGATTTCAGCCCTTCACTTAACAAAGCGAGATCGGCAGGACAATCGGATCAAAGAAAATCGAGATTCCAATATCGCCTGCTAGTCTAGAGTCTGATAAACAATTTGAGTTATTTGAACATGGGGTAACAGAGGGAATGGAGGTGAAAACTCTGTTTTCTCCGTTTCCTCCTGTTAGAAAATAATGCAACGCTGCGATGGAGAGCCGGACCGTCAATGCCCAGGACGTTTTTGCGGAGGCCACCGAGTTGGCGCCCGGCCAGGCGCGCGCACGGTTGGTGGCCGAACGCTGCGGCCAGGACACTGCCTTGCTGTGCGAGGTCGAGTCGCTGCTGCGCGCGCACGATCGGGCCGCCGATTTCTTGAATCCGGAACCTGAAACTGGGAGGGCAGGCGAGACGCCTGCGCTACTTTCCAGCCAATCCACGGCGGCGATGGATCCCGCCGCGCTGGCGGAGCTTTTCCTGCGCGGCCCTGGCGCGCTGGACGCCGACCAGCTCGAGGGTTTCCTCGCGCAACTGCCTCAGGCGATTCGAGGTGAGGTACGGGAACGCGCGCAGGCCGGGCTGCGAGTGCGGGAGTTGCGCGGGCGCGAGCGGCGACCACCCCTGGACCAGCCAGAGGAGGTTCCGCGGCTGCCGGGTTTTAACATTGAACGCAAGCTCGGGGAAGGGGGTTTGGGCGTGGTGTACGCGGCGCACGACGAAAAGCTGAACCGTCGCGTGGCCATCAAAGTTTTGCGCCGCCGCGCGGATGCGCAAGTAAGGAACCGGGTGCTGGAGGAGGCGCGCAACATTGCGGCTCTGGGTGATCCGGCTGTGGTCACCATTTTTTCCGTGCTCGATGAAACCGACCCGCCTGCCATCGTCATGGAATTCGTCGAAGGATTCCCGCTCGATAAGTTTGCCGCGCAACTCAGTTTCGAGCAGAAGGCCCGGTTGCTGCGCGAGGTGGCGCGCGGCCTGGCCGCCGCCCACGCGAAGGGCCTGGTGCATCGGGACCTCAAACCGGACAACGTCATCGTGGGCCCGGACATGCGGCCACGGATATTGGATTTCGGCCTGGCCCTGTCGCTGGAGGAAGCCGCTCTGGAGGGCCGCGGCTTCGAGGGCACGCCCCTTTATGCCTCGCCCGAACAGGCGCTGGGCAAACCGCTTAGCGCGGCCTCGGACGTTTTTTCCTTCGGCAGCCTGATGTTCAAGGTGCTGACCGGTAAAGCGCCGTTCGCCGGCAGCTCGATTAGCCAGGTGCTCGAAGCCATCGCCAGCACCTCGCCGCCCTTTTTGCGGGAGGTTGCGGTGGGCGTGCCCGAGGACCTGCAAGCGATTTGCCTGGCCTGCCTGGCCTGGAATCCCGCCGACCGGCCCAGAGCTGAGACGGTCGCCCTCGAACTGGGCCGTTTCCTGGTGGGCGAACCGGTCCGGCTCAAGCCCAAGCTCTACGATGACCTGCTGCGCCGCAGCATCAGCGAGCACGAAACCCAGGCGCAATCCTGGCAAAGCCAGGCCATCATTTCTCGCGACGAACGCGACGCGCTGCAAATTATCCATCGTCGTTTGCTTGCGGACGAAGATCATTGGATCATCGACGCGCGCCGTATCACTCCGCTCCAGGCCATCCTATCGGCTGCCACCTGGCTGACGGTCGTCGCGAACGTTCTCACCGTCTGGAAGCTGTGGGACGAGTTGGAATCGCCCTGGCGCTGGTTGTTGCCTGTCTTTTTCACTTCGGCGCTTCTGGCGGCCGGAAAACTTGCCCACCGCTGGAAGGAGAACCTGCCTGCGGCCACGTTTCTGGCCGGGGCCGCGCTGGCCATCGCGCCGGCTGTCCTGGCGCTGCTGGCGCAAGCGGGAGTATTCGCTCGCGTGCCGCAGGACGTGACGCAACTGTTCGAAGGCCGCTTCACAAATCAACAAGTACTGGCGGCGTCGCTGACCGCCCTTTGCATTTCCGCTCTTGGCCTGTGGCGATTGAAAATGACGGGCTTCGCGTGGACCACGGCGGTGCTGGCAGGAGCGACCTACGTGAGCGCGCTGCTGCCATTCAACTGGCTGGATCAGAAACCGGAGATCATGGCGTTGTGGTGTTTGCCGCTGGGCGCTGCGGAGTTCGTGGCGCTGGCCTTCGAGCGGGCGGGGCGGGTGCGCTGGACCACACCGTTTCACCTGATGGCGCTTGCGGCGATCGTGATCGGGTTGGACGTGATCGCCCTCAATGGACCAACCTTGAAGATGCTGGGCATAGTCCAGGCGCGCTGGACTTATTTCGATGCGGACCGGCAGAAGGCGTATTCGATCGTGTTGAATGGCATCCTGTTGCTGGCGCTCATGCTTTTGACCGAGCGCGCAGTAAGCCTGGACCTGCGTCGGGCCAGCAAGTGGCTGGAAGTGCTGGCCATTGCGCATACCATCACGGCGCTCTTCGAGAATGCGCTGAGCCATCGAAATGATCCTCTGGTGCGCTATGACGTTTGGGTCTATCTCGGATTCGCGCTCTTCTTCACCGGCCTTGCGCCGTTCCGATCGCGATGGCGGATGCTCTGCGGCGGGTTGCTGGGCTGCGGCCTGGGCAGTTTTCTGCTCGTCCACCTTGATCTTGTGAAGCCCAAGCCGTTCATCATCGGCCTGGGTTTGGCCGGCCTGACAGTGGCGCTTGCGGCGTTCGCCTACGTCCGCCGCGGGGTGACGTTGTTGACGCGGAAATAAAATCCCGCTTAAGGGGCGCTTTTTCTCGTCCTCGTCCTCGATTTCTTCTATCTCTTATCCAGTCTCATGCAGGGGATGTCACAGAAGAAAACGAAGAGAACAAAGTTTCCGGCTTCGTTTTCTTCGTTACCTTCTGTTCAAATACCCCATCTCCCGAAACAACCACGCTCGCGCATAGGTCCAGTGCCGTTTGATGGTTGGCTCAGAAACGCCGAGCACTTGCGCGGTCTGTTGGTTGGTAAGGCCGGCGAAGAACCGCAGTTTGACTACCTCCGCTTTTTCCGCGTCATGCGCGGCCAGCCGCTCCAGGGCTTCGTGCAGCGCCAGGAGTTGTTCGTCGTCCATCTTCGCCGCAAGTTCGAGGCCCTCGATGTTGACGCGTTCGGCGCCGCCGCCGTGGCGCAGATACTTTTTGCGGCGGGCGTTGTCAATGAGGATGCGCCGCATCGCTTCGGCGGCAGCGGCGAAAAAATGCGCGCGATTCTCCCAGCGCGGTTGATCGTCGCCACCCAGGCGCAGCCAGGCCTCGTGGACAAGCGCGGTCGCCTGCAACGTCTGTCCCGGATTTTCTCGCGCCATTTTTTGAGCCGCCAGCTTGCGAAGTTCCTCATAGACCAGCGGTAGGAGTTCATCGGCTGCCTGAGGGTCGCCCTGATCTATGCGCTGGAGAATGACCGTCAATTCGCTCACGGCCCGATTTTAACGCAAAGGCGCAAAGAGGCAAAGGCGCAGAGCAAAGCAATATTAAGGATAGCGCAGGCGGTAGTAGCGCTGCGGGGCGGCGGGGGCGTTGGTGTCGGTGAAAAGGTAGCGAGGGGAGGCGAGGCCCAGGTCGAGCCAGTCCACGAGGTTCGTTGTAAATTGGACGCTGTAGGCGCCGAGCGCGGTGTTGGAGAGGCCGAAGGTTACGGTGGTGCTTCCGAGGCCGGCCACGTTGGTCATGTAGAGCCAGGGACTGTTGGTAACATAGTTGGCATAGACGGCGTCCAGTTCGTCCTGGGTGACGACGCCATCGCCATTGAGGTCGCCGGCGAGGGCGGTTGTGCCGAGCCAGAAGGTCTGATCAGGCGAAGTTGTGGCGCCGACGGAGTTTGCGGCCACCACGCGCCAGTGAAAGGTGGAGCCCGCGCTCAAAGCCAGGGTTACGGTAAGGTTGGTGGGTGCATACAGGCCTGCAAAATTGTTGGTCCCGGGATAGGCGGTAGTCAGGCCATACTCAAAAAAAGCTGTCGCGGTGCCGCCATTCGGGTTGATCAACGCCGAGAGTTGAACGGTACGTATGCCACTCACGGCATTGGTGGCGGTAACCGTGGCAAGCAGCGGAGTCACGCTCGGAGGAGCGGAGCCCATGCTCGTAGTAAAGGCCAGGTCGGAACCCACAACCAGGCCGATGGTGCTGATGGCCACAATGCGGAAGTGGTAGGTGGTGGCCGGTTGAAGGTTGGTAATGAGGCCAGCCACCGAAAGAGCTGTGTTGGTATTGGCCAGAGCGTTGGTGCTGGAAAAACTGCCGTAGTTGGTCGTGGCGCCCCACTGGAAAAAGGCGGAAGCCGCCGTGCCGTTGGGATTGACGTTGCCGTTGAGCGTCTCCGACTCGTCCGTCACATTGGTTGCCGGGAGCGTGGAAACATTTGGCACGGTCATCTCCACGGCGCCGATGTCCGGAGCCGCACCCAGAAGCCGGGGAAAGCCACGCTGGTCATTGGTGAATGAGGTCGGCGCTGCGGCATCAAACGCGGGCGATCCCGCCAACAAGAGCATGGTTGGGGTGGGGCCGCCGTTGTTCCCCAGAGCCGAGAGAAGCGGATTGCCGTTGGTGAGGTTGTTGCCGGTGGCGACGATCGTGCCGACGATGTTGTCAGGGGAGTTGCCTGCCACAATTGAGTTAAAAAGTGTCAAGGCATTGGCTTGATAAATACCTCCGGCAGTGCCGCTGCCGCTGTTGCCATTGTTGCCATTAAAGGGGAAGCCGTTGCCGCCTCTGCCGCCGTTGCCGCCGCTGGCGGTGTTGGTGGCCATGGTGCATTGATTTACCGCCAAAACACCGGTGTTGTAAATCGCACCCCCGGCGCCTGTGCCGCCATCTCCGCCCTGGCCGCCTGGTTCGCTGAAGATTGTGCCGTCTCCTCCTCTTCCGCCACTGCCGCCGATGGCCAGGTTGCCGGCCAGCGTACATTCGTTTGCCGTCAAGCTGCCTTCATTATAGATGGCGCCGCCGACACCCGCGCCTCCTGGGCCACCTGTAGTCGTCCCAACGGGCCCGGTGCTGCCGTTGGTGCCAATAGCTGAATTCCCGGCCAGGGTGCAACGGTTCAACGTGAGGCTGCCGGAATTGAAAATTCCCCCGCCGCTGGAAACCGCGGCTCCATTGGTCAGTGTGAGAGCAGTCAGGGTGACGGTGGTGTTGCTGGTGACCTGGAAGATGCGGCTGCTGCCGTTGCCATTGATGCTCAAGCCGCCTGGCAGCGCGGAAGCGTCAATGGTTAGATCATTGTTCACCAGCAACTGGCCGCTGGTCAGCAGAATGGACGATCCAGAAAGGCTGGCATCAAAAAGGATCGTATCCCCCGGTGAGGAACTCAAAATGGCCTGGCGCAAAGTGCCGGGCCCGCTGTCTGCGGTATTGGTGATGCTGACCGTCAGCGGCAGTTGGAAGGTGGTGTAGGTCTGATCGGCGCCCATGGCGCTGCCGGCGCTGTTCGTGGCTACGATTTGGAAATGATAGAGCGTGCCGGGTGACAAACCGCTGATGAGATCGGACACGGCGAGAGCAGTGTTCGTGGCCGCAAGACTGTTCGTCGCGCTGAATAGTCCGTAGTTGGTAGTCAGGCCGTATTGGAACCAGGCGGAGGTGGTCAATCCGTTTGGATTGACAGTGGCGTTGAAAATTCCGTTGGTGGTGGTGCGACCGCTGGCTGCCAACGTGGTCGCTGTCGGCGAAGACACGGGCGTGGTAAACGTCAGGTCCGCTCCCGTGACAACGCCCGAGCTGTTGTAGGCGAGGACCTGGAAGTGATAGGTGGTCGCCGGTTGCAAGCCGCTGACGAGGCTTGAAAGCGAGACGTTTGCATTCGTCGCCGGCAGGTTGGTGGGAGTGGATCCATTAACCAGTGAGAAATCGTCCAGCAGCACGGCGCTCTCCCCGGGAGTCGAATTCTGAAGAGCCAGCACAGCGGTGCTGGCCGTGGCGGTGAAAGTGCCCCAATTCCTGTAATACGGATTCGAGCCACCCACCGCGGGACTGGCTGTAAAGGGCACAAAACTCGCGCCATTCAGCGACCAGGCCGGAGCAGGCGTGCCACTGCCGCTGCGGCAATTGGCGCGAAAACGGACCAAATACTGCTCGCCTGCCACCAGGTTGGAAAGGGTAGTGGAAAGCGTGTTGGTGGTGTTGCTGTTGCTTTCGATGTAAGCGACGTTGACTCCGTCGGGGGTGGCGCCATTGTCGGCGTAAGGATTGGCGCCGGCCGGATTGAGACCGATATTGCCGGGATTGGAAGGTGTCCAACCGGTGATGGCGCCGCCGTTGTCGGTGGCATCGCCCGGGAACACGGTGAAGGTGTCCGACTCAAAGCTGGGGTTGGCAATCACCGGGCCGGAGTTGCCGGTGAGATATTGGAACCAGACCGTGGTCGCGGCATTTTCTGGATTGACCGAAGCGTTGAGCACGACGCTGGTGGAGGTGATGTTGGAAGCCGCCAGCGTGGTGACAAGCGGAGGCAGTGGCGGCGTCGTAAATGTTGCCTCGTTCGTTTGGAAACCTCCTCCGGCATAGGCAGCATCAATCGCTTGCACACTCCAATAATAAGTGGTGACAGGGGTTAGATTGGTGAGGAACAGGTTAGTCCTTTGCCCGACGTTGCCTAACGCTGGGAGCCGGCGGAAACCGGTGGACAAATTCGCCTGGGGGTTGACGATATCACTGCCCCCGGGAGAGGTTCCGACCCGGAGGTTATAGCTCAAAGCCCGAGTGGGTGTAAGGGCGTCGGAGGCGGCCGACCAACTTAGAACGGCAGAGTTGGTCCCTATTGAGGAGACGCGCAGGTTAGGCGGTGGCCCGGGAGGAGCATTGGTCTGCGGGCTTTGATTGTGCCAGACCTGGCAAAGGAGGCCAGAGCTCGTGTTGTTGCCGACCAGCAGAAAGTCCAGCCTGGTGTCATTGTCATAATCCGCCCAGGCGACGGCTCCGCCGTAAACGCCGGTCAAATTGAGGGTGCTGTTGGTAAAGGTGGTACCGGTGTTGCGCCAGAGTTGGGAGACGGCGGCGCTGGTTGCATCGTTGGTGGTGCCACACACGAGGATGTCCAATTTGCCGTCATTGTCATAGTCGCCCCAGGCGACCGATCCGCTCATGATACCGGGCAGGCCCACATTGAGATTCGTAAAGACGCCGCCTCCCTGATTGTGCCAGACCTGGCAGACGGCATTGGTTGGGCCGCCGCTCACTGGATTATTGGTAGTGCCGCCGGCCAGCAATACATCCAGTTTGCCGTCATTATCGTAATCGCCCCAGGCCACGGTGGCCCTCCAGACACCGGTCAGTCCGGCGTTGATATTCGAGAATGCGCCATTGCCCTGATTGCGCCAGATTTGGCAGATGGCCACACCATTGGACTGGCCGGCCAGCAACAGATCCTTATAGCCATCCCCATCGTAATCGCCCCAGGCCAGGAAGCCATCGCGCAAGGGTGGGAAAGCAGTGTTCGTGTTTTGTGTGAAAGTGCCATCGCCGTTGTTACGCCAAAGCTGGCAGACATATTGCGAGCCGTTGTGACCGCACAACACGAGGTCCAGCTTGCCGTCGTTGTCATAATCGCCCCAGGCCACCGACCCAAAAGCGACGCCAGTGATTGCGGCGTTTGTGTTCCGCGTAAAGGTGCCATTGCCGTTATTGTGCCAAATCTGCGTCGCCCTGGACCCGCCGATTGTTCCAATGAGAACGAAATCAAGGTAGCCGTCATTGTCGTAGTCACCCCAGGCGACAGCGCCGTTGGCTGGATCGGGGAAACCGGTCAGGGTAGTGTTTTGGCTGAAGGTGCCGTTGCCGTTGTTGTGCCAGACCTGGCACACGTTGCTGAAGCCATTGTAGCCGATGAGGAGTAGGTCCAGTTTGCCATCGTTATCGTAATCGCCCCAGGCCGCGGGACCGCTGATCGAGGGCAATCCTGTCCCTGTCAGGTTCGTAAAGGTCTGCGCCATGAGTTGGGGAGCGGCAATCAAGGCGGCGACAAGGCCGATAAGAGGGAATCGGAGTTTCATGAGCCCGGTTCTGATTAGTCCTGTTTTCATATCGTTTATTCTTTTTATTTAACTGGCCGCTCGACCTTCGAGAGCCGCTATCAACCAGTGCGCACTTTCGCGACTGAAACGATCAGGAAAGTTTAACGGGTCGGATTTAACGCAAAGACGCAAAGAGGCAAAGACGCAAGGAATTTCAAACCGCGGAATACGCGGAATACGCGGATAAGAATTGAATATTTTGGTGTAACTTGCCGCTGTACGGCCAAAAGAGCCGTTTTTGAGGGGGGGCGGGGGGCCGTGGTGGGCGGCGCACAGACATTGGTAACACTTCGCGCACACACATTGGTAACAGATGCTTGTCCTGCCCATG
>PSRM01000052.1 GCA_003176045.1 Verrucomicrobiota bacterium | reverse complement strand
TGGCCATTGCGCAATTCGCGCTGGCCGGAAGTGATTTTGCCTTCGCTCCAATAGATGTTGGTGCTCTTGGTGGTTGAGCTGTGGGTGCGACGCGGGTAGCTCCCCGGGGCGATGATGCCGCCGCCCGAGACTTCGAAACCATCCACGATGACAAACCGGCCTGTCGGGGCGATGTCCGAGTGGACGTCGAACGCGATGGGTTTGCGCGTGTGCAAGGTCAGCTCGGCCACTTCGTGGCGGCCTACGAACACTTCGTTCTCTTTGCGCGAAACCGTTTCGAGCGTAGAGGCGTCAATGACCTTCTGGATGGATTCGATGCGGCAATCCGCCTCCTGGGTCGCGAGCTTGATTTTATACGTTTTGCCTTTGGCGAATGGTTGTTTGCCCAGCCAGAACAGGCGGGCTTTGAAGCTGGAGAGTTCGAAAGGCGGCGCGCTCTCCAGGGCGGCAACGGCGCCGCGTTCGACAAAAATCTGTTCGGCCAGCGTGATGCCGATGGATTCGCCGGCGGAAGCGCTTTCAGCGGGCGGCGCGTTCCAGCGTTCGATGGTTTTAACTGTGCTCGTTTTGTTGGAGGGGGAAAAAACCACCCGGTCACCAACACGGATAGAGCCGGCTTCCACGCGGCCGGCGAGGATGCGGCGGTCGTCGAAGCGATAGACGTCCTGGATGGGAAAACGAAGCGGTTGGTCCTTGGGAGGCTCAGCCAGTTTGAAATCGTCCAATGCCTCCAAAACGGTCGGACCATTCCACCAGGGCATTTCAGGACTGCGCGAGGCCAAATTATCACCGTGCCGCGCGGCAATAGGGATGAAGACTTTGGGTTCTACGCCGATGCTTTTGAGCCAGACCCGGTATTCAGACTCGATGTGTTTAAACCTCGATTCGGCGTAATTCTCGAGGTCCATTTTGTTGACGAGCACGGCGATTTGGCGGATACCCAAAAGATTGAGCAGATACCCGTGGCGGCGTGAGTTTTCCTGCACGCCTTCGTGCGCGTCGATGAGCAGCAGGGCGGCCTCGGCGTTGGCCGCGCCGGTGATCATGTTTTTGAGGAACTCCTTGTGGCCGGGCGCATCAATGATGACGTACTGCCGCTTGCGCGTCTGGAACCAGATTTGAGCGGTATCAATCGTGATGTTCTGATCGCGCTCGGACTGGAGGGCATCCATGAGATTGGCCCATTCGAATGGCACACCGCGGCGCTCGGCGACCTTTTGAAGTTGCTCCAGCTTGCCTTCTGGCAGCGAACCGGTGTCGTGAAAGAGCCGGCCGACAAACGTGGACTTGCCATGGTCAACGTGGCCGACGATGACGATCTTCAGTTGCTCGCTGGATGAACCGTTAAGGGTGATCATGCATTGATTTGCATAAAAGGGGGACCCGCGCGCATAAAACTTCAAACGTCAAAATCCAAACTTCAAAGAAACTTCAAACTTCAAATTCCAAGGCCTCGCTTCTCCTGGGTCGAAGTTTGAAGCTTGAGGCTTGCTTGAATTTTGAATTTTGAGATTTGAAGTTTTCACTTAGTGCGGACCCAGGCCCAGGCGTTTCACATGTAGCCGTCTCGGCGCAGTTTCTCAAACGCATCCTCGCTTTCTTTATCCTGCGCGCGGCCGGAGCGTTCAGAGGTTTTGGTTTTGCGCAGCTCGTCTATGATCTCGGGCACGGTCCGGGCGTTGGACTTGATAGGGAAAGTGCACGGCGCGCAGCCGAGGCTGCGGTAGCGTTCGCCTTTGCCATTGGCGAAATAGAGCGGGATAACCGGGATTTGCTCACGCTCGATGTATTCCCAGACGTTGAGTTCGGTCCAGTGAAGCAGGGGATGGATGCGAATATGCGTGCCCTTCTCGAAATCAGTTTTGAACTGGTCCCAAAGTTCGGGCGGCTGATCCTCGACGTTCCATTCCATGTTTTTGTCGCGCGGACTAAAGTAACGTTCCTTCGCGCGCGTAGGTTCTTCATCCCGGCGCACGCCGACAATGACACCGGTGAAGTGGTGCTTATCCAGGACCTGCTTGAGGGCATCCTTTTTGAGCGTGCCGCAGCATTCGACGCGCGTTGCCTTCCCGTTCGGGTAGGTAACACCGGTCTTAAGGACTTCTTCGTTTTTGCCCACGATGAGTTGCAGGTTCCATTCCTTCACCAGGCGATCGCGGTATTCAATCATGGATGCGATCTTGTAGGTGGTGTCCACGTGAACGAGAGGGAAAGGGACATGGCCGAAGAAGGCCTTGCGGGCCAGCCAAAGCAGGACCGTTGAGTCCTTGCCGATGCTCCACAACATGGCCAGGTGCTCGAATTTATTGAACGCCTCGCGCAGAATATAAATGCTCTGGTTTTCGAGCTTAGATAGATAATCCATTACAACCTTATTTAACCACGGCTCAGCAGTATAAAACTTCAAAATTCAAACATCAAACTTCAAGGAAACATCAAACTTCAAGTTCCTAAAAGTGCTGCCCGCGCTTTCTTTGAAGCTTGAGGTTTGAAGGTTTTTTGAAGTTTGAATTTCGAGGTTTGAAGTTTTCTTCCTCATCCGTGTTCATCCGTAATACTATGCATAAAAGGTTTCGCAAGCCGCGCAAATCTTATCGTCCTCGTCCTCGTTCTCGTCCTCGTCCTCGATATTTTCTATTTTCTATCTTTTATCTTCGGTTGCGGCTTCGCCGCGCCGCGTTCATCCGTGGCTGCGTTAGATTTGGAAATCCACCTTCTTGGGCAGAAACGTATGTATGCCGCACTCGACTTTATTGAAGCCGGTCCAGCGGCCGGCGCGCTCGTTCTCGCCGTTGGTGGTCATTCGGGTGCATGGCAGGCAGCCGATCGAGCCGTAGCCGCGGTCGTGCAGCGGGTTGTAAGGGATTTTGTGCGCGCGCAAATAGTCCCAGACCTGGTCGCGGGTCCAATTGGCCATTGGGTTTAGCTTTACGATGTCCCGGCCCGAAGCTTCATCGAAGGTATAAAGCTCGACGACCCCGATGTCGGCACGAGTGTGTGATTGCTGGCGGCGCAGGCCGGTGATCCAGCAATCCAGCTCGGAAAGCTTGTCTCGCAAAGGAAACACCTTGCGGATCATGCAGCAGAGGTCGGGGTTGCGCTTCCAAAGTTCGGGACCATTGATGTGCGCCTGTTCGTCCACGGTGATGTCAGGCTCTAGAGATTGGATCTTGAAGCCGAAGAAATCTTCGAGGCGGCTCTTCAGCGCCACGGTTTCAGGAAACAGCAGACCAGTATCCAGAGTGAAAATCGAGAAGGGAAGATCGTTAAGTTTTGCCAGGTGCATCATCACCAGGCCGGCGCCTTGAAAGCTTGTGCCTATGGCGGCTTTGCCGGCAAAGCGTTCCCAGGCCCAGGCCAGGATGCGCTCGGCCGGCTGGGAGTCGAATTGCGCGTTCAGAGAGCGCAGCTCGGCAGGATTCAGCCCGGAATTAAAATCTGTGCTTGTGTCTGCGAACATGGCGAAAGGTCGGGCGCTGGGAAACTTCAAACTCCAAACACCAAACTTCAAAGAAAATTCAGACTTCAAACCTCAAGAATTCTCCAAGCCAAAAGTTTGAAGCTTGAGGCTTGAAGCTTGCTTGAAGTTTGAAGTTTGAAGTTTGAAGTTTGTTCATGCTTGTGCATCCGTGGTTTCTTTCAAAACCACTCTCACGCAGAAATCCCCGAACCTTTCGCCGTCCAGGCGTTCCCGCTTGAACCTTTCCAGCAGCCGGCGCAGCTCGGGGATGATCTCCTCGCCCTTCACCATATCTTTGTAAACTTTGTTGAGGCGCGTGCTGGCTTCGTTTCCGCCGAGATAGAACTGATAACGGTTCGGTCCTTTGCCGACGAGGGCGATCTCGCCCATGTATGGCCGCGCGCAGCCATTCGGGCAGCCGGTCATTCGGACAATAATTTCTTCGTCCTCCAGTCCCAACTCCTTCAGGACATCCTCCAATCGCGTCAACAGATCGGGCATCGTTCGCTCCGATTCGGCAAGCGCCAGTCCGCACGTGGGCAGCGCCGGGCAGGCCATCGAGGCCATGCGCGTGCGGCTGAACGGATTGCGCGCTGAAACGCCATGCTCACTGAGGATTCGTTCGATTTCGCCCTGCTGGTCGGGCGGCACGTGTACCAGGAGCAAATTCTGGGAAGCCGTCAGGCGTACTTCCGGCCGGAATTTCTCGATCACGCGCCGCAGGCCGGTCTTGAGCTTGTAGCCGTTGATGTCTCGTATGCGGCCATTCTCGACGAATAGGCCGAGGAAATAGTTGCCGTTTGTTTGTTTATGCCATCCCAGCAAATCACCTTGTTTTGTGAATTGAAATGGCCGGGCAGGCTCCAACCGGATGCCGGCCCGTTGCTCGACCTGGTCGCGAAACCAGTCCACGCCGCGGTCCGCCAGGACGTACTTGAGGCGCGCGTGTTTGCGATTGGTTCGGTCGCCGAAATCGCGGTGAACGGTGATGACTGCCTTGGCGACCGCCTCCAGGTGTTCTGGGGTGAAGAAGCCGATTACGTCGGCAAGGCGCGGGAACGTGAGCGTATTTCCATGGGACATCCCAAGGCCGCCGCCGGCCAGCAGGTTATAGCCGATCAGACGCCCATTCTCGGCGATCACCACGAACCCGAGGTCGTTGGTGTATATATCAATGTCATTCAGTGGCGGGATGACAAAGGCGGTCTTAAATTTGCGAGGCAGGTAGCTCTTGCCGTAGAGCGGATCAACGAAATCGCCATTTGTCTGGCTGTTCAGGTTGAGTTCCTGGCCATTTAGCCAGATCGCATGGTAGGCTGGTGTGCGGGGGGCCAGCGTGTTCGAGAGTTTGCGCGCCTGGGCCAGGACTTCATCCACCAACGGGCTCGTCGCAGGGGTTGGCGGCGCCATGACGTTGCGCTCCACGTCGCCGCAGGCGGCTATGGTTGACATGAGCGCATCATTCAGGCGCCTCATGGTCTGGCGGATATTGGACTTCAGGATGCCGTGGAATTGGAAATCCTGCCGCGTGGTGATTCGCAAAGTGTTATTGGCGTACTCGGTCGCCAAGCTATCGCAGGCCAGGTACTGGTCGCCACTAAGCACCCCACCCGGGAACTTTGTGCGCACCATGAGCATGTAATGTTTGCCTTCCTTCCTCTTATCCCTGTCATCCTGCTGATAGATTCCATGGAATTTAAGGAACTCGTAATCGTCATGCGAAAAACATTCCGCCGATTCGTCCGCCAGCGTTTGCGCTATTGTCCCCGAAAGCAGAGGGTTACCTTGCTTCAAGGCTTCGTTCCGTTGTGTAAGGATGATGGTATCGAATCCCATGGTCTTCTGAGGGCCGTAGCCCCCTGTTGTTGTAATTATGAGTTAGTCACTAATAATACTCATCATTATGGATGAGTGCCGGCTTTCTGTCAAACTGTTTTCAGAAAGATTAAGATTACGACGTTAGCCACCACATAGGGTCCATTTTATCCGTCCATCCGTCCAGTGCCCGGTAAATACGAGGTGTTTTCGACTTTTTATCCGTCCAGCTATCCGTCCAGTGGACGGATGCATCCGTCCGGGCACGCAAGAGTGGATTATTGACCGCGCAAAAGAAGATGCGCCGCAAACTTAATCCCAAAAACAATGATGACGCGACGGCCGGGATTGGATACAATCCAGCCATGTCCTCAACGTCCCAGTCGGACGCTGGCCAGCTTCGGCCCGACCAGGCTTTTCATACCACACACTGGAGCGTTGTTCTGGCAGCGCGCGATCCGCAGGGGACGACTGTCGGGCGTGACGCCCTGGCCCGCTTATGTTCGGCCTACTGGTATCCGCTCTATGGCTATGTGCGAGGGCGCGGGGTTTCGCAGCATGATGCCGAGGATTTAACCCAGGAATTCTTTTGCCGCTTTCTGGAGGGCAACTCGTTGGTGAACGTGAGCCCGGCCAAAGGCAAGTTTCGTTCATTTCTGCTCGCTTGCCTGAAACATTTTCTGGTCAACGAATGGGAACGCGCCCATGCCCAACGGCGCGGTGGCGGTCAAACTCCAGTCCCGCTGGATAGCGGCGAAGGCGAAACGCGGATGTCGCTGGAGCCGGCCGATCAGTTGACCCCGGAAGGCCTGTTCGAGCGGCGCTGGGCTTTCGCGGTGCTTGAGCAGACGATGAAAGCCCTTCAGGGGGAGTACGCAGCGAAAAACAAAAGCGAACTTTTCGACGATCTCAAAGGCTTCCTGCCTGGCGGCCAGGGAACAGAATCGCGAGCTGACCTGGCTGCCAAACGCGGCATCAGCACCGGCGCAGTGGATGTGGCCGTCCACCGGCTCCGCCAGCGTTTTGGCACTCTATTGCGCGAGCAAGTGGCTCAAACGGTTTCATCGGAAGGCGAAGTGGATGAGGAAATTCGTGATTTGATGACAGTGTTGGGGAGTTGAGATGGGGGAATCGTTAAATGGGTTGAATGGTTACATGGGTGAAGAAAGCCCTCGGATATATAATCCAATGCCACTAACTTTTCAATTGCGGCTGGCCTCAGTCCCGGAGGGACGACAGACAATAGCCCAGCGTTTCAACGCTGGGTACGAGCCGTTCAAGGGCTCGAGTCCCGTAGGGACGGCAGAGAAAGTGGTTCTGTCGTCCCTAACGGGACTTATTACACGTCGCACCATGATCCCAGCGTTGAAACGCTGGGCTATTCTCTTTCATCCCTACGGGATTAAGAGATCAAATTTTGGTGGTGTTGGATGTACAATCCCTGTGTTGCCGTGGCCCACTTTCCAGTCCATGACGTGGCGAGTCTGGTGACTGCAGCCTGTAAGCTTTTGGATCTTTTCCTGTAGTATCTAACAGCATGAGTGCCAGAGACCGCTGTAAGGAATGTGGCGCCGCCATCTCTGCCGGCAGCCCATCGGGCTTGTGCGGCAAGTGCCTGTTCGGCTTGGGGCTCCAGCACGACCAGGGCGCGGCGGACTTCGAGAACTCGGCTGCCGCCCAGGAAGGGCCGATTTTACCCCACGCTGCACGTCCCGAGGTGACTTCCAAAACCCCGAACGAAGCGGCCCGCCTCATGCAGGCCGCTCCGTTGACCGAACGGCCCGGGGACGTCATTGGGAATTACAAACTTCTTCAAGAAATCGGCCAGGGTGGTTTTGGCGTCGTCTATATGGCGCAGCAACAGGAGCCCGTCCGACGCCGGGTGGCCCTCAAGATCGTTAAGCTGGGGATGGATACCAAAGCCGTGGTCGCCCGGTTCGAAGCCGAGCGCCAGGCCCTGGCGCTCATGGACCATCCCAATATCGCGAAGATGCTCGATGCCGGCGCCACAGAAACTGGCCGCCCCTATTTCGTCATGGAGTTGGTCAAGGGCATCCGCATTACCGACTATTGCGACCAGAACAACCTTTCGCCACGCGAGCGGCTCGAGATATTTGTCCAAATCTGCCGCGCCGTGCAGCACGCGCACCAAAAGGGCATCATCCATCGCGACATCAAGCCATCGAACATCCTCATCACCCTTCACGATGGCGTGCCGGTGCCCAAGATTATTGACTTCGGCATCGCCAAGGCGACCCAGCAGGAGTTGACCGAACACACGGTTTTCACGCAGTTCGGCCAATTCATCGGCACGCCGGCTTACATGAGCCCGGAACAGGCCGAAATGAGCGGCCTGGATGTGGACACGCGCAGCGATATCTACAGTCTCGGCGTGCTCCTGTACGAGTTGCTAACGGGCAAGACCCCGTTCGACCCCAGAGAATTGATGGCGGCAGGCATGGAGGCCATGCGCCGAACGCTGCGCGAAAAGGAGCCCGCCCGGCCCTCGACCAGGCTCAGCACCCTCGAAGCGCCGGAGTTGACACTCACAGCGAAGCACCGCCGTGTCGAAGCGCCCAAGTTG
The DNA here is from genome assembly GCA_003176045.1 of Verrucomicrobiota bacterium. Lineage (GTDB taxonomy): Bacteria > Verrucomicrobiota > Verrucomicrobiia > Limisphaerales > UBA8199 > PSRM01. Next base: position 17,476 of record PSRM01000052.1, on the reverse strand, counting down.
GTCCGCCTGGTCCGTGGCGATCTGGACTGGATCGTAATGAAGTGCCTCGAGAAAGACCGCACGCGCCGCTACGAAAGCGCCAGTCGTTTCGCCGACGACATTGAAAACTTTCTCAAAAATGAACCCATTAGCGCCCGGCCCCCGAGCAGGGTTTATCAGTTCCAGAGAATGGTCCGCCGCAACAAGCTTGCGTTCGCGGCTGCCACCGCGGTTCTGCTGGCGATCATTGCGGGGTTGGTGGTTTCGACCTGGATGTTCTGCCGGGAACGAGAAGCGCGGCTGCGAAGTCAGGAGGTCGCCCAATTCCTGAAGGACATGCTTCACGGCATTGATCCAGAGGTGGCCCGAGGGCGGGACAGCGTCCTGCGCGAAATCCTGGACAAGGCGGTCCAGCGGATCGCCACGAAATTGCGGAACCAGCCCCTGCTTCAGGCAGAATTATACAACACTATCGGCGAGACCTATCTCGCTCTGGCTCAGTTCGATCAGTCTGAGCGCATGCACCGCACCGCGCTGGACTTGCAACGCAAGGCCCACGCCAAACCGGCAGATCTGGCCACTTCGCTTGATGACCTCGGAATTGTGCTGCGCCGGACCGGAAACCTCGACGAAGCGGAGTCGCGCGAGCGCGAAGCGGTGCTGCTATGTTGCGCGGCCTTTGGAAGAGAGAGCGGGACCACAGCCGATGCGCTGAACGACCTTGCCCTGGTTTTGCGCGAGCGCGGCCAATTGGCCGATGCCGAAGCCATGCAGCGCGAAGTTCTCGCCATACAGACCAAAGTCCGTGGCCCGCAAAACATCCCAGTGGCGACGGCGCTCAATAACCTCGCATTCACATTGAGGGATGAAGGCAAATTTGCGGAGGCGGAAAAGACATTCCGGGACGCCTTGTCACTCCGCAGAAAACTCGACGAAAAATCACCCCGCGTCGGCGTTGCCCTCGACAACCTCGCTCTCATCTTCCTCGAGCAATGGCGCTACTCCGAAGCCGAGGCCACTGAAAAGGAAGCCCTTTCCTTGCTTCAGTCCAATTATGCCCCGGATCACCCAGCCGTGGCAGCCGCGCTTCACACCCTGGCGCGGGTTTATTGCGAGCAAGGCAAATTGGCTGAAGCCAACGACTTACACCGCCGGGTCCTGGCAATGCGCCAAACGAAGCCAACCGATGAATCCCGCGAAATCGCCAACTCCCTGGACAATCTGGCCCTCGTGCTGCGCAAGCAAAAAAAGCTGGATGAAGCGGAGGAGCTTGAGCGCCGATCCCTGCAGATGCGCAAGCGAATCTATCAGCGTGATGATCATCCGGCTGTGGCCTATTCGCTCGATGGGCTCGGCTTAATCTCCCAGGACCAAAAGCGCCTGGCCGAAGCGGAGATGTGCTTCTACAACGCGCTCAAGATAGAAACCAACTGGCTGGGCGCCGAACATCCGCGTGTGGCCACTACGCTCAACAATCTGGCCTTGTTGCTTCGCGATCAGGGCAAGCGTGCCGAGGCCGAGCAAACTCTCCGCCAGGCGCTGGCCATGCGCGTCAAACTCCTGGGCGAACAAGATCCTGCCTCGGCCAAATCGCGCCGGGACCTGGACGAACTCCTGCTTCAAAGCCGCTCGCCTACGGGTGGCCAAGGCCAGGCCAGCGGCGCAAGGGCCAATTAGCATAATGCGAAGCACGATCCTCAAGGTCATAGTTTTCGCCTTGGCCAGCTTTTTACTAACCGCGAGTGTCTTCGCGCAACAGGTCGTTTCCTGGACTACTCCCAGTTCCGGCAAATGGGAAACCTCCTCGGAATGGTCTGGTGGCCATGGGCCTGACTCCGCCTCCTATGTCTTTATCACCAATGCCGTATCCAAGGTCATAACGATTGACTCCACCACTACGAGCAGCTTCACCAACAGCCTGGTAATTAACTCGTTGGTGCTCAACGCGCCTCACGGCTCGACCAACACTCTCTCATTGACTAATGGGGGATTGGCCGTTCCCTTGCGTGTTCTGGCTGGGCTCAGCATCGGGAGTGACGGCGCCTTAAGCGTCAATAACTCCGCTCTCCTGGTGAACGGCGCAATGACGATGAACGAGGGCGATCCCATTGCAATCATCACTAACGGCTCGCTCACAGCCGGTTCCCTGGCCCTTGGTTCCGCCATCCTCAATGGCGGGATCGGAACCCTGGCGATCCAGGCAGGCGCGGTGGTGACCGTCACCTCAAACATCACTGCAGTGAGCCCGGGAGCTCCGAGTTCGATCAATATCGCCGGTGGTTCTCTTATAGCGACCAACGGTTTGACTCAACTCGGCGCCAGTGGGCATGCTCAGCTTCTCATTTCGGGCGGCAGTCATATTCTTCGCCAGGTTTGGCTCGGTTCTCCCAACCCCAGTCCTTTCTCCTCGGGCTCTTTGATTCTTTCCGGCGGCACACTGACAGTTCAGGGCACCGGCCTGGGCGCTGGCGCCGGGTTGGCTTTAAGCGCTGGTGGCTATATCCAGGACGGAGGCGATATGGAAGGGAGCGGTACCAGCTTCACGATCGCCTACTACCCTCACAACTCCACGGCTTACTTGAGCAATGGTATCGCTAACTGGGGCGCCGTTTATCTCGGCTACAGTCCTGGTTACACAGGTACTTACGTGCAGGCGGGCGGCCTCATGACCGTCGCCAATAATATGGTTATCGGCGATAACTGCGCCCAGGGTAACGGCAGTGTGTACGGCTCTGTTATGCTCCTTGGCGGTACCCTCTGCGTCACCAACGCCACCCACACGGCCTGGCTCGATGTTCGCAATGGACAGTTCCTGCTCGGCAGCAACGCCACTCTCATCGTAGATAATCTGATTGTTACCAATAGTTGCGGCCAATTTATTAACAGTGGCGGCACCCTGATCATGACCAACAATCCACCCATCCTCTCCCCTGACATGGACGCCGATGGCGACGGCCAAAGCAATGGCAACGAGGCCCTGGCCGGCACCGATCCGCTCGATCCTACTTCGTACTTCCACATACTCAGCACTACGCTGACCAACAGCACAGGCTTGTCACAGGGGAATCCGAAGGACATCAGGATAGATTGGACCTCGGTGGGCCAGCACAGCTACGTTGTCCAGACCAATAGCAATCTCACCAGCAGCGCTTTCTACGATCTCAGCCCGGTGTTAACTAACACCAATCCGGCTACGATCCCTGGCACCAATACCTATATCCATATCGGTGGCGCCACCAATGCTACCCGCTACTATCGCCTTAGGTTGGGGCCTTAATCCGTAGCAGCCGAGGGAACGAGGCTCTAATTCAGAGGCCAGAGGTCAGAGGTCAGAGGTCCAAGGGTCCGGTCATCCAACACGCGCAGTTTTCGCAGGCCGCGCAAATCTTCCCAATGTAACCTTGTAACCTATTTAACTATTTAACCCTTTGGTTGCGGCTCAGCCGCTCTGGGTTCATCCGTGGTTAGAACCGTCTGTAAGGTTTTCTGCTTTTTGCTGATGTACAGGATGGAAGCCAATGAAAAGTGACCGCGACATAACCAAAGAACAAATTAACCAATCAACCTCGAAGACAATATGCAAACTCAACTCGCTCAATTCAGTTTCGGCCGCATCCTGCTGCACTTGGCCTGCGCCTGCCGCGACCACAAATACCAATGGCACTGGCGCGGCATTCGCCGCGAAGTATTTCGATAGGCGCGCGGGCGTCTCCGCCTGCTGACCGTGGCCTCGGCGCAGACGGGTCCGCGCCCTATCAAATGATATTCTCTCGTGTGAGGGAATAGCGGGTTTTGACGACAAAATTCACCGTGTGTGTGCGCGTCAAAACCCGCTTGTTCTTTTAGATGATGTTTGAGCCTCGTTACGTTGATTGCTACAATCGCGGCTCGATGAAACGAATTCTGGCGGCTGGGTACACCCCCACTGTCTGATCCAATAATCAATGAAGCGAATCCTGATCACTGGGGGCGCCGGCTATTTGGGCTCGGTCCTGAGCGAGACTTTCTTGAAAGCCGGCTGGGAGGTCACTGCCCTGGATAATTTGAGTCTGGGTGAACAATCTCTGTTTCATCTGGCCTCAGAGCCCCGCTTTGATTTCATCTTTGGCGATGCGCGGGACGAACGCCTGCTGAAGCAGGTTCTGAAAAAAGCCGACGTCATCGTGCCGCTGGCCGCGATTGTTGGAGCCCCCGCGTGCGACCGCGATCCGCTGGCCGCCCAATCCGTCAACGTGGAGGCCATTCGATTAATCAACCGCCTGCGCAGCAAGGAGCAATTGACCGTGTTTCCCACGACGAACAGCGGCTATGGAACGCGCTCGGGCGAATCGTTCTGCACGGAGGATACACTGCTGGAGCCAATCTCGCTTTATGGCCGGACGAAAGTTGAGGCAGAGCAGGAACTTATCGGAAGCCAGAATGCCATTAGCCTGCGCCTGGCAACAGTGTTCGGCTTATCGCCGCGCATGCGGCTGGACTTATTAGTGAACCATTTCGTCTATGCGGCGGTGACAGACGGCTACATCGTAATCTTCGAGAAGGATTTCAAGCGCAACTTTGTTCATATTCGAGATGTGGCCGATTGCTTCATCCATTGCATTAACAACGCGCAGACCTTGGCCGGTCGGACTTTCAATGTTGGGCTTGATTCGGCCAACCTTTCCAAAGCCGAGCTGGCCCTCAAGATCAAGGAACAGGTCCCCAAATTTTACGTTCATTTTGCCGAGGTGGGCACGGACCCGGACAAACGGAATTACATGGTGTCGAACGAGCGATTGCGAAAAGCCGGATTCGAAGCCCGCCGGTCGATTGAGGATGGGATTCGCGAACTAGTCAAGGGTTACCGAATGCTCGGTCGAGGCCGGTTCAAGAACGTCTAACTTTCTACTTAATCTTAATCCTAATCTCTCTCTTAATTTTAATCCCTTTCTATGCCAATATGTCTCCTCTTAATCTCTGTTCCAAAAACCCGGGATGAAGAGAAATAATCTCACACCACTGACCGCTGCCATTCTTTGTGGCGGACTCGGAACACGGCTGAAAAGTGTGGCTGGAGATCTGCCTAAGGTCCTGATGGCTGTGGCTGGAAAACCTTTTGCGCACTATTTGTTGCAGCAATTGAGCGAGGCGGGTATCGCCAAGAGTGTTTTATGCACGGGATTCGGAGCGGAGAAAGTGAGTTCCTTACTGGGCGCTTCTTTTCAAAATTCTCGCGGACGAGCCGTACGCGCTCCTATGCGGCTGGAATACTCGCGCGAAACCGGGCCGCTCGGCACTGGAGGCGCCTTGCGTTTGGCTCTGCCGCTTCTTGATTCCGAATGGGTGTTGGTTTTGAACGGCGACTCTTACGCCGAAGTGGATCTGGGAAACTTCGGGCTTTGGCACCAACGAAATCGGGCCATGGCTTCCATTGTCGTCTGTCCCGAGCCGCAGAGTTTTGTCGCCAAAGGCACCGCTAATACGAAGGTTGTCTCGCCCCTGCCGCGGCTCCTGGAGGCCGAAGGCCTCTTTCATACCAGCCCAGGGCAACGCCCTGGGTCACCGCGCCAAAAAACCATTTCAAGCACTGAAAGCGCGATTCACCGACGGGCAACTCGAGTAAAATCCCCCGTGAGCCAATACGGCAAAATTCTGACAAATGAAAAAGGTGAGGTGTTGAGCTTCCTGGAAAAGCCGCAAGCCAGGACTGCGGATTCCTTATCAACCCGGAAACCCCTGGGTGAATCCAAGACAAGGATCGGAACGAGAGCGAGGACGAAGCTCAGGTTAGTGAACGCAGGCATTTATCTCCTGAGCAAGACCATCATCGAGCAGATCCCGGCCGACCGCCCGGTTTCCCTCGAACGCGAGGTCTTGCCCGGACTGGTAGGAAAGAGATTTTTCTGCTATACAAAATGCCGCTGCTTTTTGGACATTGGCACACCCGAATCCTATGCGAGCGCCGAACAATTCTTTGCCCAGAAAGGCCGCGCATCTTAAGCCCGGCTCGCTTTGTAGGGATCACGCGTCACGTTTCACGTTTCACGTTACACGCACGCAACAGGCATATCCAATCTCGCATCTGCCATCTGCCATCTCCTATCCCCAATCTCCCATCTCCCGCCATGATCATTAGCCGCACTCCATTCCGCATCTCCTTCTTCGGCGGTGGGACTGATTTCCCGCTTTGGTACCGCAAGTACGGCGGGTGTGTACTCGGAACTACGATTGACAAATATTGTTATCTGACTTGCCGTTTTCTGCCGCCATTCTTCGAGCACCGGACGCGAGTGGTCTATTCGAAGATCGAGGTGGCACAACGACCGGAGGATATTGCGCACCCGGCTGTCCGGGCGGCCCTGAAATTTCTTAAGATCAAACGCGGCGTTGAAATCCATCATGACGGCGACCTGCCGGCGCGGACGGGTATGGGGACCAGTTCAGCCTTTACGGTCGGACTTCTGCACGCCCTTCACGCTTTGTGTGGGCAGATCCCCACCAGAGAGCGGCTGGCAACTGAGAGTATTCATCTGGAGCAGGATGTGCTGAAGGAGGTGGTCGGCTCGCAAGACCAGGTCCACGCGGCCTATGGCGGATTCAGCCATATCTTGTTCCAACCTTCCGGCCAGATCACCGTGCGCCCGATGACGCTCGCCGGGAAACGTATCGCGGAACTGAATGCGCATTTAATGTTGTTCTATACTGGCATTCAGCGCACCTCAGCCACCATTGCGGCCAGTCACGTGAACTCGCTCAACTCCAACGCCGAACGTCTCCAACGAATGAAGGCATTGGTGGATGAGGCCGTATCCGTGCTCGCGGGCAGGGATGACATCGAGCGTTTCGGAGAGTTGCTGGGCGAGTCCTGGGCCGCCAAGCGCAGGCTGACCAAAGCAGTTTCGAACTCTTACCTGGACGAGATTTACGACAAAGCTGTGGCTGCGGGCGCCCTGGCCGGCAAACTGACCGGCGCTGGTGGAGGGGGGTTCATGTTGCTTTTCGTGCCTCCGCAAAAACAGGCCCGTGTTCGCAAAGCGCTGAAACACCTGCTCTGTCTCCCATTCAATTTCGAATCTTCCGGAAGCCAAATCATTTTCTTCGATCGGGAGACAGATTATTCGACAGAGGAAATCGCAAGACAGAGACAGCAATTGCATTGGAAGCAGAGAAGGTAGAAATCACTAAAACACCAAGATCCAAACACCAAACACCAGAGAAACTTCAAACTTCAAACATCAATCTTCAACCCAAGACCCAAGCGCCAAGCGCCATTGACAATCTGCATGTCCTCGCCGAAAGTGAGGTATTAGGCTTTTTGGGAGAAGTACTGTTATGAAAACATTATTGGTGGTTCTGCTGGGATTCGCCGGATTTGTGGCCAATGCGCAATCCACAAACGCAGTTTCACGCGGCGCAGAACGGACGCTCCAGGCCCAGAAATCGGCCTCCGACCGGGCCATAGCGCAGCTCTTCCAGGAACGGAAACCAAATGAGGCCATGGTAGGAAAGAGGCTGGTAAGCGGTATCGCGGTGCAGGCCGCCAAAACGCGCAATCCGCTCCAGTTGATCAACCCATTCGCTCCTGCCCGATACGGCTCCGGTACCGACAATTTGGCCCTAAACCCGATCAATGGACGGCCGGAAGGATTAAAGGTGGTTGGGATTCAGTTTTGATAAGGTTCGAGGTCAACGGCACATTCAAAAATGCGCCCTCGTTCGGGTTTGGCCTCATCTCGCCATTGACAGTGGCATTTCCTGCGCTAAGCTTTCGGGCTTTGGAACTATAACAGCCCATATGCCCAATACGAAGTCAGCCGAACGACGGATGCGCAGCAGCGCCCGCAAACAATCCCGCAACCGGAGCGTGAAATCGAGTTTGCACACTCTCGAGCGCCGGTACCTCAGCCTCGTCGAAGCGGGTAAAAAGGAAGATGCCGCGCAGGTCTTGCGCACCGTGACTTCCGCGTTTGATAAGGCCGCAAAAGCCGGCGTCATTCACCGAGCCACTGCCGATCGCAAGAAGTCGCGCCTGGCCGTTAAAATGGGGTGAGAAGGACTTCTCCGCCATCTACTTCACCGTCTTCCGCTCGGCAAGGCTTCTCTCCAAAAAGGTATCCGGCCCGGCCTGCTGCCAGGCTGAATACCAGATATCACCAAGGAACTGGCCGGACTTGAGGAGCTGACCTTCGAGGAATGCCTTCGCCTCGCGACTGCCCTCGCTCCGTCCTGAGAGCCTGCCGTCCTGGTCCATCTGGTAAATCAGTTCCACGGATTTGTTGGCGTCCTGAATGAACGCCATCGAGGCTTGAAACGTTTCTTCGGGCTGCGCCGAATGACCGTTCACGCTCACTCGCTGCGCCGTGCGCAGCTTGGCCTGCATTCCCTTCAGGTCTGCGCCGCCCATCTTGCGAAAAAACCCACCGTCAATCCAACTGTGAATGCCTGGATCCGTTCGGTAGTGGTGTGGGTTATCGCCTACCCAGCCGTGATGATGAATGGTGGTGTGCAGCGGCTGTGACGCGTCTCCTACGTAATGGCCCATGGTTCCCATGATGTACAGAATGTTTTGCTGTGCGTTCGAGATCTCCTCGGGTGTGCCACCGGACGCCTCAAAAGTTTTGAGATACGAGAAACATGACCTCAGCTTGGCCGCGTTTTCTGTTATCGCCCATGGGAGCAGTCCAACCAGGGCGTGCGTATGGTCCCTGTCTTTCTCAGGATCAGGCGCCGGGAATTTGTCCGGTTGAGCTTTGCGGATCACGCCCAGTTGCGCGGTAAAATCGTACCGGAAGACAGGCAGCCCATCGCACTTAAGCCCGTAATCACTGAGTTGCTCCAGATCAATATAGTGATCCGGAAAACTGTACTGGCGTAGCGAAACGTCCTGAGAGTTTCGCCATCGATCCGGTTCCCCTGCCAGAAAAGCGACACGTTCCGCCGCCGCAGGTACGCGCACGAATGCGGGAAAATTCGTAGGCAGGGACGCGAGCGCAAGCTGGTTGACCGTGCGGTGGCCTTCGTAATCCCATGCGACGGCGGGCAATGCGGAAAGCAGCAGGAGAGAAAGGCCCTTCCCATTTAACTTATTTAAGCCATTCAACCCATTTAACTTTTTTCGGAGCGGCGGCGTGGGACAGGTCTGGTTCGTCATTCGCCTTAGCGTCGCCAAGACAATGCCTAACTTCAAGCAGCAAAGCCATCTACTAGGGTTGAAACAGCTTTCACCAGGACGTTCTCGTCCGAACGCGCCGGGTGAGGGCACCCGGCCTACACACCGTTGCGCTTGTAGGCCGGGTGCCCTCACCCGGCGCTTTGGGATATGCTCCAGTAAGGTAAGGGTACAACTTAAACGCACCCCTACACCCCACCAATCCATTTGCGGTCTTCCCAGACGGCGCGAATGGAAGTCAGATTGCGTGAATCAAAAACATGGCTGGCGGCCTTGAGGAATTTGCCTCTTTTGGCTGCCTGCCATGCGTCGCTGGTGCTGATGGCCGCGAACTGGAGCACGCTTGGGTCGCGATAGCAATCGATCATGCACCGTGTGCAGCCATCGCGGATGAGCTTGGAGGAATCGAATTCGTAGATGCTGCACATGGGTTTCTCCCAGAAGTGGCAGCGGTATAAATCGAGATTCCAGTCCAAATAGAAGTATTTGTGCCCGCCAAGACAGCCAAACCGTTCTTTCTCTCCTCGCAAATGGCGCTGCATTTCGGATAATGATTCCGCCGGGTTTACAACCGGGAAACCGCTGCGGGCTTTCATCTCCTTGATTTTTTGGAACACCTGGATGAGTTCCTCTGTCTTGTAGCTGACCAGGTTCGAATTGCTGAAGCTTAAATAGCTGGAACCCAGAGCCGTCAGAGGATAGCTGAAAGTGCAACTCCTGAAACCGAGTTGCCGCAGAAAGTCCGGCAGTTTGTCATAGTCCTCAATCAAGCGGCTGGCAGTCACGCTGGCCGTTGTCTGGATACCCAGTTCTGTAAATACTTCGTTGGCTCGCCGGATTTTGCGGCAAACCTCCGGCAGTCCTCGATTGCGCTCGTGCCGGGCCACATCGTGCGCGTCAATGGACATGATCACGCTCGTCAGGCCGTCGCCGGCTAGTTCGCGCATGTTTCGTTCCGTCCACAGCGAGCCGTTGGTGCAGACCATCGGATGAATCCCACGCTCGGCCGCATAGCGGGTCATCGCGCGCAGGTCCTTGTGGACCAGCGGCTCACCGCCAACGAACAGCAAATATCCAATGTGGTTCTTAACGCAAATCTCGATCACGTCCTGCGCCTCTTCGAGCGTGACACTGCGTCTTTTCCTGGGATCGAACCGGTCCACAGCAAATCCGCAAAAATCGCATTTTGCGTTGCAAATATTCGTGATGGCAAATTGCAGGTAGCCGGGCCCACCGTGATCGAGCACCTCCACAAGCAACCGCAGGAGAGACTTGGTCGGACGGGCGACGGGATGAGAAAAATCCGGCGCTCGAGGCACGCTGCGCGGCTCGCGGGGCGCGAGCGTCACAGCCGCACCAGGCCTGGTTGGAGCGGAAATACTCATGGTCAGCCTTAAACTATGCTGATTTTCACGAAAGTGTCGAGTATCGAGTGCCGGGCTCTGCTACTTTTGGCCATTGGACTTTGGACCTATGCTTTACTGGACTTTGGACCTTGGACTTTGGCCGGCCTTCCTCGTAGCGCAGATTTCCAATCTGCTGTATCGCAGTGCTTCCAGCCTGCGGGCCGGCGGTCGGCCTGCCGATTGGAAATCGGCGATACAGCAATTGGAAACCTGCGCTACTTCGTCATCGTCGAAGCCTCGGCGATCTTGATCTTTGAACATTGAACTTTGAAACTTGGGCTTCTCCTCCTGGACCCTGAACCCTGAACCCTTTCCCCGACCCCCGCCCCTCGCCCCTCGGTTCCCGACTTTGGACTTTGGACTTCGGCCCTTGACCGCTAGCCTCAGCCCGATGTTCGAATTACTCCAGACCGACCCTGGATCAAAAGCGCGTCTCGCTCGCTTAACCACGGCGCATGGAACGGTTGACACCCCGGTCTTTATGCCCGTAGGCACACAGGGAAGTGTGAAAGCTCTTGATCCACGCGAGCTTCTCGAAACAGGAGCGCAGATTATCCTGGGCAATACATACCATCTCAGCATTCGGCCCGGCATGGAGATCATTCGGGCTGCAGGAGGGTTGCACAAGTTTATACACTGGGAGCGCCCAATCCTGACAGATAGCGGGGGTTTCCAGGTTTTCAGTCTTGCGACCATTCGCAAAATTCAGGCCCACGGGGTCGAATTCCGCTCTCATTTGGACGGCTCGCTGCTCTTCCTGGGCCCAAAAGAGGCCATGGCCATCCAGGCAGAACTTGGGTCGGACATCGCCATGGTCTTCGACGATTGCCCTCCGCACACGAGCACCCCGCGTGAACTGCGGTCTGCCGTCGAGCGCACGATGCGTTGGGCAGCCGAATGTCGGCAGCATCCGCGCGCAGCCGGGCAACTGGTCTTCGGCATTGTCCAGGGCGGGGTGAACGCAGCGCTGCGAGAGGAATGTGCACAGGCCCTGGTGAGTCTGGGCTTCGACGGTTACGCCATCGGTGGAGTGAGCGTAGGTGAACCGGAGCCGGAGATGATGAGAGCCGTCGAGATGACCGTGCCGTATTTGCCTGCGAACCAGCCCCGATACGCCATGGGCCTGGGCACACCCGCCCAGATGGTCGAGCTGATCGCCCGTGGGGTGGATATGTTCGATTGCGTGCTGCCGACACGCGTGGCCCGCAACGGAACGGCCTTCACTCGCAAAGGCAGCATCAGCATCAAGGCGGGTGCCTGCAAGTCCGACTTCCAGCCGATCGAAAAAGATTGTGATTGCTTTGCCTGTCAGCGCTTCTCACGGGCTTATTTGCGGCATCTTCTTAATGTCGGGGAGATTTTGGGTCTGCGTATGCTCAGCGTTCACAACTCACGGATGTTCTGCCGCGTCATGGAAGAAGCCCGCGCAGCCCTCAGGAATGGGACTTTTGGCAAGTTCCGGCGCGAGTTCGTGGCCAACTACATTCCCACCAAAAAGGTGCTGCTGGCGAGGGCCGCGGAAGCGGAACGCTGAACGGCCGGGCGGAGCGCCGAACTCCGTTTCGGCGCGTCGGGAACCATTACAGGTTCACGCCGAAATAGAATTCGGCGCTCCAATCTTTACTGGTTCGCATTGCGTTTCTTCTGTTTCGCCGCTTTGCCGGGCCCGGGACGGGGAACCCAGAGCGGATCTACCAGTTCCGCGTTCCACTTATCCCACGCGGCTGCAAGCTCTTTAAATTTGCCGGGTTCGGTCTCCGCAAGATTCTCCTTTTCGCCAATATCCTTCTTAAGGTTGTAAAGCTGGGCGTTCGCCGTGGAGGCTTTGCCGGTTTGTTCGCCAGGGCCAGTGCCGCCGCCGGGAGCTTTGACCAGTTTCCAATCTCCCATTCGGATCGCGATCTGTTGGCCAAAGCGCCAATAGAGCGCCTCATGCGGTGGGGCAGACTTCGAGCCAGTGACGTAAGGCAGGAGATTAACTCCATCGAGCTTCCACCCGGCGTCGCATGAAACCCCGGCAGCAGCCAGGGCGGTCGGCAGAATATCCATTTGGATCACGGGCCGGTCGTCCACTTGGCCGGGGGTAATATGGCCTTTCCATTGGATGATCCACGGCACGCGGATGCCGCCCTCCCACGTCTGCGCCTTAAAACCTCGCAGCGGCCCGTTGCCCGACGTGGTTTGGCGCGTCGGACCGCCGTTATCGCTGATGAAGAAGATCAGAGTATCCTCTTCCAGATGGTACTCGCGCAATTTGGCCAGCACCGCTCCGACCGCATCATCCATGGCTGAGAGCATGGCCGCGAAGGTGCGCCGTTTGGTCTGCTCAATTTTGTCGAAGCGCGAGAGGTATTTTTCAGTGGATTCCAGCGGGGCATGAACTGCATTAAACGGAAAATAGCAAAGCCACGGCTCAGCCTTGTGCTTCTCGATAAACGCCACCGCCTCGCGTCCGAAAGCGTCGGTGGTGTAATCAATGTTACTCACCCGATTGGTGCCGCGCAAAATGGGATTGTGCCCATCCGCGGCGGCATCAAGATAATCGTGCGCTCCTCCAAGGAACCCAAAATACTCATCGAAACCGCGCTTGAGCGGATGATATTCCGGCAAATAACCCAGATGCGATTTGCCAAACCAACCCGTGGCGTAGCCCAGTTCTTTGAACCTGTTCCCGATGGTCTTCTCCTTCAGCGACAGGCCGAAGTGAACATCGGCAGCCTGTGCCGGCCCGGGATTGAATTCATGGCCGTAGCGCTGCTGGTAGCGCCCGGTCATCAGCGCCGCCCGCGTAGGACTGCAGTAAGGCCCGCTAACGTATCCGCTGGTGAACCGCACGCCGTTGCGCGCCAGCGAATCAATCTGCGGCGTCGGAATCTGCGGATTCCCCTGGCAACTTAATTCCCCGTACCCCAAATCATCCGCGACAATGACCAGGATATTCGGCTTGCGCTCCGCCGCCGAGGCGCAGAGGCCAATGCCGGCCAGCAGAAACAGCACAAGTAATAAATAACAAAGGCGACCATGGAACGGTTTCATCCCATGTCAGACGGCGCGATTCAGTCGGTGGTTTCACTGGGGCAAAGAAAACAAACCGGGAATATCAATAAACGCGAATAGCCTCGGTTAAGAACTCTGTCGGCGTTCAGACGCTAACAACGGCCACCACCTCATCCCTCGTGAGGGTCTCCTTTTCCAGCAAAGCCGTTGTGAGGCGCTGTGTCTTCTCCTTTTTTGCCTCGATCAATTGATGCGCCTGGCGGTCGGCTTGCTCGAGCAAGCGATTGATCTCCACTTCGGCTTCCGGCTGCTCGGGCTCGTAATAGAGTTTCTCACCCATGCCCCATTCGTGGATCATTTTGCGCGCAATTTTCCGCGCGGTATCGAGATCACCGGCGGCCCCGTTGGTGGTCGAGCCGTAGAAGGTCTTTTCGGCTGCGCGCCCGCCCATGAGGACCAGCAATTCTTCCAGCAGGAAATTCTTGCTTTGCAAGTGCTGATCCTCATCCGGCAGGAGCGTAGTGACGCCCAGGGCCTGGCCGCGAGGGACGATGCTGACTTTGTAAAGAGGTGGGAGGAGTGTGGTCTGCAAATGAATGATCGTGTGCCCTGCCTCGTGACAGGCCACCATCTCGCGCTCTTTATGGGTGAGGACGGCGGATTTTCGCTCCTTGCCAAAACGGACTTTGTCGCGGGCTGCTTCCAAGTCGGCCAGCGTGATCTGGGCGGAGTTATTTAGGGCGCAAAGAATGGCTGCTTCGTTCAACAGGTTGGCGAGATCAGCGCCGGACATGCCGGGCGTCGTTTGAGCGATGGTGTCCAACGCGCGCTCTGCCTCGGCAATCGGTTTTCCCTGAGCATGCGCTTCGAGAATCGCTCGGCGGCCTTTCATGTCAGGATACGGGACAAACACTTTTCGGTCGAATCGTCCGGGCCGAAGCAAGGCCTCATCCAGATCTTCGGGCCGATTCGTTGCGGCCACGACGACGACGCCCTGGCTGGTATTGAACCCGTCCATGGCGGCAAGAAGAGCGTTGATGGTTTGTTGGTGCTCGCTGTTCGCGTCCAATTTCCGGTGCTTGCCGATGCAATCTACCTCATCAATGAAGATGATGGCCGGTTGGCTCTGGGCGGCCTGCCGGAACAACCGCCGCACGCGTTTGGCGCCGACGCCAACAAAGACTTCCGTGAAATCGCTGCCGTGCGCGCTGAAGAAGCTGGCTTTTGCCTCGCATGCAATGGCTTTGGCCAGCATCGTTTTTCCTGTGCCTGGCGGGCCAATCAGAAGGACGCCTTTGGGCAGGTTTCCGCCCAGGCGTTGGTACTTTTTGGGATCGCGCAGAAAGTCCACGATTTCCTGCACCTCGGTCTTGGCCTCCTCGATGCCAGCAACGTCCTCAAACCGCACAGTTGGCCTCTGCCGAATCCGCCGGCTCTGGCCACGGCCCAGCCCTGTTTGGTAGAGCATGAGGCCGATGACCAGGCCTGCAATGAGGAGTGAGGAAACTACATTCATGACCTGGGCGCGAACTCCGACTCCAGGCAGGTCCACCTTGATGGCTGGATCGTCGCAAAAGTGCTTAACCTGGGCTTCGTCCAGATGGGTAGTGACGAAAACCTTCTCCAATGTGCCACT
This sequence comes from Verrucomicrobiota bacterium, assembly GCA_003176045.1. GTDB lineage: Bacteria > Verrucomicrobiota > Verrucomicrobiia > Limisphaerales > UBA8199 > PSRM01. The sequence goes on along the minus strand of PSRM01000052.1, from coordinate 2,310 downwards.
TACCGTCCGCTGGCCTTCGACACGATAGATGCCGGCGTAAGGCGTTGGTGTCAGGCGAACTTCTGACAACGCATGGGCCTGTGTGAGGCGGTCCAGTTCGGCTCTGCTGATTTCATGAATCGGCGCACGAACGAACCAGCCTGCGATCAGTCCTGCGCCCAAAACAACCAGGGAAATCCCAATGACCAGTCTAAAACGCTTCGAGCTTTTCAAGCTCTACCAGCATGCCGCTTTCCCGTTCTTAACAAAAGGTGCGCCTAACTGATTGTGGCGTCGGTGTTCGGACTACACGTTCGATCCTGGGAGCGTGGGCATCTTGCCCGCTCGGGTCGGCCGCCGTAATCATTGCCTATGCGCCGAAGTTATGGCATTTTCGCCGTGTGAAAAACTCAGTCACGGCAGAGGCCACTTCCGCCGATTTGGCGAGGACCTTTTCGGATCTCGTGCGCCAATGGCGGCGCCAAACGGCAGCACAATCCGTGCTGCAAAAAAAAGGTGCTTCATCCTGCTTACCAGCGAATCATAGGGTTTGGTCCGGTGGCGATTCCTTTGATCCTGCGTGAACTTGAACGAGAACCGGCGCATTGGTTCTGGGCTTTGAACGCAATTAGCGGAGAAGATCCTGCCCCGGAGGGTTCAACGTTTGATGAAGCAGCCGCGGCTTGGTTGAAATGGGGACGTGAGCGGGGATACATTTAATGTCGGCTAACCAAATCGAGCAGATTTTGCCGAATTTGAAGGCTGCGGGTTATCGAGTTACTGGTCCCGCGACTCCTCGCTACAACTGTTTCGCCTGGGCTGGCAACGATACCGAACACTGGTGGCAGCCGGTTGACCTTCACGGGTTCTACTGGCCGCAGGAGGTGGCGAAGGAGCTGAACCTGGAGAATCTGATGTCTGTGTACAAACGCCGCGGCTATAGACCCTGCTCCACCGCAGATCTTCAGCCAGGCGTGGAAAAAATAGCCATCTACATTGGACTCGACGGCACGCCCACCCATGTTGCCCGACAGCTCAGCTCAGGCAACTGGACCAGCAAGCTTGGAGATTTGGAGGATATCGAACACAGCACTCTGGATGCATTGAGAGTTACTACGGAAAGGTTCGACAGTTTCTCATGAGACCCAGAAGAACTCAATGAATTTCAATTCTCTTTCCAGCGTTCGCCGACTCCTTCGCTGCATCCAGGATCTCTGTCACAACCATGTTAACCGCAAGGGATGAAAGGCCAGTGGGCTTCATCTCGTCGCGCGCTACGGCTGCCAGATAGGACAGCGGATCGGCTTGGGCGCCAGTCAACGGCTCTGGCGTCGTTTGCGTTTCCGCGCTGTTCGGTTTGTGCACCCGCAATGTGGTCGAATTGGGCACGAGCACCTGACCGGATTTGCAGTAAATCTCCATGTCTTTGCGGTCGATAGGCCAATTCCAGGAGGCCTGGAGAATGGCCTGGGCTTTGGGATAGGTGAGAACGATCGTGGCTTCATCCTCAACTTTGGGATAAATCTCGGGTTTGATGTGTTGAGTGACGGCGAAGACTGAGGTCGGGCGTTGGCCCTCCATCAACCATGTGACCAGGTCGGCGCCGTAGCAACCGAAATCGGTTAGCGCGCCGCCGCCGTTGAGAACGGGATCGGTGAGCCACTCAAGGAACGCTTCCGAGCAACCGATCTCTTTGGGACCGCGATGGCCGTCGTGGACGACTATCTTGCGCAGGTCGCCGAGCGCGTGTTGCTGGTGGACTAGCGCATAGGCGGCCTGGTTTGCAGGATACCAGGTGGTCTCGTAGTTTACGATGACCTGGATGCCGCCCTTCTTGGCTGCGGCCTGAATGGCCCGCGCCTCCTTCATATTCACCGCCAGCGGCTTTTCCATCATCACGTGCAGTCCTTTTGCGGCGCACATCTCGACGACCCGGCGATGATCGAACGTGCTGGTAAAAGTGGCCACGGCCTGGATGTTGGTTTTGGCGAGAAGCTCATCGAGGCTCGAATAGAAAAGGCTTCGGTCGAGGTGGAAGCGCGACGCGTAGCGAGAGAGCAAGTCTGCACGGGGCTCGATGATCCCCGCGAGCTGAATGTCCGGCCGGTCCTTCGCCCTGGGAATGAAACCCGCCGCATGATCGTGCGCCAGGCCGAAGATGGCGAAGCGGATAGGGGCGTTTGATTCGGTTGCCGCTCTAAGACTGTTCGCGAAAACAAGGGCGACTCCGAATAGTAAAAGCCAAAGCGGCGGAATACGCCGCACTCACTAGAAACAAAACGTTCTTCACGTTACGCAACCTCCTGCAATTCAACGAGTTGCATGTGTAGT
>PSRM01000055.1 GCA_003176045.1 Verrucomicrobiota bacterium | reverse complement strand
TCCGGGAACAGTGCCAGATGTTCGTTGCCGGGTTTCTGCATCTTCTTGCCGGATGGGTAAGATTCAGGCTGAGTAATTGGCCAGCCGGCGTAGGCGTCGCTTCCCGGCACATAATCTTTCAGCGCGCACACCAGTGCTTCGCCTGAAGTGAGTGTCAGCTTTACTTTCCAGCTCGGGGTGTTTGAGGGGATGACCACTTTGTAATACGCTGCTTCCCGGGCAGGCAAAGCGCCGGCGCTGACCACGCCATTTGTAAAAGGCAGATCGACAACCGGTATGCTGAAGCTCGAACCAATGCCCCGGCTCAGCAGGCTGTAACTGGTTGCATCCGGACCATAATTAATAATCCCGACGTAGTAGGTCGCGCCGGATTGAATTCGGCGCGGGATGCTTCGCACGAGCATGCTGACATGTGCTGGAGCTCCGGCTGGGTCGTTATAATAGCCGGTCCAGTCAGCGCCGCCGGCAGCATCGTACAGGCTCTGCGTGGGCAAGACATCCCGGCGAATGTATATCTGCGGATTGCCGCCGGACACATTAGTCAGCCGCAAATCCCACCCAAGCAGACCGGCATCGGTGGGGATGTCGAGCCTGAAATAGGTCCATTGGCCGACAGCTTGTGAGACCATGTTGGTTGCGCCGCCATCCAGCGCGATAGGAGCGCCCGTGAGCGGCCGCCCGCTCAACACAAAGTTGCCCAGCGTCTGGGTAGGTGAATAGACGCCTACATACCAGATATCCGCTTGATGACCGGGCTGCTGCAAGAAACCGGATGTGCTGCCCACGTCCACATAGCCCTGCGTTCCTTCCAGGAATACATTGTCCCGGTCCCTGCTTCTCCAGCGGCCCGGCACAGCGTTTCGTCGCAACGCAATCTCCGTGCCCGGCGGCGCGTTGCTCAGCAGAAGATCCCAACCTAGCGACCCCAGTTGATCCGGGATATTGTTCAAGACGTAATATCGCCAGCCGACCCTGTCGGGAGCATCATTGGTAATGTTAAACGTGTACGCTATCGGGGTGGTGACCGGGTTGCCATTTGTAAACGAAGCGGTAAACGCGGTGTCCCCATACACGGTCACGAAAAACGTGCCATCGCTAAGCCCAGGGCTGGAGCCGCCCGGCGCAGGCACCAGGGTCACGCTGTCACCGGCCGATCCGGGCACGTCCGAGTAGGCATCGTTGCGGAATTCGTTGGGGACCAAATCGCGGCGGACCGCCAGGTTGGGATTGCCTAATGACGGCGAGAGATTCAGTTGCCAGGCGATTTGCTGCACCGGCACCTGCACTCGATAGGTTAGATACGGGAAGTCGCCCAGCTCCAGGCTCGCGACGGTGTTCGTGTTGAATGGCAAGTCCAGGGCGGGCTGCTGCCGTGAGTCCAGCGCAATCGGTGTTCCCGGATCACCCGGCACAGCCACAAAGTAGGAGCCGTTGAAGGTGCTTGTGTTCAGATACGGCGGCACAACCAGCATGGCCCGCTGCTGGATTAGTTCGTACGACAGCGGGTGCGGCGCAAAAGATTTTTTCACGTAAAGTGTGTTGGTGGCGCCGTTCAGCCACAACCGCCATGCGAGAGTTTGAGCAGGGATCGTCGTTTTGAAATAAACGGTCCCCTCGGGAGGAATGGCGACGTTGGTGCCGCTCGCAGAATTCGTCGCGAGCTGGCCCAGGTCGTAGGCGAAGGCATCGCCACTGAGAATCGTCCAGAGCGATCCCGGCGCGGCCCGCACCATGATGTACCAATCCTGGCCCGGTGTGAATTCGGACGAGTGCAGCGTAAACCCATCGTCACCCACGCGAGCTGATGCACGCTCATAGTTGGCCGGGTTCTGTTGAAACCCGTTCCGACCCAGATAAATATCCGCCTCCCCCTTCAAAACCTTGAGCGCAATTCGCCAGATGCCGAGCCGCGTTGCCTGGGGCGCAACATGAAAGAAATAATCCCCGCCGCTGATGCTACTATTGGTATAAACGACCGTTCCCCCAGGCGCGATTCCGGGGTCCCAGCCAAGCTCCTGCGAATACGCCGGCTCTGAAGTGAGTGTGAAATAAGTCGTGCCGGATGGAAGATAGACTCCGATGTACCAATCCCCGGCGCTCACCTGCGCCGCATTCAGCAGCAGCGTGGCGTAAGTTTGGCCGGTGGCCGCGCGATCAAAATGGGTCAGGTCAGGCGGAGAATCTTTGCGCAAATAAAGGTTAGCCGTATTCGCTCCGAAGGAATTCAGCACGATACGCCAGCCCGGCGAGGCGGCCGGCAACGGCACCCGAAAATATTGCCACTGCCTGTTCGTCAGGTCGCCCGATGCGACAAAGCTTTGCGGCTTCGATACTGCGGTCGAGCCGGCCGGGTCGAGGCGGTAAACGACATCCTGATCCGTGACTCCGTATAGGCAGCCGTCAACCCCCTGGAAAAAAGCGTTAGTTGGATAACCGTTGGTAGCCGGCAGTGAGTAAACAAAATCCAAGCGACTTGGATCGAACGGAACCGAATCCATCGGAGTGCTGAATACGAAGCCATACCCATCGTTGCCACCAGTCCTCTTCACACCATAAAGCACGCGATTTGGCCCCTCAAGAAGTCCAGCAACCTGCGTAAGCAACACAGAATCCGACAGCCCGCTTCCGTCCTGATTGATCCACTGAATCGTACCAGCACAGTCCAGGACGAAAAACTGTCCATCGCTCGATTGAAACAAAAGCCTGTGGGAACAACCAACCTGATCGAAAGAAGCTAAGATGGACAGATGCGAACCGTCCTTAGGGATGCGGTAGAATATTCCGCGATTCACTACACCGCCGCCGGAAGTCGTGCCAAACAGATCGCCACCGTCTGCTCCCTCGAGGATTGAAACCGGTGAAGCGCATTGTGTTTCCTCCGAGAACTTTGTCAAAAGCGTGGTCGAAACGCTTGGGCCTTTTGGCAGCCTGAAAACCGTTCCGTGTGGCAATGACGCATCTCCATACCAGCAGTCCTGGCCAGACCCGTAGAGAAATCCATCTCGACCCTCGATTAGACAGGTCGGGTACCCCGCGTCCCATGTGGCATCGATGCAATATCCGTCTTGATAATTATTGCAGATATATCCCAAAAACTTGTGGGTAATTGTGTAACCCGATCCGTCCTTGGCCGTTCGATACGCTATACCTTCCTTGCTGAAATGCGGAGCGGCACCCCCGTAATATGTCACGCCGTACAGAAGCCCGTCCGACGCCTCGATGACCCCTGTTACGGGGGCTTCGCCATCCTCGTACGGGAGGCCTCCTCCCAAAAAATCATGCAGCGGAACTGCGGTTGGGTTCGCAGTGTTCGGAAGTTTGAAAACGACGCCTTTTCCATAGAATCCTCCGGCAGCCGCCGTCCCGTACAGCGCTCCGTCTTTGCCTTGGATCAGCCCTCTTATCTGCTGGCCATCGCGAAGCTCACGAAAATCGGTAACGGCTGAGATCGTCGCATAATAAGGAACGAATGAGGCCCGAAAAACCGTGCCGTTCCCGTTTGCGCCGCCTTGTGACGCAGTGCCGTAAAAATACCCATCGCCTCCTTCGACGAGCGGCCCGGAAGGGTAACTGCCATCACCGGCCGTAGGGTGGAGCGCTCCCAGGTCCGAAGGCCTAGCGTAGGGAGTTCCGCTCTTATCAATACGAAAGACTGTGCCAACCCATTTCGAATAATCCCCTCCGTACAGTCCCCAATCACCGCCCCGATATGTCGTGCCGTACAGCAATCCGTCCTTGCCCTCGGTCAAAGCTGTCGCTGGTCCGCCACTGTATATTCCGTCGGAGTAGGTCATATCGAATTGGACAATCTTCACGTATGTGCCTCCGTCCTTTGATAGCTTGAACACAATTCCATCTGAGCCGCCGAGGGCGCCCAGACCGCCCTCAGTCGTGGTGCCGTACAGCCAGCCATCGCTGGCCTCGATCACTGGCGCAGCAGGGTAACGTCCGTCCTGCGGCACAGAGCCGAAATGGTGCAAAATCTGATAATTACTACCATCGGCGCTCAGGCTGAAAACCGTTCCCTGTTGGTATTCGCCACCGTAAGTCGTGGTTCCACAAAGCGACCCATCGCGCATCCTGCGCACACCGGTAGCTTGATGACCATCGTAGTACCTGTAGCCCGGCCTTTGAGTATCGCCAAAACTGTAAATCACTCTAAAGCCGGTCCCGTCCTTCTTGAGCACGAATATCGTTCCATAATCATTTGTCCCTCCCATCCCAGCCACGCCGCAGAGCGTGTCATTTGAAATCTCGATCAAAGAAGCAGTAGAGCGGCCGCCGTCATTGTTATAGTCGAAGGAACGCAGGACTTTAAAACCGGTCCCGTCCTTATTCAGGCGAAAGATTGTCCCTTCGTAAAAGTCGCCTCCGTCAAAGGTCGTGCCGTAAAGCGCACCATCGCTTCCTTCGAGCAGAGCTGCTTGCGGACGGCTGCCTTGTTCTGGATGAACTCGATCGAAAGAGTGGATTACCGAATATCCGGTGCCGTCCCGGTTCACTCTGAAGGCGCTTCCGCCCCCATTGTTTCCTCCGGAGGTCGTGGTCCCGTACAACACGCCATCGCTTCCCACAATTACTCCTCCCTCGGGATCAGAGTGTGCGGCGTTGGTCCAAACGGGCTGCCAAATCCGGTCGTAGCGATATTCGGCCAGGACTGTTGAACCCCCGAGCAGCGACCCCATGAGAATGGCTCTGAAGAAGGTTCTACAAGCCGCGGACGTCACTGGCGGCACTACTCGACGTACTGCAGGCGCCTGGCCTGCCCCTCTTCGACGATTTGATTCTCGTTCTTTTAACGACATAATATGTTCACCGCACCCGAGCTGACTATTCACGATTCACTACTCACTTTTCACCGTACACAGGGTTCCCCTTTGGTTGCGACTCAGCCGCGCTGTGGACCATCTCGGACTTGGGAAACCGCTGTGGCGTGAGTTTTATCCTATTTATCTGTACTCGGTCAATGCGTACAAGTACCCAAATGCCGCTTTACTTCGCGCTTGAATTCGAGAAACGGCGAGCTTATAGAGGCTTAAACCATGGAATTGGATTCGCGAGATTGGGGAAAAATCAGCGCTTGTTTGGTTCGACTATACCGCGAGTTGGATGCCGAACAGCACGCGCGCACGTTGTTGACCATCCTAAACGAACTGGTGCCGAGTGATTCCCTGGCGTTAAATTATTTCAAGCCGCCCCACCAATTAAGTGCCCTGACTATACCCGAAAAACTGGCAACCGATGAACAGATCGCCAAAGTCGCTCAATACAGCCATCAATCCCCTTTTGGCGCCTATTATGTGGCTACCCAGGATGCTTCCTGGAAGATGACCACCGACTTTATGCCCGTGGAGGATTTTCATAAACTCGAGATCTACCGCGAGGCCTTGGATCAAATGGGCATCAAGCAGCAGATGGGCGGCATCCTTGCGGTCGTGGACGGCGTCTATCACATCATCACCATACATCGCAGCAAACGAGGCTTCACCGAGCGCGAGCGGCAGATACTCAATGCGCTGCATCCGCACATGGTGACAAGCTTTTTAAACGCTATGTATGTCAGCCGGGCGAATCGGTCTCTGACTCAGTTACAAGCGGTCATGGAATCTGCGCCGGGCGCTTACGCCTATTTTAATGAAGATGGCAGCGTGGCCTGGATTCAAGGGCGGGCGCAGTCGTGGCTAACCGAATTCTTTCAGGATGAACCCAAGCGGAGCGGCGGTATCCCAACCAGCGTAGTTGGTCTCGTTGAGACCTCGCGCGAACAGGGCGGAACTCCTCAGTCCCTAACCAAGTCAGGCGCGACCGAATTTCTCCATGTTTTTGTCTCGGCTTCGATTCTCGGCGGCTGGATCCTGCGTCTGGAACGCAAACCGAAAGTCACGAGGCTCCCTTTCCACCCTTTGCCCGAGCTTACGCGCCGTGAGAATGAGGTCCTGAGCTGGATGGTCGAGGGCAAACGCAACGCGGAAATCGCCGCCATTCTTGGCGTCAGCCCGCGCACCGTCGAGAAACAGGTGCAATCCATTCTCGCCAGATTGGCCGTCGAGAACCGCGCCACCGCGATCATTCGAGCCATGGAGCTCTCCGCCGCCGCGGCGGACGGCCCAAAGCCTTCCCACGATGGCACATTCAAACGTGGGCGGGCTTAAGAGCACGCTTAACAGCAAGGCACTCCAGATGCCTGCCGTTCCACAGCGGCGACTCGCAAGGATGGGATTCGATGCTCAGATTGCTAAACGGTGTTTTCTCCATGATCCTTCCGAGTTCCTTATGACTCAGGCCAAAGAACCTCGAGCCGTTCTGCCTCCGCTTGAGCACACGCTGTAAGCAGCGGGGTAACAAAGGATAAGCCGCTTGCTTCGCCCTGAACCTCAGGCGGCGAGGCCGCGATAACCCGTCCACATCAACCGCATCAAAAAAGAGTGTCCCTCCGGGCCGAAGCCAGTCATAAAATTTGCGGCACAATTCGGCGGTCACGGGAGCGCCGTACCCGAACATGCCCATCGAATAAATGAAATCATAGGATTCGGGCGGGAAGGAAGCCACATAGATGCTGCCTTGAAGCAGCTGAATTTCTTCCACGGAAACGGCTGTGCGGCGCACAGGGTTGCGCGCTGCCGCCAACATCTCAGGAGAGAGATCCATCCCCACCAGTCTGGCGACATTCTCCAGGCAATGAAAATATCGCCCCGTGCCGCACCCTGCGTCGAGCACTGTGATTGGCCGCTCGAACGAGCGGCAGATGCTCTTGAGAACGCCGGCCAGACGCCAGTGGTTGTCGGTCAGAATTTCGGCCTCGTCGTCTGAACGATATTGCTCCGCAACCGCCCGGTAATCCTCCCTCAGTTTTTGCTGAAGCGAGGTGTGCTGCATTCGAGAAAATCAGTGCCGGAAGGTTGCAAAGCAGCACCCCTCGCTAGACAAGACATAACACTCAGTGCCTGCCTTGCATTGCGCCTTTGCTGTTTGCGTCTTTGCGTTGAATTCTTCGCTACGCCGCTTCGCGCATCTGTTGAGCCGATTGCTGGTTAATCCCAGCTTGGGCCAATTGCGTCAGTTTCTCATCCGTTTGCTCCTCTTCTGCCAACGTTTGTCCGAGGAGTTGTTTGATGTCACGCCGGCCGAGATGATCGGCCCAGGTGGCGGCATTTCCGTATCCTGCGATTTCGTAATGCTCCACCTTCTGCGCAGCCATGATGATTGCAGCGTCCAGCGTTTCCGGCGTGCCTTTGAGCTTCATGACTTCCTCGCCCTCATCGAGGATGCCTTCCATCCCTTTACACTTGGTGCCTTTGGCGGACTCGCCAAGAATTTCGAAGCACTGCTCCAGACGCTCGACATGCCCCTCAGTCTGGCGCAAATGTTCTTCGATCGCGTTCTTTAACTGGGGTGACGAAGCCTTTTTCGCCACTTTCGGCAGGGCCTTCACCAGTTGTTGCTCCGCATTGTAGAGATCTTGAATTTCATGTAGCAGCAAGCTTTCCAATGAATCTAATTTTTGCATAATCATCCTTTCTTTGATCGGTTTCTGAAAAACACTCCCAAGTACAAATTGAGTATCGGGTACACGAATAAGCCTTCCCATAGGGTATTCACCCAACTTCGCCAACTTTGTCGAGAACTTTGTCGACACCTCGCGGCAGTGTCCCAACGTGTAAAAATCCTTCGATGTTGAATTCGTCGCAGATCCGCCGTGGAGATCAGCCGGTGTTAAGCCTGTTAAGCCTCGCTTGCCTTTTCCATATCTTTCGCCATAGATTGGAGCTTCAACTCCACAGATTGCCGGCTATTGGCGGGCATTGGCGGTTTCGCCGCTTTATATCCGAACCTTCGGTCACCTCATGCTAATCGCAGGGTTTCCGGGTTGAATTTCACCACAAAACGCGGGATTGTGCCGGGTGCAGAGGGTACACATGTAGCGGAAGTTCTATAGAAGCCATGGTGACAGTTGGCCCAAACCTAATGCCTTTCAGAGATTGGACTAATTCATTGTCCCGGAGGGACATCCCGAGAATAGCCCAACGCTTTAGCGTTGGGTTTAGTCGCGCGAACGTAAGAGTCCCGAAGGGACGGCTGACCACGAAGTTGAGAGGTGTGCTCTGTCTCACGTTAGCACTGGTAATCGCCACCGCAATTTGGACGGGCCTGTGCCTTAGCGCCTCGGGCAGTCAAGTGCCGTTCATTTCTCCGAATGCCGTCGTTGTGCTTCTCTCTGGGCTTCCAGGGGACGTTGAGAGCGAGAATGATTACAAGGACAACCTCGAAGGCTGGCTCAAAATCGTGCGCGATAGCGGGCAGGCTCAACGCGTAATCGCTCTGGCTGATGGCGCCGAATCTGGCCCAACGCCTTCGAAGGCCGGTGCAACCGTGATAAAGGCCAACCGTGACAACTTCAAGGCCCTTTGCCAAACAGTGGCCGGGACAACCAACCCGCTCGTTGTAATTGCCTGGGGCCATGGTGGCCGCCAGGGAAGCACCCCTGTGTTTCACGTGCGCGGACCGCGCCTCATGCCGACCGACTTCAAAGCGCTCGCCGAATGTGCCAGCCGGACAGACTCCGAATGGGTCCTTTTCTTCCGGGGAAGCGGGGCATTTGCCCGTGACTTGGCAGGCGCCCGCCGGCAGATTCTGTCTTCGGAATGCGAGACGGTGTTCAACAGCGATCCCGCGGGAATGTCGCTTCTGTTGAAGCTGGCCCGCGCTAATCTCTCTCAGAGTTTTCAGTCGCTCAGCGCAGAATTTGGGCGAGCATTAGGAGCGTGGTACGAAGAACGCCACCTCGCACGCACTGAGGAACCGACGCTTTGGTTAGCCGAGCAAAAGCCACAGTTGCTGGCACCCGCAAGCGAAAACGTTGCAGATACCGCCGCCGCACAAACAACAAACACCTCAGATCAAACACCAAACACCAAACACCAAATACCAAATAAACTCCAGGCTCCAGAGCCAAACGGGGACCTGGGAACAAATGGAACCGAAATAGCCGACAACAAAGCGACGGGGTCGCCCTATTCGGCTGCGACGAACTCAGACTCGACACTGGACACTCGACACTCGACATCCGACGGTTTCCCTCCTCGTGTTCAGCCCCAGGACTATCCCGGCGCTGTCGGCGTCGTGTTGCGTCGCCACCTTGCCTACACCCTTGGTAACAACCCTGCCATTGCCAGCGAGCAGGATGAGTACATACAAATACTTTCTCCGGAGGGAAAACATCTCGGCGACTTCGATATCGCCTATTCTGCGCCTTTCGAAGATATCGCATTCCTGGATTGCGAGGTGTTGCACGCGGACGGAAAAATCGAGCGGCTCGATCCGGAGGCAATTCGTGAGGCGCGGGAGCCGACAGTGGGAGATTATCAGACTGGCCAGCGCAAGTTTTTCTCCCTGCCAGGCGTCGTGCCAGGAGCAGTATTGCACGTGCGTTATCGGACGCAATGGAAACAGTTCCCTCTTCCGCACATTTCGCTCGAAATCCCCGTTGATCAGAGCTTGCCTGCCGTGGATTGCAGCCTTGAGGTCCGTGTGCCCAGGGAAGCGCCGTTCCATTATACTTTTGAGAACATCAGGGCACCCGATCCAACTGTGGAACAGACGACCTATGGCACCCGCTACGGCTGGCATTTTTCGAAACTCGAGGAGCGCGATCGCGAGTTATTAAGTTCCCCGAGACACGACGCTCGCTTGCTCGTCTCGACTTTTCACGATTGGGGGACGTTTAGCGAATGGTATCAACGCATAAGCAAACTTGCGGACGAAATCACCCCGGAAATCTCGGCAAAAGCAAAGGAACTCACCCGGGAAGCTCCGGACAAAAGAGCGAAAGTCCTGGCTGTTTACGATTTCGTGGCAAGCCTGCGGTACGTTGCCGTGCCGATGGGAGTGAACTCTTTCCGGCCCCATGCGGCCGCCCACGTATTGGAAAATCAGTTTGGCGACTGCAAAGACAAGGCCAATCTTTTCAACACCCTGCTGCGCGCCTTGAACATTGAGGCCGAGCTTACGCTCGTCCCGCGCTTCAGCCAGGCGCATGACGACTTGCCTGGTCTAGCGTTCAATCATGCCATTTCGAAAGTCATTCTGGATAACCAGACCCTTTGGATAGATACAACGGATGAAGTTTGCCGATTCGGCATGTTGCCTCCGGGTGATCCAGGCCGGAAAGTGCTCGTTATCGCTGGTAGTCGGCATGATCAAGCGGAAGGCGGGTCAGCGGATGGAAGCACCCACGGCGCTGGTCAACCGCGACTTGTCTCAACAGGGCGCAATCAAGGCAAATCAGGCCTCACGCAACTGCCGGTGCCGGATGCCAAAGACCACGTGCTCAAATTGCGCGGTCGGGTGAATTGCTCGGCTCCGGGTGCAACTTTGCCGATGAGCCTGGAAGCGACAGCGACGGGCTTTCCGGATTATGAATTGCGCGCCGCCGCTCGGGGAGCCAAAGAACAGAACGCTTCGGTTCCGCTGCTCGCGGCCAAATTCAGGCCAGCCGCCGGAACATTCGCTTTGGAAGACCAGCGCGCAACACCGGTTTCGAATCTCGATGAAGATTTTCGTTGGGATGCGGACGGCCAATCAGTGGGGCTTTGCTGGAGTGATGACCGAACCTGGCTGCTTCATTCGCCGTTCTGGCTGCCGAAGCAATGGGACCAGGCACTGCATCATCGGAAAAGCGCCCTGTTCCTCAATGATGGCTACCCACTGACCCTCGAGCAGGAATTCGACTTCGAGTTGCCCCCGGGGACGCAAATCAAAACTTTGCCTGCCGCGGCCGAGAGCAAGGCGCAGCCATTTCGCTGGCGGATAGAATGGAAGAAAAGCGGCGCCTTGGGTCTCACTGCGCATTTTAATGTTGAATTGGAGCGCGGCGAGTTAAGCCAAAGTGAGACACCCCTTTTCCAGCAACAGTTGCGTGAGCTGCTCGGGGCCATGGCGGCAAATGTGGTGATTTCGAAATGATCTGAGAAACTTTGCGACAAAGTGAACGACAAGGTTTAAATACCATCTATAATATATGCTTGATGATCTGACAGTTCCAAACGTCGAAGTCACGTCTCGAATCCCCGCAACCGATCCTGCAGCCGTACTGGAGCAGTTGGCGCCGAAGATCCGTCAATTGCAAAACGAAATCGGCAAAGTAATCGTCGGCCAGCAGGATGTTATCGCCGCGACGCTTTGGGCAATTTTCGCCCGCGGCCACTGTTTACTGGTGGGTGTTCCAGGCCTGGCAAAGACGCTTCTTGTCCATACCCTGGCCCGCGCGCTGGAATTGAGCTTTTCCCGGATCCAGTTCACCCCGGACCTGATGCCTTCAGACATCACCGGCACGGAGATTCTGGAGGAGGAGGCTGCTACTGGACGCCGACAGTTTGCTTTTATGCGAGGCCCGGTCTTTGCCCAGGTGGTTTTAGCCGATGAAATCAATCGGACACCGCCCAAAACGCAAGCCGCGCTGTTGGAGGCAATGCAGGAGAAGACTGTGACGGTGGCCGGGAAGATGTACCGGCTGGAGGAGCCATTTATGGTGCTTGCCACGCAAAACCCTATCGAGCAGGAAGGAACTTATCCTTTGCCCGAGGCCCAACTCGACCGATTCCTGTTCGAATTGCTGGTGGATTATCCCTCCAGCGAAGAGGAGAGGCGTGTGGTCGAGCAACATTCCTTCGCGCCGCTCGACAGGCTGGAGCCGGTGCTTACTCGGGACGAGGTGCTCAGCCTTCGCAACGCAGTTGCGCACGTGCCAGCCCCGCCGAACGTGATTGATTACGCGGTGCGCCTGGTGCGCGCCACGCGCCCGGGCAGCAACGGCGAAGCCCCCGATTACATCCGGCGCTGGATTCGTTGGGGAGCAAGCCCGCGCGCCAGCCAATATCTAATTCTTGCCGGTCGCGCCCGAGCCGCCTGCCAGGGCCGCTTTAATGTGGCCTGCGAAGACGTTGCTGCTCTCGCGCCCTTGGTGCTGCGCCACCGCCTGATCCGGACGTTTCAAGCTGATGCTGAGGGGAAGACGACGGATGAGATCATAAGCCAACTTTTGGCGGATGTGCCCTGCCAATGAAAACACCAAACACCAAACACCAAACACCAGAGAAACAACAAGCTCCAAGCACCAAGCCGGTGGCCTTCGATGTTGGCTCACCTCTCATTAACACCGTGGCTTTAGCCCGGTGCAAGGCCGAGTTTGGGTCAGGCAAACTGTTTCAACAGTTTGCCGGATTATCGGATAAGCCGTTGAAACGGCTTCTACATTCCGCTCCGATTCTGCACCGGGCTAAAGCCACGGTGCTAATGCGAGGCCTTGCTCCGAACTGCCGAGCTCACCTAACGCGTCTTAGTCTTTTGAGATTTGGTGTTTGGAGTTTCTCTGGTGTTTGGTGTTTGGTGTTTGGTGTTTCAGTTATTACCAGTCTGTGCTGATTGCTCTATGGACGCCGCTCCTCCTTTTGTCTCCTCGCAGTTCGATCCCAAGCTGCTGGCTGCCTTGGAGGGTTTGGATTTCAAGGCTCGGTACGTGATGGAAGGATTCCTGAGCGGCCTGCACGACAGCCCTTTCCACGGGTTCAGCGTTGAGTTCAGCGATTATCGTAATTACCAGCCCGGGGACGATTTGCGGCACCTGGACTGGCGGCTTTACGCGAGGAGCGACCGGCTCTGCATCAAACGGTACATGCAGGAAACCAACGCACGATTCTATATCGTTTGCGACACGAGCGCCTCGATGAGCTATCGCGGGCGCAACGCCTGGGGTTCCAAACTTGAGTGCGCTCGCATCGTTGCCGCCGCGCTGACGTGGTTTCTTCTGAAGCAGAATGACGCGGCGGGCATGGTGAGCCTCGACGGCTTGGGCGGCGCGCCACAGTTCATCCGGCCCTCGCAGCGCCCCAATCAGTTTGGGCTGATGCTCCGCCAATTGGACCAACTTCAGGCTGCCGGCGGAGCCCGCCTTGTGCAACTGCTCGATCATACAGTCCGCTTGGTCCACCGCCGCAGCGTGATCCTGTTCTTTTCAGACTTACTGGAGCCATCGGAGGAGGTTGCTCTTGGATTCAAGCAACTGCGTTTTCACGGACACGAGGTAATTATTTTTCAAACGCTCGATCGTGATGAACTGGAATTCCCCTTTGATGATCCAGAAATCTTCGAGGATTTGGAGACCGGGATGCGCCGCATAGTCGCCCCTGCCCTGGCACGTGAGAATTACCTCGCGCGTTTCAATAGCTTCATGGCCGCGTACCGCGATTTATTCCGTTCGCTGGAGATGCCACATTGCGTGGTACGAACGGACGAAAGCCCCTGGCGTGCCCTGGCTATGTTTTTGAATGAACGCAAACGGCTCAAATGAGGATTAACCACGGATAAACACAGATGAACCCGGATAAAATGCTAAACACCAAACACCAAACACCAAACACCAGAGAAGCTCCAAACACCAATCACCAACAGCTAATAGCGCGCACTGGAGCTTGGAGTTTGGCGTTTGGTGTTTGGTGTTTCCTTGGAGTTTGGTGTTTGGTGTTTGGTGTTTGCGAAGTGGGTGTTTGGTGTTTGCGGCACGCGTGTTTGGTTTTGGGTGCCGGATGTTTGCAGATTCCGACTTGAGCTATGCCGCTCTCCTTCCTCAATCCCTGGTTCTGGCTTGCCGCGCTGGCGGTGGTGGCGCCGATATGGCTTCATTTGCGCCGGAAGAGGGAAACACATCTTATTCGCTTTTCGGCGTTGCGATTTCTGGACGACCAACCCCAGCCGCGCCAGGGTCCGATGCGGCTTCGCGACCTGTTGCTGTTTGCGTTGCGCGTTCTGGCGCTGCTTGCGGTTGTAGGCGCGTTCGCGTGGCCGTTCCTTCGAGGAGCTAACACAGCACCCATCCAGGAGAGCCGCGTCTATATCCTCGATAACACTTTAAGCCATCAGGCGGGTGGCGGCTTCACCCGCGACAAGGCGCGTATCCTGACGGACTTGGACAACGTGGGTCCTTCCATACAGGTTGCCGTGATCGAATTGATTTCCAGTCCACAGATAGTGGTGACGTTCGCGGACAGCCGCGAGTCCGCCCGGCAAAAATTGCGGGAATTGGAGCCCTCTCACCAGCGCGGCTCGTTCCTGGCCGCATTCCGCCAGGCCAGTTCGTTGCTGGCCAATTCACTCGGCGAAAAAAAGCGAGTCGTGTTCCTCAGCGATAGTCAGGAAAATCAATGGACTGAAAACGTCAACACTCCTCCCTTCCTGCGCGACATGGAAGTGGAACTTCCGAAGGCGCCATCCCCTGCCCTACCCAACCTGTGGTTGTCCGAACCTCGCGCGCAGCGGATTTTTCTTGGGGACAAATCCTTGATCAATTTCACCGTCAAGCTCGGCCATACCGGTCCGGCTACCAGCGCCAACGTTGCCCTGCGCGCCAACGGGCAATTGATATTCAATCGGACTGTGGATTTGGAAAAGGCCCCGGAATCGATTGTTTTACAGGCGCAATGGGAAGCATCGCCGACCGCTTGGCTGCGCGGGGGCGTAACTGTGGACGGAAAGCCGGATGCCTTGGCGGAAGACAATCGCGTCTTCTTTTCGCTCGCACCGGTTGTCGAAGGCAAAGTGGCTTTGTTGGCTCAATCTCCCTGGTTGCGATTGGCGCTTTCCCCGGAGATTATGCGCGGCCAGTGGGCCGTTCGGATGCTGGATCCGGCCAATCTATCAGCCGAGTTGGAGGAAAATGTAGGGCAGGCGTCCCGCCTGCCCTATGGGACAGTGCCAGTCCCGGCAGCAGCTCCAAATGAAGGCACAGGCGAGACGCCTGCTCTGTCATCAGATGCTGACGTCCTGTGCATCGAGAGCAGCTACCTGCAATCTTCGCAAGCTCGAAAACTACTCTGGCGCTATCTCGCCAACGGGCGCGGCGTGCTGCTGCTGGTGAATCGGTTGACCCCCTCAGTCGAAGGCTTCCTGCGCGAGCTTGGGTTCGAGTCGGAGGGGACTGTGACTGCGTCGAAAGAGAATCCCGAAAAGTTTCAATTCGTTTTTTCGAGCCATCCTATCTTTCATCCATTTCTCTCCCCTGATTACGGCAACCTCATGGACATCAAAGTGTGGCAATATGCTCGCTTAAAAGCCCCGCAAGCGATGCCGTTGATCTTCTCCGAACGAGGCGCGGGCCTCTTTTTCCAGAGCCAAAAGCTCCAAGGAAAGCTGTTTGTCGCCGCGTTCGGCATGGATCGCGAGCATAGTTCATGGCCCATCCATCAAACGTTCATTCCTTTTTTGGATTTGGCGCTTCAAGCTGCCCGGGCTGAAGACCCCACCCCCACAAGTTTCGAGCCGGCAGAGATCGCGTTGATCCAGTTGCCGACAGGCTCCAATGCGCGTGAAGCCGTGCTCCGGGATGCTAATCGCGAGCTTCTTCGCGCCCCGGTAGATCAAGGCCATGTGCAAGTCCGAATGCCCTCCAACCCCGGCCTATACGACCTGGCTTACGATGAACATTCGGAAGTTGCGAAGGTCTTCAGCGTTAACCCCTCTCCAAAAGAGTCCGAGTTGGTGTTTAGCGAATCGCCCGATGCAATGCGCGTCTGGAAATATCAGACCAGGGCGGGTGTTTCACCCGTTCAACCCAAGTTGGCCAACCTTTCCGCTTCTGCCATCTTGCAACAGCGGTTGTGGTGGTGGATGGTTTTGGCAGGGTTGGTCTTCCTGCTCCTTGAAATGGCGCTGGCAGAGGCCCGAAAGGAGAGGGCGTGAATTTCCGTTTCACAGTGGTCGAGACGAGCCTGAATCGGGCTGAGTTCCGTTGGAAATGGCTTCGCTTCGTGCGTGAGAGCCTGCTTTTGGGCACGATCCTCTGTTTCGGCATAATTCTGATGGGTGGCGCGATTCTCGGCGGCGTCATCGCAAGCAAACCTATCGCAATCACCTTGTACGTCGTCCTGGCGGCGGCGGGAATCATCACCTGGACGGTCCTGCTCATTACGATCGCTTCCGCCTCGCCTGCCCGCCCGTGGCTGGCGGCAGCGCTCGAAAAAGTTGACAAGCGCCTCTTGGATCGGCTCAACACACTGGTTCATCTGGAAGGCCATCCACCCGAGGCTCAGGCCGAATCCTTTGCCCGCCGGATCGCGAAACAAACACAGTCTGTTCTCGCAAAAAAGACGCCTGAGCATCCATTCAACGAATACCGAACCCGAGCGCACTTTCTTGTCTTCCTGGCGACCATTGCCGCCACAATTTTTCTGTATGCCCATTACTCACCCTGGTTGCGGCTTAAAGCACCCGCCCAAATAGCAAAGAACAACTCCGCCGCTCACAACGATAAGGCTCTCGATCTTGGGCTACCCCCGACCAACAACGTCGAGCAAAATCAGGCCTGGGGTGAAGTGCGAATCACTGATCCAGGCACTGACCTTCGAGTGACCAAGGTGGATGTAGTGCCGCTGCAAATTGAAGCCGCCGCCAACCAAACGCTGGACCAGATCAACTGGTTCTCGGCCATCAATGGCTCCGACGAGGCTGAGCACAAGCTGCCGCCACCGTCTGAGCCGCGCTATGCTGTTTATCAACCAACTCTCTACCTTGATGAGCTTCAACTCTCCGACTGGGACGTGATGACCTACTACGCCAAAGCCAGCACTGAAAAAAATGATTCTTACGCATCCGAAGTTTATTTCCTGGAGGTTCGCCCCTTCCGCGAAGACATTCTGAAACTGCCCGGAGGCGAAACCGGCCAGGCCTACCGCTTCCTCAGTGAACTTTCCTCGCTCATCAATCGACAGCAGCACGTCATCCGCCAAACTCATCAACACATCCAACGGCCACCCGTAGGCGAAAAGCTACAGGCACAGGACCGGAAAAAATTATCCGAGGCCGAAGGCGATCTGGGCGATTCCACTCAGCACTTGTATGCGCAGATGGCCGGCGAACTCGAGAACAAGCCCATCGGAGAGGCCTTGGACAATCTGGCAAAGGCCGAGCAATCACTCGACCGCGCCAGCCGTTTGCTGCAGGACAATTCCATGAACGACGCTCGAAACAAGGAGCGCAGTGCGCTTTCGGAATTGGCCGCGGCGCGCAAGTCATTCCAAAAGGCTATCACGGATAATCCCAAATCATTTGAAGATCAAAAGCAAGATGAGGAGCCAACCCCGGTGGCGGACGCGTCGAGCAAGCTCAAGGAGATGGCCGAGTTCCGCAACGAATCCAAAGCCGCCCAGGACTTCGTCCGCCAGACTCTCGAACAGCAAAAGACTCTGGAGCAGCAGGCCCGCGCCGCTCAACGTTCGGACTTTTCGCGGCTTGCGGATCAGGAGCGGCAGTTACAACAAAAATTCGAAGATTTTCGCGAACAACATCCGCAGGCGTTTTCGCCCCTGCAACTGCCAGCCGACGAGGCACGCGAAGGTATGAACAACGCAGCCGACTCGCTGCAACGCAAGAGCCCGGACGCCCGGAATGCAACCCATCTGGCAACGCAAAACCTGCAAAAATTAAATGATTCCATGAAAGGCCAGGCGGCCGATCAGCAACTCGCTGACGCTTACAAGCTCAAACAGATGTTGGACCAGGAAATCGCGGCATTCGACGGGCGTTCCAAAACCAATTCGGGAATGTCGGAGGCGCAACTGCAAAAAGAGATTGAGGCTTCGCGCAAAACGTTGGACCAGCTTAAGAGCACCGCCGAACAGGACCCGACCCGTAACGCGTTTGGACCTGCCTTGCGCGACTCGCTCAGTGACCAGAAGCGCGCCGAACTGAACTCCCGGTTAAATCAACTGCAATATGCTGAAGAGGAGCAGGACAAGGAAGCGCGTGCCGGCCAGGCGCGTGATGGCCTTGGAAAGGTTAGCAAGGCCTTCACCGAGAGCCAGCCGAAATCACTCCAAATGGCCCAGCAGAACGATGCTCTGAAGCCGAACGCCGACGAAAGCTTTAGCCAGGGAATGGCTGAACTCGATAGCCTCATTCGTCAACTGGAGAGCGAACGCGGTCTATCTCCTCAGGACGAGGCCAGACAGGCCCACCAGGCCCTCCAGGACCTTCGCAATGGCATGAACACCCGCCAAGGCAACAATGATCAAATCAACTCCATCCTCCTGCAGTTCGACGAGTTGCTGAAACCGAAAACCCCGCTCGAAGCCGCGAATCTCAAAAAGCTGATGTCCGCGCTGCAGAGCCTTTCGCTCGAAACCGCCCAGCAACTTGCCAAGAAAGAGGACAAACCGGAGGTCACGAACATTGACCCCACGCACCTGCCGCCCGCTTATCGCGGACGAATACAGAAATATTTTGAGAAGCTTTCTGAGAAATGAGTGGTGAAATCCGAAATCCGAAATCCGAAGCCCGAAAGTTAGAGGGTAACTTTGGCAATTCGGATTTCGGGTTTGATTCGGGCTTCGGCTTTCGGACTTCGGGTTTCCGGTCATGACAGCGTTGATCACATTTGAATATCCACTCGGTTGGCAGATTGGTCTGCCCGTGGGTGCATTGGCAATCGGACTGTCGGTATGGCTGAGGAGACGGCGCCGGCTGTCGCTTACTCGAACCCTCGCACTAGCCGCGCTGCGAGTTATTGCCCTGCTACTGCTCATCTTTCTGGTCTCCCGCCCGATCTGGACGACGCGGGAACCACCCGCCGCCGCGTCTCGCTCCGTCGTTGTTCTGGTTGATCGCAGCGAAAGCATGTCATTGGAAGAGCGCAACACCACCCGCTACAACCAGGCGCTCTCCTTTCTTGGCGACCGCCTGCTGCCCGCGCTGAAGTCCGCGGGAATGTCGGTCCAGGCAATGCTGTTCGATCAAACCGCTGAGGCAGCCGACGGCCCTAAACTGAAATCGGCTGCTCCGAATGGCAAGCGAACAAACCTGGGCGGCGCGATTGCCCAGGCTTTCTCAACATCCGCTCAACCTCCTCTGGCCGTAGTCGCCTTGACTGACGGCATCGTTAACGAGAGCGTGGACAATACCCGTGCTCTCAGTTCACTCATGGACTCGCAGATTCCCTTTATCGGCTTGGGGTTCGGAAGCGACATGGGCGTCCGCACTCTTTCGCTTCGCGAAATTGAAGCACCTCCCACAGTCACAACTAAAACAGGTTTTGGCGTGAGCGCGCATCTTGAAATGATGAACACTGACGACATGCCGCCCTTTGATCTAGTTCTCTTTCGCGATGGTCAGATGTCCCAGCGGAAGAGCGTCACTCCAGGCAAAGGCTCGCGTTCGTGGCTGGAAAATTTTCAGGTCACGGAGGATAAGCAAGGTGTTCATAATTATTCCGTTCAACTTCTGCCGCCGAACGTTTCGGGCCTGAAGTGCGTGAACCTGTCGGCCAATACGGCAGTGCGGATTTCAGACGAAAAAGAGCTGCGTGTGCTTTACATTCAAGGCGCGCTCACCTGGGACTACAAATTCATCGGCCTCGCTTTGCGCAACGATCAAACCATTAAAATGACCGGGCTGACGCGCACTTCGAGCCGGTCTGTTTTCCGCCAGAATGTCGAGAGCGCAGGCGAATTCATGAATGGCTTTCCCACTTCACTGGAAGAGCTTGCCCCTTTTAGGGTGGTGGTGCTGTCAAATCTGCGTCCTTCCGATCTCACTCAGGCGCAGCAGGACGTGCTGGCGCGCTTTTGTGGCGAGCTCGGTGGCGGCCTATTGATGATTGGGGGAGCCGCCACCTTCGATTCCTCCTGGCAACGGAGCCGATTGGAGCAGCTCCTGCCCGTGGTCTTTGCGGGCAATTCAGGAGTCGAAGGCCTGGATCGCCCCTTCCGCATCCAGCTTACCGATGACGCCCTCCACAACCCGATATTCGAGATCGCCGACGACCGGCCCGTGGCGGAGGCCTGGGCGCAACTTCCCACTTTCACGCAGTACGGTCGCGTGGATGCCGCCAAACATGGCGCCCAGACTTGGGCGGTGCATCAAAATGACGATGGACCCCATGGCCGCCGCATTCTGATGGCTGCTCAACGATATGGCGCAGGACTCTCGGCGGTGTTAAGTGTGCAGAATTTGTGGCGTTGGCGCCTCGCAAAGGACGGAGAACCACAGCAATTCGACCGTTTTTGGCGGCAGCTTTTCCGTTACCTGAGCGAAGTTGGCCGCCAGGACGTCTCAATTGAATTGGCGGACCAGGAATTACGCCCACAAATGGATGTTCAGGTCATTCTGGAAAAACAGCCCAACCCCAGCAACCTTACCGAAACCGCCCGCCAATTCTTTGCCCGCGTTGAAGACGCGGAAAAGAATTTGCTGCACGAAGAAGTCGTCGAACTGGAGCCTTTACATCCCGTTGATTTTAAATTCCGCGCCGAGAAGGCAGGTATCTACAATGTTACTGTAACCGATGGCCAAAAGGTGCCTATCGCTTCGCGGCCAGTAGAAATTCGCGATTTCAACATCGAGTTTCAGACCACAGGCCGCAACATGGAGAGCCTACGTCAATGGGCCAGTGTGAGTGATGGTCTGGCCATGAAAGTCGAGGATTGCCGTGATCCAGGCGAATTGGTGGGAAAGATCAAAGCCAAAATCGAGCAAGTCCGCCAAGGCAAGCAAATGCGCCGCCCCGCCGGCCTGAACCTCTGGACGCTGAGCCTGGTCCTCGGCTGTTTGGGTTCAGAGTGGCTGTTGCGGAAAAAATGGGGGCTTTCGTGAAACGTGAAACGTGAAGTGAAACGTGAAAAGTGAAACGTGAAATGGGGTGCATCTGTGCGCCTGACAAATATGAACGCGATTGGCGGATCTAACCGTCCGAGGGATGAAATAAAAGAGCTGGGCGGCTGCTTATGGTCTTTGCCTTGGTTTTATCCAAATCGCGTCCTTCCTGTTTCACGTTTCACGTTTCACGTTTCACTGGTACTCCTCCTCTTTGGCGTCCTCAGCGCTCAGTCGCAATCCATTGACGACAAGCAAGCCACCTTCTTCATGGGCCGCGTCAAATACAGCGCGAACGATGGAAATGATTGCGGTGGTGTAGGACAGGACCTGATGAAACTGGTCTCACGCGCTTCCACGATTAAAGTCCAGGAGGAAAGGAAAGTGCGTCTCACGGACTCCGATCTGTTCGAGACTCCATTTTTGTTCATGAACGGCCATAACGATTTCGTTTTGACCGAACCCGAATTAGCGAACCTGCGGAAGTATCTTAGTCATGGGGGTTTCTTCTTCGCCTCCGGTTGCTGCAATCTGCAAGGCTTCCCAAAAGCCTGGCGTCGCGAGTTCAGCCGAATCTTTCAAGGTGAGAAGGTTAAACCAATCCCTTACGACCACCTCATCTATCGCTCCTTTTATAAAATAGATCGTATCCGATGCCTCAACGAGCCGCGGGATATCCAACTTGAAGGATTATATTATCAAGGCAACCTCGTGGCCGTGATGTGCGCCGACGGCCTCTGCTGCTCCTTCAGCGCCAACAACACCTGCAACGAAGGCAAAGGCGTCAGCCCCGACGATGGCCAGAAACTGGCGCTGAATATAGCGGTTTATGCGCTCACACATTGAGCGGCTTCGCGTAATCTTAATCTTAATCTTCTTAATCTTAATCTTAATCTTTCTCTTAATCTTAATCCCCTGCTATATTCGAATGCATGAGCTTTGCTGAAATCGTGGATGAAGCCCTGCGCCTTCCCCAAAAGGACCAAATGCGCCTTGCTCGCACGCTGCTGGAACATGGCGAAGCCGAAGGTGATACCGGCGCGCAAGCCGCATGGGATGAAGAAATCGAGCGCCGCATCCAAGTGATCGATTCTGGCCTCGCCAAAGGGCGTCCGTTTTCCGAAGTGCTTCGAGATATTGACCGCCGCCTTGGGAAATGACTCTTACCGTCCTGCACGAGGCGGACATAGAGTTCTCTGAGTCCGTGATCCACTATGAAGCAAAAGAACCAGGCCTTGGTGAGAGGTTCCGAAATGAAGTAGCGGAAACTGTGGAATGCATCCAGCGGAATCCGGAAGTCCCGCGTCTCAGAGCGAAACGCTATCGCCGAGTAAACCTCAGCATCTTCTCGCACTATATCGCTTACATCATTCGCGCGGATGAAATCTGGAGCGTGGCCATTGCTCATTCGCATCGCCGGCCTGAATTTTGGCTTCCAAGGCTAAGAACACTCTGACAAGTTCCTCCTGTGTGGCCTCAACATGCCATAGGATCGAAACATATGCTTAAGAAAGCTGCTGAACACCGGTTTGCAGTATGCATTAAGAATGACGATTGTGGTGACTTGGAGCGCAGAAAAGTTTACGAGGTGCTTCAGGACGCTAAAGCAGAGCACGAAGGCCATCTGCGGATTCTGGATGAATCAGGTGAAGACTACCTTTATCCGGAGTCTTATTTTGTCCCTATCCACTTGCCACGTCGTGCGCAGGAAGCGCCTGCAATCATGATCTAGCACAGCAGGAGGACTCCAAGGTCCCCCTTTTCCACACACACTGCGAGACAGTATTCGGCGAAAACTAAATTGAGAGGCATGCTGCGGTTCATTAGCCCTGTGCTCCCCGTTGGACTCGCGATGATGATGCCGTGCCTGGTGTTGAGTAAGGCCGGCCTCCTCGGATTCGGACCCTGCGGCCCGACAAGCTCCTGGGCCTTTTTCGGGGTTCTGTCCGGCGTAGCTGGGATGGGGGTCACCGGCCTGGGCGTTTTGCTCTCCTCGATCCGAACGTACAAGTTCCTGCGCAAACTAATAGTTCCGCCGCAGGCTGACTCAAAACAAACATCTCCTAAATAGATCGCGCCGCCTCGTTTTACGTTTCACGTTTCACGTTTCACGTTTCACTCTGTCGTTTCACCGGCTTCTCATAAAACATCTCGTGTGCCTCCTTGAGCACCGCAGGAATCCGATCTGCAAAAGGACTTCCATCCAGTGCTCCGTCGAATTTAAGCTCTCTGACCTTGGCCGCATTCTCACCTGGAAACCAATGGTCCGCCTGGCCTAGCAAGTTGTAGCGCATCTTGCCCCAGCCGATCAGATCGAGCGGCTTGCCGTAGGTCCAAAGCCGCAGGATTTCGAGCAGGTTCACCTTGCCGGGCACGTCCACGTACTGTGGAAGCCCTTCGTGCCAGCGGGCGCACCAATCGGCGCCCAGAACTCGCTCCATCTCGGCGCGCAGGCGGCGCTCGATAGGGGCAATCATTTCAGCGGCGCGATCATAGAATTCCAAAGCCTTTACGTGCTCATCGAAATCCGATGGTCGGGCCACGCCGCAGCTCAAGGTATGGACCTGCGGGCGAGTGAGGCAATAGAGGGCATTGAACTGCATGGGTGTGAGCGGGGCGCAAAGCTCGACCATTTTGCGCGGTGGTTCGTACAGTTTGCCGCCTTTATCGTTCGGGCTGATGATGAAGACACCCATGTCGCTCGCGCGCGCGGCCTCGATCGCCGGCCAGTTGAGGTCATTGACGAAATACCAGTGCAAATTGATATAATCGAACTCGCCGCTTCCGATTGTTTCAAGGATAACGTCCGTAGTCGCGTGCGTGGAAAAGCCAACAAACCGCACGCGCCCGTCCTTTTGCAGCTTTCGCGCCGCCTCGATACATCCGCCGCGCCGCAATGAGTAGCTGAGCAGTTCGCGATTGTTCACGCCGTGCAAGGCTAGCAGGTCCACATAGTCCAGCCCCAGGTAGCGTAGTGATTGGTCAAAGGTCCGAAGGAATTCCTCGCCCGTAGGCTTCGGGCCGACTTTGGTTTGGACGATGATTTTCTCACGTGGCAAGGCCGGGAGAATTCGGCCCAATTGCATTTCCGATGTGCCATAGCCCCGGGCGGTTTCGATGTGATTGATACCGAGTTCGAGCGCGCGTCGAATGCAGGCTTCGAGATTCGCCTGGTTATCGGGCGGGATATCGTTTGGCGCGGCGTCCTGCCACTTAAATTGGTACCGCATCCCACCGCACGACAAAACTGGCATGGAGATTTCGGTGCGGCCGAAGCGGCGGTATTTCATCGGAGAAAGCTAACCGCTAATCATCGCTAATCAACGCTAATGAAGCTAATGAACCGAAGGCCGCCTTGGGAGCGCGGTGACCTGTCGCCGCTTTGGAACACCGCGATCCCGCTCAGCGGGACGGTGTTCGAAAGCGCGGACATGTCGACATGTCCGCGCACTCCCAAATGCATCGCTGACCATCTCGCCGGGCTACGAATACAGTGGAAGGGTGAAGGAAAAGGTTGCGCCGTGGCCGAGGTCGCTTTTGACGGAGACCTTGCCGCCGTGGCTTTGGACAATGTGCTTCACGATTGCGAGGCCGAGACCGGTGCCGCCCTGCTCGCGAGAACGGGCTTTGTCAACGCGATAAAACCGCTCGAAGACACGGTCCAGTGCCTGAGGTGGGAGTCCGGGGCCATCGTCGCGAACATAGACTTCGATTTGGGGTGAGGGCTCTGACGTGGGGGAGGCACGTTGTTCATTCGGGGCACGCGGGACGTCTATGCGACTCTCACGCGTGCCGATCACAACGGTGCCACCAATGCGACCGTATTTGATCGCGTTGTCCACGAGATTTCCTAAAACCTGCTCCACGCGATTTGGGTCAGCGTGGGCCAACAGGACTCCAACCTCGTTCACGAGGCGTATTTGCCGGGTTTTGGCGCGCGAGGCATAATCGCTGATAACTTTCTCCGCGGACGGCCGCAGTGGAACAGGTTGAAGGTTTAACCGAATGCGTCCCGATTCGAGTTCGGAAATGATTAGTAGATCCTCGACCAGCAATCTTAGCCGGTCCGCGTTGCGGTCAATTGTCCGTAGGAATTTGGGCGCCACATTCGGGTCATTTTTCGCGCCGTCGATCAGTGTTTCAGCGCAACCCTTGATGAGCGAGAGCGGCGTGCGCAGTTCGTGGCTGACGTTGGCGACAAATTCCTGCCGGGTGCGCTCCGCCTTTTTGAGGCGAGTCACGTCGTGGAAGACCACTACCGTCCAATTGCCCGCGCTTCGATTCGAGACTGCCGAGGCATTGATCTCCAGCCACCGTTCGGTAAATCCAGGGACGCGCAATTCCAGCGCGGCGTGCCCTACATCGCCTCCGTTATTTCGGCTGGGTTCGTGCGAAGACTCATGCGCGTTCTTCAGCAGTTCGGCTAGTTCCGGCAGGCGCGCGGCTTCCAGAAGGGACCTTCCGCGAACTTCCTGGCTCAATCCGAAGAGGCTGGAAAAAGCGGGATTAGCCAATTGAATGTGGCCGTCCTCGTCCAGCAGCACGAGGCCTTCGGCCATGTTATTAAAAACGGTTTCGCGCTGAAGATTGCTCTGGATGGCATTGCGTTCGGTTTGCTCGCGTAATTCAGCCAGGCGGCGCGCCGCCGATGCCTGCTCCTGCCGGAACCTGGACCGCCACCAGAGATGAACTGCCAGCAAGGCTCCCAGAGCCAAAATCGCCAGAATGAGCCACATCACTGTTCTGAGAACCGATAACCCACTCCGCGAACTGTGTCCAGATGTCTGGCAGCCGGCCCAAGCTTTTCCCGCAGCCGGCGCATGTGCGTGTCCACCGTGCGCGTATCAATCAGGCCGTTGTATTCCCAAACATCGCGCAGCAATTGTTCGCGCGATTGCACGCGTCCCCGGCGCTGGGCCAGAAGGCTGAGAAGCTTGAATTCCGTAGCAGTCAGTTCAATCTGACGGTTTTTCCAGGAAACCTGATGACGCGGCTGGTCAATCAGCAGATCGCCGACCCTGAGCGTCTGATCGCCAACTTTCGATGGTAGGCCGCGCTCAAGAATTTTTTTGATGCGCAGAACCAGTTCCCTGGGGCTGAATGGTTTGGTGATGTAATCATCGGCGCCAAGCTCAAGTCCTAAAATTCGGTCAATCTCAGCCGCGCGCGCAGTGAGCATAACTATCGGAATGCTCGAGGTGGCCGGGTCACGGCGTAAGACCTTGCAAACCTCGATGCCATCCACCTCAGGCAGCATTAGATCCAGAACGATCAGGCTCGGCAGAGTTGCCCGAGCCCGGGCCAGGGCTTCGGCACCGTCGGCCGCGGGAAGGACATCGAACCCGGCTTGCCGCAAATTGAATTCGATCAGTTCGATCGCTTCAGGTTCGTCATCAACGACGAGGATTTTGGATTTCATGTGGTTGCAGATGCGGTATAGGTCCTGGGGTGGCGGATGTCCTGCGCCTCGCAGAGGTAAACAGTTTCTTCTGCCACATTGGTGGCGTGGTCGGCAATGCGTTCGAGGCTTTTGGCTGCCACCATGAGATGAAGGCAGCGCGCGATCGTATCCGGGCTTTGCATCATATGGGCAGCCAGTTCCCGGTAGATTTGTTTATTAAGGGCATCCACTTCCCTGTCGCGAGGGATCAACGCCCGGGCGGCCGCCGGATCCTGATTTACGAACGCATCCAGCGAACTCTTGAGCATCTCCAGGGCGAGATTCGCCAGCCGCGGAATCTCAACGGTAAACTTCAGGGGCGCTTCCTGGGTCAAATCTCGGGCGCGATTGGAGATTTTCCTGGCCTCGTCGCCGATTCGCTCGAGGTTTTGTGAAACTTTCATGGCAATGGTGATCAAACGCAGATTGCTGGCTAGAGGAGCCTTCGCTAGCAGCAGGATGGCCATCTCATCCACTTCTTTTTCGAAGCGGTCCAAAATCGCGTCATCCTGCCTGACCCGGGCGGCAAGATCAGAATCCCGCGTAACAAGGGCTTCGACGGCGCGCTTGACGGCGCTCTCCGCATAGCCGGCCATTAGCAGGAGCTTTTCTTTAAGGTCAGCTAGTTCTTTTTCAAAATGAGTGTTCATCGAATGGGAAAGTTAGGAGATCCAAAATGCCGGCATTACCCGAATCGTCCAGTGACATAGTCCTCAGTTTGTTTCTTCGCCGGGCTGGTGAAGATTTTTGCGGTGGAGTGGTATTCGATAAGCTCGCCCAGGTAGAAGAACGCAGTGAAATCCGAGATGCGGGCAGCTTGTTGCATATTGTGAGTGACAATGATGATCGTGAAGTCCTTTTTTAACTCAAGAATCAATTCCTCGATCCTTGCGGTAGCAATCGGATCCAGTGCCGAAGCGGGCTCATCCATCAGGACAATTTCAGGCTTGATCGCGATTGCGCGGGCGATGCACAACCGCTGTTGCTGACCACCAGAGAGGCCTAAGCCGCTCGAGTGAAGGCGATCCTTTACCTCGTCCCACAAAGCCGCCTGACGGAGGCTGCTTTCGATCATTTCATCCAGATCGCTCCTTCGATTGATACCCTGCAACCGCAATCCGTAGGCGACATTTTCATAAATGGATTTCGGGAATGGGTTGGATTTTTGGAACACCATCCCGACACGCTTGCGCAGTTCGATGACGTCCACATCCGGGCTGTTGATGTCCTGGCCAGCTATCCGAACGGCGCCCTCGATGCGAACGCTGTCAATCAGGTCGTTCATTCGATTGAAGCATCGCAACAGAGTGGATTTGCCGCAGCCCGACGGCCCGATAAATGCCGTGACCGCGCGCTCGCGAATCGAGAACGTAATGTGTTTCAGAGCCTGACTTTGGCCATAAAACAGGGACAGGCTTTGTATTTCGATCAATGCCTCGACCTGACCTTCCTTGGGTGGGGGGCCTGCGTCCCTGCCACGCAGTGAGACTGCGCTGGCAATGGCTCCGGTTGCTTTTGGCGGAACTTCGGTCACTACTGCGTTAGGCATTTGGACTTTTCACGTTTCACGGTTCACGTTCATCTTTCACTGAAGCATCCGCAGCTTGCGGCGCATATTGGCACGAACAATGATGGCCACAATATTCAACGTAAACGTCAGAACCAGCAGCACCAGCACCGTTGCATAGAGCAACGGCTTTGTTTTATCCACGTTCGGCGACTGCGTCGAGAGGATGAAGACATGATATCCAAGGTCCATGAACTGATCATGCAGGGATCTTGGAAGATCGGCCATGTAATAGGCGACCCCGGTGAAAAGGATTGGCGCAACCTCCCCGGCAGCGCGGCTGGTGGCCAGGATCGCGCCTGTCATTATGCCGGGGATGGCCTGAGGCAGCACCATGCGAACAATAGTTTCGAGTTTGGTGGCTCCGAGCGCAAGGCTGGCCTCGCGAAGCCCCTGCGGTATGGCCCGCAGCGATTCTTCTGTGGCAACGATGACCACGGGGAGGGTCATGACTGCGAGCGTAGCCGAGGCCCATAATAGGCCGGGCTGGCCCCATATATTTGCGCTTTTCCCCGCGTAAAGAGTGCTGTCCATCGCGTGGCCTGCGAAATGCACGAAAAAACCAAGGCCAAACAGGCCGAAGACAATAGAAGGAACGCCTGCGAGATTGTTAACCGCTCCACGGATGATCCGGGTCAATGGCGAATTAATCCGCGCGTATTCTGTCAGATAAATCGCGGTCAGCACCCCCGCTGGCAGCACCAGGATGGTCATGATCATTACGCGGGCGGCCGTCCCGAAAACCATTGGCAGAATGCCAGCCTTTTGGGGATCAAACATGTCAGTGGCCGTACCGGTGCTCAGCAAGCGCCACGAAACGTGCGGCAAGCCTTCGATAACGACGTTGCTGAGAATGACCGCGAGGATGGCAAGAATCAAGAAAGCGGCCGAAGCAGTCGCGCCGGTGCCGACGAGCGAACTCCAGTCAAAACGTGAAACGTGAAACGTGATGCGTGATGAGTGAAACGTGAAACGTGAAGAGTCCGCGCCTGTCTCAAGCCTATTTCCGTGCTCTTTGGCTGCTCTAGGGTTGTCCGGGCCAGTGTTCATCTCGCGTATTTGGCTCGTGGGCGACAGGTCATGTTCACGTTTCACGTTTCACGTTTTACGTTTTACCCTCCAGCTTGAATTTCAGGCGGTGCATGATGATATCGGCTGCAAAGTTCGTCAGGAACGTGACCGTGAACAACAAAACACCGATCAGGAATAGGATGTGGTAGTGGGGACTGCCGAATACGACTTCTCCAAGCTCAGCCGCGATGGTTGCCGTGATGGTGCGTGCCGAATCCAGGATGCTCGATGAGGTGATGCTGGCGTTACCGCTGCACATCAACACGATCATGGTCTCACCTACGGCGCGCCCGAAGCCAAGCGCCACGGCAGCGAAAACACCCGGCAGCGCGGCTGGGAGCACGACTTGGGTGGCGGCTTTCCATTTGGAAGCTCCAAGGGCCAAGGCCGCCTGAACGTAAGTGCGAGGAACGCTCGTAAGAGCATCTTCTGCGATCGAAAACACGAGCGGGATTACGGTAAAGGCCAAAGCCAGGCCGGCGACCAGCGCATTCAGACGTGAACGATGCGCCGGAACGCACCATGCCGCCCAGTCATGGAGTTCGCAATAGTTGAAAAATGCGTTCAACGCAGTCGCCATCACCATCAGGCCAAAGAATCCCAGCACGACGGATGGGATGCCTGCGAGAAGTTCGACGACGGGTTTTATGATTTCACGCAGCCGCGAGGAAGCGAGCTGCGAAACATAGATCGAGGCACCCAGAGCCACCGGCACCGCAAATAACAGCGCGATGAGGGTAACTTTGAGGCTGCCGATTATCAGAGGAACCAGGTTATACTTCGGCACCTCGGAAACGGGCTGCCAGATGTACTCGGGTTTCGCATAACCTGACCATTTGTAAGGGCTCAGCAAATAACGCCACCCGGTCGTATCCAGGGCGGCGTCTTTATCACTCGAAACCGGTGTTTCCTTTTTCAGTTCGATCAGGGTCTTGAGCGTTTCACGATCCATTCTGGCGAATTCCTCGCGAGTCAGCCCCAAATAGGCCTGCAACTGTTCGGGTGTCATAGTGTCGGGAGACGCGGCTACGCCGTTTTGCACGGGCAGCGAACGCTCGTGCCCAATCATCACAGGCAGCGCTTCGCGTCCAATAAAGACGAAAATCAGGAACACCATGAGGATGGCGACGAGGGAGACGGCGAATATGAGCTTCTCCGCAAGCCACTCGAGCGGTTTGGCGTGGTGGCCACGGTGCAGGCCCATCCAACCGATGGTGCGGGTGGTGCGAGGCTCGGTCAGCATGGCTCGATAAGGGCTAAACTTCAAAAATCAATCTACAAACTTCAAGGAACCTCCAAAATTCAAATTCCAACAGAAGAACTTTGGTTCGAAGCTCAAAGTCCCCTTCCTGTTTCATACCGAATTCGCACGTTGACCAATCGAAACTTGAAGCTTGAGGATTTCTTGAAGTTTGGAATTTGAAATTTGAAGTTTTGCGGTTATTTCGCTCTGAGCTTCTCAGGCAATGGATAGTAGCCCACGTCCTTCACAATCTTCTGGCCTTCGTCACTACGAATCCATTTGAGGTAAGCGGCGATTTCGTCTTTGTCCTTGGCAGGATTGAGATAGTTGAACAGGTAGCGCCAGATCGGGTATTTGCCGCTGAGGACATTTTCCTCGGTGGGCTCGACGGCGGGGCTATCGCTTGTCTTCTTGACCTTTAACACTTTTGCGCCGTGTCCATACGCCGCGCCGCCGTACCCGATGCCTTTGGGGTCGTTTGAAACAGCCTGCAATAGAGCGGCAGTGCCAGGCATGGTTTGCGCACTGGAGACGAAATCTTTGCCTTTCAAGATGTGCTCCTTGAAGAACTCGTAAGTGCCTGAGCTGTTTTCGCGGCTGTAAACTGTGATGGGAGAATCCGGCCCGCCAAGGTCTTTCCAGTTTGTAAGTTTTCCTGTGAAAATCTGCTCAAGCTGGTCAATCGAGGCTTCATTCAGCGGGTTGGAAGAATGAACATATATCGAGAGGCCGTCGAGCGCGACCTTATACTCGCGCGGATCTTTGCCGAAGCTCTTGATGCAGGCGACACGCTCGGCCGATTTGATGGGCCTTGAAGCATCGGCGATATCGGTCGTGTTATTCTGGAGCGCAGCGAACCCAATGCCTGACCCCCCGCCGGTGACCTGGATTTTCGTGGCAGAGTGCTCCCGCATATAAACCTCAGCCCATTTTTGAGCCAAAATGACCAGAGTATCAGAACCTTTGACCGTTATGGTGCCCCCATAGCCCGCACTCGCAATGCCGAGGGTTGAGCATAGGCCGAGCGAAGCTGCCAATTGTTGGAATCGTTTCATAGCGCGTTAGAGTTGTCGTCAGTTCACCTTTCCTTGGTTCAACCTACGGGCTTGGAGTTACGGCAGCACGACGAATTTGTGACGATTAGGTTACGACGAAGTTGCCGGGGAATGCGAGTGAAACGTGAATCGTGAATCGTGAGGAACGGAGCGCCCTTCGATGGCGGCCGCGCGCTGGCGGGGCTTGATCGGACCCCCGCCCCGGCCCTCTCCCCGGGCCGGAACGAGGTTCTTGAAAAAAGCTTTGACCGCAGGTGAACGCGACTGGACACGGAAACCCGTTGTGTGGTTACGCAAAAATAAATTGAAAGATTTGGCGCAGTTTCGCGAGGGGACTTACTAAGCAATGAAAGTCTATCACAGGATCGAAGATGTAATGAAATCGAGCCCACTAAAAGCGACTTCGAGCGAAGTTTTTCTTGTCAGGCCTTCGATCATTGCGTCGCGGCTGAACTCACACCAGGGCGATGAGCAGTCCTCAACAACAATTTCCGGACAGGAAATTGACTCAGGATGCGGGTAGGAGCTAGAATTGCGCCAGCCCCTCCAGCTCGGATGCTGTGCTGCCGGTGACCGGTCTGCCGCGGGCAAGGGGGGAGCGCTAACGGCCTGACCAAACATGAAGTAATGAAGTACCGAATCAAGAAACTACCAACTATCCTGTTCGCCCTGGTGTTGCTGGGGGCGACCATGCCCGGCCTCCGCGCCAACGTGCTGTACGTGAACCTCAACAACCCGACTCCCGCGGCCCCGTATCATACCTGGGCCACCGCGGCAACGAATATCCAGGATGCGGTGGACGCCGCCAGCTCTGGAGACCAGGTTCTGGTTAGCAACGGGGTGTACCGGGTTGGGGGCCGGGTGGTCAACACCTTGACCAACCGGCTGGCAGTGACCAGCGCCGTCACCGTGCAGAGTGTGAACGGGCCGGCAGTGACCAGCATTGAAGGCTACCAGATGCCGGGCCTCATTAACGGCACTAACGCTATCCGGTGCGTGTACCTAAGCGGTGGCGCGACTCTAGCGGGCTTCACCCTAACGAATGGCGCCACGCTCGCGTCGGGCAGCTACTATGACATGGATGGCGGCGGCGCGTGGGACGCCTCCGGAGATTGCACGCTCTCCGGCTGTGTGTTGGTGGGCAATTCTGCCGCCGATTCCGGCGGGGGTGCAGCCGGCGGCGGTTCATACGGTTGCACCCTCTTCAATTGCACACTGGCAGGCAACTCGGCCGCCTCCGGCGGCGCGGCCTACAATAGCTCGCTCTACTCCTGCTCGCTGACGGGGAACACAGGCCAGCGCGGTGGCGGCGCCTGCTACGGCTCGCTCTATAACTGTACCCTAACACACAACTCGGCTTCCACTTCGGGCGGTGGCACTTATCAGGCTACGCTCGGTAACTCCATTGTCTATTACAACGCAGCCCCGGATGGCAATTATGACTCGAGCTACGTCAGCTCTGTGCATAGCGCGTTCAATTATTGTTGCACCACGCCCCTGCCGGCCAGCGGCGCGGGCAATACCAGTGCCGAGCCCCAGTTGGCAAGTGTCTCGCACTTGAGCGCCGGCTCCCCCTGCCGTGGGGCCGGCAGCCCCCTTTATACCAGCGACACGGACATTGATGGTGAGCCCTGGGGCACCCCGCCTTCCATCGGCTGTGACGAGTATCGGAGCGGCTCGGTCACGGGGGCGGTGAGCGTCGCGATTCTGGCCGATTACACCAATGTGGCGGTGGGTTTCACGGTGAATTTCCAGGCGGCCATCGTCGGACGACTCAGCGCCTCAGTGTGGGATTTTGGGGACGGGACCGTGGTGAGCAACCGGCCCTACATCGCCCATGCCTGGGCGGGAGCGGGAACTTACCCGGTAAGATTGCGGGCCTACAACGAGAGTTTCCCGGCGGGAGTGGTTTCCACGCAAATCGTACACGTGGTCAACGCGCCGGTGCATTACGTGTCGTTGTCCAGCTCTTCGCCGACGCCTCCCTACAGCTCCTGGGCGACGGCGACCACGAACATCCAGAACGCAGTGGATGTGGCAACCGTGGCTGGGGCGCTGGTGCTGGTGAGCAATGGCGTTTATCAAACTGGCGCGCGGGCGGTCTATGGCATGAGCAACCGCGTGGCGGTGACGAAGGCGGTGACCGTCCAAAGCGTCAATGGGCCGGGAGCAACCAGCATCGCTGGCTACCAGGTTCCCGGCACGGCCAATGGCGCGGCGGCGGTGCGGTGCGCGTATGTGACCAACGGGGCAGTGCTTTCAGGTTTTACGTTGACCAATGGAGCGACCCAGGACAGCGGGGACAATTCCAAGCAGATGTCCGGCGGGGCGGCCTGGTGTGAGTTTGGAAACGCCGTGCTAACCAACTGCGTGCTGGCCGGCAACTCGGCTCTCTCTGGCGGTGGAGGGGCTTACTCCGGCACGCTCAACAATTGCGTGTTGGCGGGCAATCTGGCCGGTTATTACGGCGGCGGGGTCGGCGGTGGGGCGTACTTCAGTACGCTCAACAATTGCACAGTGACGAGTAATTCAGTGTCCAGTACTCCCACCGCCTTCGGCGGCGGCGTCGCGTATTGCACGCTAAACAACTGCGTCGTAGTTGGCAACTCGGTTGCCGGCTACATCGGTTCCGGTGGGGGGGCTTACCAATGCACCCTCAATAACTGCGTGCTCAACGGCAACCAGGCGAATCCGGACCCGTACGAAACCTATGGCGGTTACGGAGGCGGGGCTTGCTACGGCCAACTCAACAACTGCACCTTGACGGGCAACTCGGCTTTCAACTCCGGCGGTGGCGCGTACGGGGGCACGCTGAATAACTGCATCGTGTATTACAACGCCGCCCCGGATGGCAATTACAACGCTACGCTCAACTACTGCTGCACCACCCCCCTGCCCGCCAGCGGCACGAACAACATCACTGCCGAGCCCCAACTGGCT
The DNA here is from genome assembly GCA_003176045.1 of Verrucomicrobiota bacterium. Lineage (GTDB taxonomy): Bacteria > Verrucomicrobiota > Verrucomicrobiia > Limisphaerales > UBA8199 > PSRM01. The sequence continues at coordinate 20,642 of PSRM01000055.1, read as the reverse complement.
AGCGCCTCGCATCTGGCTGCGGGCTCGCCCTGCCGTGGCGCGGGCAGCGCCGCTTATGTCAGCGGGGTGGATATTGACGGCGATCCCTGGGCCAACCCGCCTTCGATCGGTTGCGACGAGTATCGGAGTGCCTCCCTCACCGGGGCCTTGAGCGTGGCCATCCTGGCCGACTACACCAACGTGGCAGTGGGCGCCCCTGTCAATTTCCAGGCGGCCATTGCCGGGCGGCCGGGCGCCTCCGCGTGGGATTTTGGGGACGGCACGGTGGTGAGCAACCGGCCTTATGCGGCCCACGCCTGGGCCGCGCCGGGGAGTTATCCGGTAGTGCTGCGGGCCTACAACCAGAGCTTCCCGGCGGGCGTAGCGGCCACACTCGTGGTTCATGTCGTGACCCTGCCAGTGCATTACGTCGCCCTGAACAGTGTCTCACCAGTGGCGCCCTATACCTCTTGGGCGACAGCGGCCACGAACATCCAGGACGCCGTAGATGCCGCGAACACCGCTGGAGCTCTGGTGCTGGTTAGCAACGGGGTTTACCAGGCCGGGGGACGGGCGTGGTATGGGACGAGCAACCGGGTGACGGTGCTCAAACCCCTGACCATTCAAAGCGTCAACGGGCCGGGAACGTGCAGCATAGCGGGCTACCAAGTACCCAGCACGACGAACGGACAGGGGGCGGTGCGGTGTATCTATCTGGCCGACGGGGTGACACTCTCGGGCTTTACCTTGACCAATGGAGCCGGAGGGAATGGAGGTGGTGGCGCCTGGTGTGAATCGGAACAGGCCCTGCTGACCAACTGTGTGCTGGTCGGCAATGCGGCTGCTGGCTCCGGCGCCGGAGCTTATCATGGCACACTCAACAACTGCACCCTTACATCCAATACTACTACTTCCGGCTACGGGGGCGGGGCTTATGGTGCCACGCTCAATAACTGCACGTTGTCGGGCAATTTGGCTTACGGGTACTCAGGTTACAGCGGTAGCGGCGGTGCGGCTGCCTCGGCTACGCTGAGCAACTGCACGCTGACCGGAAACTCAGCTCAATATTACGGCGGTGGGGCTTACTCCTGCACGCTCAATGTTTGCACTCTAGCGGGCAACTCGGCTCCAAACGGAGGCGGGGCGTCCGGCGATTTGTACAACCCTTTGTACAACCCCTGCACGCTGAACCACTGCCTGGTGGTGAGCAACTCGGCTCTCTCTGGCGGTGGCGGGGCTTACTCCGCCACCCTCAACAATTGCACCCTAATGGCCAATTCCGCAGCATACGGTGGCGGTGTTTCCCAGAGCGCACTCAACGGCTGCACATTGAGCGGCAACTCTGGCCAATACGGTGGCGGGGCTTATTTGGGCCAGCTCACCAACTGCACCCTCACGGGCAACTCGGCTACCACTTCCGGCGGGGGCGCGACTGAAGGCAACCTCGACAATTGCATCGTGTATTACAATACCGCCCCGGACGGCAACCAATCCGCGAACCAGCTCAATTACTGCTGCACCACTCCCCTGCCCTCCGGCGGCACGGGCAACATCAGTGCCGAGCCGCAGTTGGCCAGCGCCTCGCACCTGAGCGCCGGCTCACCCTGCCGGGGAGCGGGCAGCGCCGCCTTTGCCAGCGGGGTGGATATTGACGGTGAGCCCTGGGCCACCCCGCCTTCCATAGGCTGCGACGAGTACTGGAGCGGCTCGGTCACCGGCGCTTTGAGTGTGGCTATCCTGGCCGACTACACCAACGTCGTGGCGGGCCTGAGCGTGAATTTCCAGGCAGCCATCGCCGGACGGCTTAGCGCCTCGGTGTGGGATTTCGGAGACGGCACGGTGGTGAGCAATCGGCCTTATGCGTCGCATGCCTGGGCGGCGCTGGGGGATTATCCGGTGGTGCTGCGGGCCTACAACCAGAGCTTTCCGGCGGGAGTGTCAGCGACGGTGCTGGTGCATGTCGTGAGCCAGCCGGTGTATTATGTCTCATTGAACAGCACCTCGCCGGTGGCGCCCTATACCTCCTGGGCCACTGCGGCCACCACCATACAGGACGCAATAGACGCGGCGAACACCGCCGGAGCGCTGGTGCTGGTCAGCAACGGGGTTTACCAGGCCGGCGGGCGGGCGGTCTCTGGGATGTACACCCGAGCGGCGGTGTACAAGCCGTTGACCTTGCGCAGCCTCAACGGGCCAAACGTGACCACCATTGACGCCCTGGGTCAGATGCGGTGTGTGTACCTGACAAACGCGACAGTGCTGTCCGGCTTTTCGCTGGTTAACGGCATCACGCAAAACCAGGGCGATGAAACCACGCAGTCTGGCGGGGGCGCATGGTGTGAAAGGCAAAACACGCTGCTGACCAATTGCATATTGTCGGGCAACTCGGCTTCCCATTACGGTGGCGGGACTTACTATGGCACGCTCACCAACTGCACGCTGACCGGCAACTCGGCTCAGCAGGCAGGAGGAGGAGCTTACTTCGGCGCGCTCAACCATTGCACGCTCTCGCAAAATTCGGCCGCATCGGGCGGGGGAGCTTATTCAAGCGCGCTGACCAATTGCACCCTGACCGGAAACTCCGGCGGAGGGGCGTACTCGGGTACGCTCAGCAATTGCACCCTGACCGGAAACTCTGGCGGAGGGGTTTCCTACGCGACGCTCTACAACTGCACGATCACAAGCAACTCGAGTTCCTACTTCGGTGGGGGCGCGGACTCCAGCACACTCAACAACTGCATGCTGATAACCAATTCCGCGGAATTCGGTGGCGGCGCTTCCCAATGCACACTCAACGGCTGCACTTTAACCGGCAACTCGGCTTCCTATTACGGAGGCGGGGCCTACCTCGGCACACTCAGCAACTGCACGCTCACCTTTAATTCGGTGCAGTCGAGCGCTTACGATGGCGGGGATGGCGGCGCAGTTTACGGCAGTCCGTACAGCCCCTGCATCCTGAACCACTGCATGGTGCTAAGCAACTCGGCCTCCCAGTACGGGGGCGGAGTCTTTTATGGCGCGCTCACGAATTGCACTTTGAAGGGCAACTCCGCCCAGTACGGCGGCGGAACCTACTACGCGACGCTTACCAACTGCACGCTGACAGGAAACTCAGCCACTGAGTTCGGCGGCGGAGACAGCGGGAGCACCATGGTCAATTGCGCCCTGACAGGCAATTCAGCTATCTACTCCGGCGGTGGGGCCAGTGGCAGCACGCTTTATAACTGCACATTGACCGGCAACTCGGCTATCCAACAATATGGTGGAGGCGCCTCCGGCTGCACACTCAACAACTGCGTGTTGACGGGCAACTGGGCTCAAGATGGTGGCGCAGTGGATAATAGCACGCTCAACAATTGCGCGTTGGCGGGCAATTCGGCCTCGTACTATGGCGGCGGAGCTTTCGCCGGTCGTCTCAACAACTGCACCCTGACTGGCAACTCGGCCGTTTGGAGCGGGGGCGGTGCCTGGAGCGCTACGCTCGACAACTGCATCGTCTATTACAACACCGCGCCCGACGGCAACTATGACCCGGGCAGCACGCTCAACTATTGCTGCACCACTCCCCTGCCCTCCCGCGGCACGAACAACATCAGTGCCGACCCGCAGTTGGCCAGCCCGTGGCACCTGAGTGTTGGGTCGCCTTGCCGCGGAGCCGGCAGCTCGGCTTACGCCAATGGCGTGGATATTGACAGTGAGCCGTGGGCGCATCCGCCCTCTATCGGCTGCGACGAGTACTCGAGCGGCTCGATCACGGGGGCCATGAGCGTGGCCATCCTCGCCGATTACACCAACGTGGCGGTGGGATTTACTGTGAATCTGCAGGCCGCAATCACGGGGCGGGCTACCACGTCCGTTTGGGACTTTGGTGACGGGACGTTGGCCAGCAACCGGGTCTATGCGACGCATGCCTGGGCGGCGGGAGGAAATTACCCGGTGACGCTGCGCGCTTACAACGAGAGTTCCCCAGCGGGAGTTGCCGCGACGCTCACAATCCACGTGGTCAGCAACCCGGTGTACTACGTAGCGTTGACCAGTGCCTTTCCGCTGGCGCCGTACAGCTCCTGGGCGACCGCGGCAACCAAAATCCAGGACGCCGTGGATGCGGTGACGACTGCAGGGGCGCTGGTGCTGGTGAGCAATGGGGTTTATCAGACCGGGACGCGAGCGGTGTATGGGATGAGCAACCGCGTGGCGGTGACCAAGGTGGTGACCGTTCAGAGCGTCAATGGACCGTCAACGACGATCATTGCCGGCTACCAGGTGCCCGGCATCAGCAACGGCGTTGCGGCCGTGCGGTGCGTGTATCTGACCAACAACGCGGTGCTTTCGGGATTTACGTTGACCGGCGGCGCCACGCAGACAAACGGGGACTACTACAAGCAACTGTGTGGCGGAGGTGCCTGGGGAGAGTCGCGAAACGCCCTGCTCACCAATTGTGTGCTGGCCGGCAACGCGGCTTTCCAGAGTGGTGGCGGCGCTTACTTTTGCCTGCTCACCAATTGCACGCTGGCGGGCAACACCGCCCAGTACGGGGGTGGGGCTTACCTGGGAACGCTCAACAATTGCGTGCTCACCAACAATCAGGTTGCCGGCTTTGGGGGCGGGGCTTTCCAGGCCACGCTCAACCATTGCTCGTTGTCGAACAACTCGGCCAACTATAGCTTCGTGACGACTTATTACGGGATGGGAGGAGGCGCTTACGCGGGCACGCTGACCAACTGCACCCTCAACGCCAACTTTTCCGATGGCGAAGGGGGTGGGGCCTCCTATGCGACGCTCATCAACTGCTTCCTGACGGGTAACTTGTGCTGGCAATCCGGTGGCGGGGCTGACTCCAGCACCCTGAACAATTGCATCATGGTTAGCAATTTGGCTTATTCTCTCGGCGGCGGGGCTGCCAACTCGACGCTCAACAACTGCGCCCTGACCGGCAACCTGGCAGCGCTTTACACGACTTATGGTCAGGGGGGCGGAGCTGCTTACTCCACGCTCAACAACTGCACCCTGACAGGCAACTCGGCGTCAAATTCCTTTGGCGGAGCCTATCAGGCTACGCTCAACAATTGTATTTTGTATTACAACACGAATGGGAACTATGACTCGAACAGCATCTTCCGTTATTGCTGCACGACGCCGCTGCCTCCGGGGTCTGGTAATATAACGAATGTGCCGCTCTTCCTGAACCTCGCCGGCGGCAACCTGCGACTCCAAAGCACCTCGCCGTGTATCAACTCAGGCAGAAATGCTTACGTGACGAACAGCACAGACCTGGACGGCAACCCGCGCATTGCCGGCGGAACGGTGGACATCGGCGCATACGAATACCAATCGCCCACCTCGCTTATTTCCTACGCCTGGCTGCAGCAATACGGTTTCCCCAGTGACGGCTCGGCGGATTTCACCGATCCTGACCACGACGGCATGAATAACTGGCAAGAGTGGATTGCCGGGACAAACCCCACTAACGCCGCTTCCGTTTTGCGGCTTTTGCCGCCGACGCCATTGCCTGCCGGACTGCTCCTCAGTTGGAACAGCGATCCTGTGTCCACTTACTTTGTCCAGCGCGCGTCATCGCTGGGCGCGCCCGTGTCCTTTACCACCATTGCCACGAATCTTGCGAGCCAAGGCTTCACCACCATCTTCCGGGACGCACTGCCATCTGGCAGTGGCCGCGCCTTTTATCGGGTCGGTTCACCTTCCGCCAGCCCACCACCCATCGTTCTCCAAAACCCGCAGCGTGTGCCGGCAGCCGTGACGCTGACCTGGACGAGCGTCACCAATCGTTCCTATTCCCTGGAGCGGAGCACCAATCTCGGCCCTGTGCCTGCATTCTCCGTAGTCAGCAGCAACATCATCGGCCAGTCTCCGACCAGCACCTTCACTGACACCAACGCTTCCGGTCGCGCGTCGTTTTACCGGGTGCGGGTGGAACCATGACTTAGCCTAAGCGAACAAATCGAGCATCGGCTGCCCTTTTCCGTCGCGGGTCACGTAGAACGGGCGTTTTTCGATTTCGTAGGAGAGACGCGGCGAAATGCCAACGGCGTGATAAATCGAGGCATGCAGGTCTTCGATCACGACTCGCTTTTCTAAAGTCTTGCACGGACGCTCATCGGCAGTACGGCCATAGAGGTAGCCCCGTTTGACACCGCCGCCGAAGAGCAGGACGCAGCCGGCATCTGTAAAGTGCCGGTGCATGCCGTAGAATTTCATATCCTGGATTTTGTCGGGCACTTCGACCTGGTCTTTCACTTTTTTGTCAGGCCGGCCCTCGATCAATGCATCGCGGCTGAACTCACTGGCCAGGACGATGAGCGTGCGGTTCAATAGTCCGCGCTCTTCCAAATCGAGAATTAACTGTGAAACTGGAGAATCAATTTGGCGTTTCATGGCCGCCGCGCGTGTATGGCCGTTCTCGTGCGTGTCCCAATTCAGGAACGGAATGTATTCGGTAGTGACCTCGATGTAACGGGCGCCGTTTTCGACCAGGCGGCGAGCCAGCAGGCAGCCGAGCCCAAAACGACCAATCATTTGCTCTTCGTACTTCGCGCCGAACCGGTCTTGCTTGGCATTGAAGCGGCGGCCCGGTTCGTACTCGGGAACATACTTTCGAATGTTCTCCAGGGGCTCCAACGTTAAATCGAACGCCTTCGCCGCGGGTGAATCAAGCAGGCGATAAGCATTGTCGAGCGAGCGGACCAGCGAATCCTTTTGATAGCTGCTGCCGTGTTCGGAGATCGGGCTCGCGCCCAGAAGCTTCTTGTAAAACTTGTCGCGATTTTGAAATCGGGCGGGCGTCATGCCGCCGGGTGGCCGGACGCTATCAGCCGCTTCATCTGGAAAAGGAATATTGAAAGGGCCGTATTCGCTGCCCAGGAATCCCGCTGTAGTGAAGGCTTTCACTTCCTCGCTTTCGCCCACATCAAAGCGCTGGCCGATATTTATAAAAGCCGGCATTACCGGATTGAGCGGCCCCAGGGTGCGGGCGATCACCGCGCCCAAGTGAGGCGCCGCCACCGTCTGGGGCGGTGCATAGCCTGTGTGCCAATGAAACTGATGTCGCGAGTGCAGGATAAATCCCAGGTCGCCAGCAGTGTAAGTCCGGATAAGCGTACCGCGGTCCATCACGCGAGCGAGTTTTTCCAGGCCCTCGGAAAACTTGATGTTGTCCACGCTGGTATCAATGCTCGGAAAAGTGCTCAGGAAATCGCTGGGGGCAATCCCTTTCTCGAAGGGCACATAATGCTTGGGATCAAACGTCTCGGTATGGGCCATACCGCCGGCCATCCAAAGGACGATGACAGAGTCGGCGGTTGGCTTGGGTTTATCGAGTTTACCCTCTTCGGCCAGGAGTTGGCGCGGGTAACCGGCCGCTAGTGCGGAAAGGGTCGCAGCGCCGGCCGTGCGAATGAAATCGCGTCGGGAGAGAGACGGAGGCGTGTTCATAAGGACAGGAAGCCGCAAACACCAAACACCAAACATCCGCGCTCCGGTGGCCGCTCCGCCGTGATTGGCTCATCGTTGTTCATCGTGTTTAATCTCTTCTCTTACGTTTAGTAAATCAATTGGAAGTCAGGCAACATGACGATTGCCCATAGGAGGTCTTCCACTCCTTCCTTGTGGACAGGATCGCCCAGAAGATCTCTGGCGAGCGACTTTTCAACTGCACTGGGATGGCGTCCAAGGCTCTGCCGGTAGAGCTGCTCGACCAATTCATCGGGAGCAAGCGAAGAGGACGCCAGATTGGCAGCGCCTTTGTGGAGGATTTTGGCAAGCGTTTCGCCATTGGTCAGTTCCAGCGCCTGCAAAGTCGTCGCGGCGCTGGCGCGGGTGGTGAGCACCTGTTCACGGTTGGGGCGTCCGAGCGCGGTTGTCAGCGGGTCGGCTGGTGCCAGCGCAGCCCTTGCCTGCTGATTTGTGGCCGATGAAATCTCATTCTTTGCGAACCAAACCTCTGTGATCTGGCCGATAGCATCTCTGAATTGCTCGGCGGACATACGCCGGATACCAGGTCCACGGAAAACGAAATCTTTAGGAGTTGTTTCTCCCAGGTCCACGGACGGGAGTTGGTAGGCGCGGGAGGTGAGAATCCTTTCAATGGTTTTTTTGAGATCATAATGGTTGGCCACCAGGTCCTCGGCGAGCCAATCGAGCAGGTCCTGGTTCCAGGCAACCTGCTCCATGTCGTCCACAGGTTCAATAAGGCCACGTCCAAAAAATCGTGCCCAGAGGCGATTCACGATCGTGCGGGACAGCCGCCCATCTTTCGGACCGGTCATTATTTCAGCCACCCGTTTCAGTCGTGCAGATCTGTCGGCCTTTGGATCCATCTCGCCCAGTTCAGGATAAATGAATGTGGCCATTGCCTTTTGGCCAGTGGGCTTATCGCACAGAAACATCTCAAGCGCGCCATCACCATAGACGCTTGCAAGACCGTAGGAATCCACGAGTCGCCAATCGTTAATGAAGCTGTCGTGGCAGGAGGCGCACTTGAGGTTCACCCCCATGAAGATTTGAGAGACGTTCTGGGCAGCCTGCATCGACGGCGATTGACTGGCGTTCACGGTTCCCCGCCACACGATGCCCTTCACGAAGCCTTCACATTCGGGTGTAGGATTAACGAGACGGGAAACAAATTGATCATAAGCCAGGTTTGTGTTCAGGACTGAGTAGAGCCATTTGCTGATCTGCTTGCGTCCGCCATCTATGTAGCCGGTTCCACGGTAATCGTTTCGGAGCAGATCGTTCCAGAAGGAGAGCCAGTTCTCAGTGTAGGGCGCGTTCTCGGAGAGCAGGTGATGAACAAGCGTGGCCCGAACGGGGAGCGTCGAGGCGCTGGCCCGGGCGGGCTGGGTCACGAACGCATCCAGTTCTGGAGTCGTCGGCAGCAGGCCAATCACATCCAGATAAGCGCGCCGAGCAAAGACATGGTCCTCGACGACTTGCGGCGATTTGAATTTGGTCTTTTCAAAGTACGGCTTCAGGAGCTGATCAATCGGATTGATCTTGCTGTTGAGCGAGACTTTCTGCTTCGGTAAGTGAGGAGTGAGGTTTAGAGGAGCGGGCCGGGCGAAGGTGATCTTAGGATCCCATTGAAGGCCGCTGTCTATCCACGCGCGCAACAGGCCTACTTGCGTCGGAGTGAGCCGGGTCCCCTTTTTGGGCATGACGTTGTCGGGATCAAGACCGGAAACCAGTTCAATGAGCAGGCTTTGTTGGCTTTTTCCGGGAACGACTGCCGGGCCGCTGTCACCCCCATGCAACAGTGTGGCACGGGTATCGAGTTGTAACCCGCCTTTTGAGCGACCCCGCGCGTGACATTTGATGCATGAGGACTCGAAGATAGGCTTAATGTCACGGGCGAAGACAACCTTTTCTGCGGCAGGCGGCGGAAGGGACTTGATCTGCTCGGGAGTGAGGGCAGCGCGAGTTGAAAATCCGAGGGCCAAAAAAACGAACGCCAAAACTGAAGCTTGAACCCTGAGCCTCGAACCTCGAACCTTGAACTTCTCGCAATCTGGGTTGACTTGCGTAGGTTTGGATTGAAGCGCCATTGGAATTGATCTTACAACTCCCGGGGAGCCTATGCCAGCCCGCTTTTTCCTCTCGCTGACCCGGCAAATCAAGGAGCGCCGAACTCCATTTCGGCGCGTCGGGAATCCTGCAGGTTCGCGCCGAAATGGAATTCGGCGCTCCGAAGCAGCGATCAGTAAGGCCTCACCGCTAAACATCAAAGAAGAGATAATCTGCCGGCTGTCCCAGGACGATTATCTACGCGCGCGAATTCGAGTAGCCTCGACCACCCGTGGGTCGTTGGATTGAGCGGCGATTTGGGCCAGGGCGGCGTCCGCCTCGGAAGTTCCAGCCCGGCGTAGCGCAATAACGGAACCCAGTCGAGTTTGCGAATCGCCGCCGTTCAGTGCGTCTTTGGTGAGTTCGGGCACGGCGTTTTGGTTGAAGTAGGCCGAGAGTTCCGGATTGGGATGGGAGCGGCAGGCGGCTGCAAGCGCGTTCAGTCCAGCAAGCCTCGCGGAGGGATCTGATTCTTTTTGGGCCAGGTCGAGCACGGCAGCGGTATCAACGGTGTTCTGATTGGCCAGCGCCTGGTACAGGCGCGCGCGAATCTCAGCCTCAGGCTCTGACTTGATAGATTCGATCAGTTGAGGGGCCAGGTCTTGGGTGCTATCCGCTCCGACCAGGGCCCAGGCAGCAGCGGCGCGCAATTGCGGGTCCGTGTCCCGCGTGTAACCGAGCAGAAACTTGCTCGGATCACCTTCCGCTGAGTTCAAGCTTTCGAGGGCAGCCGCTTTGAGTTCGGGTGATGGGCTTGGCGATTCAAGATACGCGCGGAAAAAGCCCTCCGTCTCTGTGAAAGGACGTTTGCCCACGGCATGAAGGACGTTCTCGGCGATTGTATCATCCTGGAGTTCGTTGATTGCGCGGGTGAGCGTGTCCATGGCAGAAGGTTGCCGGATGTCGCCAATGGCAAGTGCCGCTTCGGTGCGCAGACTTTCGGGCTTGTCTGGATCGAAAAGTGTTTGCTCCAGAACCTGCGCCGACGCGGCGTCCCCACGCAAGCCCAGGCCGCGAATGGCGCCGCGAGCTGCTGTTTCATCGGACCCGTTGAGCACGCCCAAAACGAGGTCCTTCGCCGCAGGATGCGGACTTTCTGCCAGAGCCTCAGCGATGGCGGCTTTAAGATAGGGCGGGCCCTGCGCCAGAGCATTTGTGAGCGCAGAGATGGCTTCGTCCGAGCCGATGCGGGCCAACTCCCGAGCTGCCTGGCGGCGAGCCTTCAACGCCAGGGAAGTGTCTAAGAGGCGCGATATGAGAGGGGCATTGGTCGAGTTTGCCTGCTGCTGAGGAATTTGCCGAGGTCCCGAGGTCTTAGTGGGCGTCGTTCGCAGCGAGGGATTTGCGAGCACTGCCTCGGACGGATGGTTGCTCGCCAGCTCAGCGCCTGCGGGCTTCGTTGTCCGGGGCGGTTGCGGTGAAGAACGTGTCACCAGGAGAACAATCGCACCCACTGTCGCCAAAACCACCAAGAAACCAATAGCCGGGCGCAAGGACGCTTTCACAATTCTATCCTGGCAAAAGGTTTTGGATTCATCAAGACCAGGAAGCATCACCTGGGAGCGCCGGGATCTTGCCCAACGCCGCTAGGATTTGATGGCGCCCATTTTCATAGTCCCGGAGGGACGGCGGACAATAGCCCAGCGTTTCAATTTCAACGCTGGGTTGGAGCGATTCAATGGTAAAAAGTCCCGTAGGGACGACAGAACAATTTGCTCTGTCATCCCTACGAAGCTGTGAAGAAATCCAAAACCCACGTAGCAGCCGACGAAACGAGGCTCTGAAATCCTTGTACACGAGCAGGTTACAAAAAATTAGAGCCTCGTTACCTCGGCTGCTACAATCATTTCACACTCGCGTGTCTGGAACCAGTTGCACTCGCGGGCAGGATGCCCGAGTTCCCAGGCACTTCACGGATACGCAGGACCAGGGTCTGAAGTGAGCTTGAGCGATTGCCCCAGAACTTTTCCAGTTAGACTCTTCACATCAGACACGACATTGGTGAACGCGACGCCCACGTTGAAATTGCAGGAACGATAGGCCCCCTGCCCTTTAAGCGTGATTTTCGACAAGCCGGTTTTAGGGGTATAAGTGCCCGTGAGCAGGAGTGGCATGGTGCCACTGGAAACCTGCGCTGAGCCGGAACCACCATACTTATTCAGGCTATTGGTCACATTTAGGGCGAGCGCCCAATCGCCAGTCACGCCGCTGGGCAGAGTATCCTGGCTGTCCGTGCGCGGGATGGAAGCGCTGCGCGATTTGTGCAGAGCAGGAACAGAGACGGTCACATTGCCGCTGACCGTCCCAATAAGTTGGAGGTTGGCGGAGTCCACTTCGACCTTCTCGTTAGCGGTTGCCTTCATCATGATGTCATAACCCTGGAATGTTCCCGGGCCGCTCATCTTGAGGGTAAGATTTACGCGTGTGACAGTTCCCGCCGTGCTGATACTCCCACTTATGCCCAGATCCATATCCGCAGTAAAGTCGTAGCCTTCGAAGCCGTTGATTGTGGCTTTCCCTTGGCCCGTGAACTTCCCACTGGGATCCACAGCGATAGTGTAGTCCAAGGCTATCCCTTGCAGGTCTTCGCTGTAGGTGCCGGAGATGTCCCAGACCTTCAGGCTATCGCCGAGATTAAGGTTGTAGTTGCCTGTACCCGGGCCCGCGGAAGGCGGCGGCGACACCGGGTAGATCAGCCAGACTCCATCTGCGTGCAGAGCCGCCGTCGCGCAGAGCGTCACGACCGCAACCAACCCAGCCAATTTGTTTAAAGTAGTCATTCTATTCCTCCCGTGTTTCATGATTTTGTTAATACCGATTTGGTGTCACGATTATAGATAAAACGGCGGCAAGTTGTAAAGCACGATCTGAGGCTTTTTTGGGGAACGCTTTTTAGCAGTCGAGGTAACGAAGTTCTGAAAAATGGGAAGAATGCGAGGAATGGGAATGATGAAAGCCGCGGGAGCGCCGCGCCAAAAGGCCACAGACTCGTTACCTCGGCCCCTACAAAGCGGTATCCATGTTCGGGCGTTACTGGCTTCCGACGCCCATCACTTTCATCTTCATCGCGTAAATACCTTTGCTTGCCGTAATGAACAACGTCTGCCGGTCTTTGCCACAGAAACAGATGTTGCCAGTCCACGACTCGGGCACGTCCATGTGCTCGATTTGTTGACCCGAGGAATCGAAGACGGTGACGCCGTGGCCGGTGAGATAGACGTTGCCTTTGTTGTCAATGGTCATGCCGTCGGAGCCGAGCTCGCAAAAGAGGGTTTTGTTGGTGAGCGAGCCGTCGCGTTGGATTTTGTAGCTGTAGGTTTTACCAGCGCCGATGTCGGAGACGTAGAGGGTCTTGCCGTCCGGCGTGCCGATGATGCCGTTGGGTTGCTTCATATCGTCAATAACGCGCTTGTAAGTCTTGCCGTCGGCGGTGAGATAATAGACGCACTCGTCCATTTCTTTTGGACCGCGATGCCAGTACGGGCGTTTATAGTATGGGTCCGTGAAATAGAGAGCGTGATCCTCCTCGATGCGCTTGCCGTCTGGCGAAAAGCTGGCGCGGAGAACTTTTGGGAGTATCCAAATGTCGTTAGGGCCGTTGAGGAGTTTGCCCTGGTAATCTTTGAGGATGAGGTCGTGTTTGATTTGGGCGGGCTCCGCAGCAGAGGAGCCGCTTTGTCGCTCCCTCACGGTCGCGGCTCTGTTCGCGGCTCTGTTGAATTCGGAGGCGGGGATGCGCCAGAGTTCGTTCTTTTCATCGGCGCAGGCCCAAAGGTTGCCTTGGGAATCGAAGCAGAGACCGTTGGAACGGCCGCAGGGTTGCATGAACGTGGACAGCTTGCCATCCGTACTCCACTCCATGATGCGGTCGTTCGGCTGGTCCGTGAAAAAGACATTGCCGTGAGCGTCGCAGGCGGGGCCTTCGGTGAAGATGAAACCGTCGGCCAGCTTTTCGAGCTTTGCGCCGGAGGCGATGATTTTGCTCTCTGCAGCGCCGGCGGAACCGGAATAGCCAATAGCCAATAGCAGATAGCCGATCAAAAAGTGGGGCGTTAGGTTCAAAGTTCGAAGTTCAAGGTTGAGAGTTCAAGGTTCAGAGTTCAAATAAGTAAACCGCTAATGAACGCTAATGAACGCTAATAAAAGAGTCCTGGAAAGATTCTATGCAGCACTCATTTTCTCGCTTTTTTGCCGGAGCCTGGCGCGGCGACCTGCAGGCGGGTGACCGAGAACAAATCTACTATTTGATAATCGTCCGGCTTATCGTGGCGGTAAACGAGCATTTCGCGGCCGCTGGGAGCCATTGCAACATAGTCCTCGTGTTTCACAAGGAGACGCCCACCGTCGGATACATAAACGAAAAAAGGCCGGAAGGGGCGTTCGTGCAGCAGGTTTCGAATTTCATCCGCTTTCATGGTCAGACCATACCCAGGATTAAGATTAAGAGAAAGAGTAAGATTTAAGAATCCAAATCAACGCCAGTGCAGCCCAAAGAGGATGATAATCAAATCAATGACGAACAACAGGACGATAGTCACCTCAAGAGATAACATCCAGCGGTTGGTCCGCTCCCCGTTGAGCAGTTGATAGAGTTCATCCAGGGTGTGCAATTTGTCGTCTATAGTGCGGTGCCAGTCGGCCAGGTGAAAGCGTGCGGAGATGTTTTCATAGATGCGTGCCAGGTGCCAGTCCCCGAAAAATTTGGTGATATTCGACAGTTCATCACTGAGTCGCGCGAGGTCAATGCGTATTTCTCGTAACTCACGCAATGCCAGGGAGCGGCCGCGAATTCGACGCGAGCCCAGGTCGCGGTACGCCCGCTCCATTGAAGAGTCCAGGATGCGGTCATAAGCCTCCAATTCGGCTAGTTGCAGGTTTGCCAGTTCAAGCACATAGAGCGCCTCGTCGAAATTTTGAGCTTCATCAATGATAAGAGCGGCGTCCCAATCTATCACAACCATGTCTCGCTCATAATAGCTGAGATAGCGGCCCGTGGATTCTTCGGCTTCCTGTTTGGAGAGATGGTCAATATCGGGTTCCTGAGTTAAGAGCGACGCCACGGCCCGCCGGTTTGCGTGCATCCAGTCTTCGGCGCTCAGCACCGCGCCGTTATCCGTTCGCAGAGGCGACTGGATACAAAAGACGGTGTACGCCTCCTCTTCTGCGAGCTGTGCAACGGGCCGAACATAATATGGCTCAAGTTCCCGCCGGACCTCGTCGGCGAGGCGCCGCACTTCCTCCGTCAGCGACCCATTGCTGAATTGGAGATCATGAAAATCCACCAGGTCCTCGATATTCCGGACATCGAACGGCACCCGAATCGTTATGCTGATCGCGCCGACCGGCAGTAACTTAACCACCCGCTGGATGCGAGCAGGGCCGCGCGGGCCGATGCGCTCCAACGGCGGCAAACGCACCATTTGTGGACGGTAGAAGAAAAGGTGGCGCGGACTGCGTTTGCTTGCATCCACGACGAATTGCGCCACCGGCTGGCCGAGCAGTTCGCGCACAGGCCGGCGAATCATTTCGTAGGCCACGTCGAAGCCGTAAATATAAACGACCTCGCCCCTGTACCCCTTGACCTCGGGCAAAGGGGTTTTGAGTTCGACAACTTTGGGTTGGTCTGCTGAGAGCATGACCTAACTTAACTCACGAAAAAGCAGGTTCAAAGAGTTAACTAAGTTAACTCGGTTAATTCAGTTAATTAAGAAAGCTTCTCCGTATAGCGATGTAACTATGTAACCCATGTAACCCATGCATCCGAATATTTCACGCCCCGAGCGCCGGGTGAGGGCACCCGGCCTACAGGAACACCGGTTTTGACTTGTAGGCCGCGTGCCCTCACGCGGCGCTCAGTCGGCATGCTGAGCGGAGTGTGAAATATCCGGGTGTAACGATGTAACCATGTAACCCATGTAACCATGCAACTCAATTAACCCATTAACTTAATTAACCCATAGCGCCGTAATGTCACTTTTCAGCAGACCGTTTTCAGGCTAGCTTGTCCCTTTCAGTGCCTGGCAAAGTCAAAGATGTTTCGTTCGGACCGGCTGATTTCATCAGCCGGGAATTGAGTTGGCTGGAATTCAATAGGCGCGTTCTGGGTGAAGCCCTGGACGAGAACAACCCGTTGCTGGAACGGCTTAAGTTCTTCTGCATTTTCAGCTCGAACCTGGACGAGTTTTTCGAAGTGCGAGTCGCCGGTATCAAGCAAGAGATCGAGAGTGATGTCGTGGATCGGACCCTCGATGGTTTGACTGCCTCTGAACTGTTCCGCGCGCTCGTCCAGCGTGTCCGCTCGCTCATCAAAGAACAATACACCTGTTGGAAAAAAAGCCTGATTCCAGCCCTGGCAAAACACGGAATCCGGATACTGGATTTTCCCGAGCTTAGCCTTGAAGACCAGGCTTGGCTTTCGGCGTATTACCGGACGCAGGTCCGCCCGGTGCTCACTCCCTTGGCCATTGACCCGGCTCATCCATTTCCTCAATTGCTCAACAAATCGTTGAACCTGATCGTGCGGCTCGAGATCGTGCGCAACCGCGAGCCGCTCAAACACATGGCCGTGGTGCAGATCCCGCGCATTTTGCCGCGCATCCTGAAGTTGCCGCGCGAGGATGGCCGGATGGATTACGTCTATTTGAGCCGCCTGATCGGTCACTATCTAGCCGATCTTTTCCCCGGCACAAAGATTCTCGGTTACTGGGCCTTCCGGGTCACGCGCAACAGCGAGCTTTACATTGACGACGAAGAATCGGCCAACCTCCTCAACGCTGTCGAGGAAGAGCTGCACAACCGGCGCAAAGGCGATGCGGTGCGCCTGGAAGTGGAGCAGGAATGTCCCCCGTTCATTCGGGAGGCGTTGCTCAAGACACTGCGACTCTCGGAAGACGATCTCTACGTCATTGACGGGCCGGTAAATCCAACACGCCTGATGGCGCTCTATGAAGGGGACCATTCGCCCGAGTTGCGCGACCCGCCGTTCGTCGCGCCGGTGGCCGAAGCCGTCCGGGAACGGCCGAGCCTGTTCGCGGCCATCCAGGAGCGAGACATCCTACTGCACCACCCCTTCGAGAACTTCAGCACGGTCGTGGACTTCCTGAACCTGGCCGCCTCCGATCCCGACGTGCTGGCCATCAAACAAACCCTCTACCGCACGGGCGGCGACCTGCGGATCATCGGCGCGCTGGAGCAGGCCGTGCGCAACGGCAAGCAGGTTACTGCCGTGGTCGAGCTGCGCGCCCGATTTGATGAGCAGAACAATATCCAATGGGCCCGCAGACTGGAAGAATCCGGCGTCCACGTCGTGTACGGTCTCGTAGGTTATAAAATTCACGCGAAAGCCACGCTGGTCATACGGCGTGAAGGCCATGTCTTGCGTCGCTATGTTCACCTGGCCACCGGCAACTACAATCCGGTTACGGCGCGCATTTACACCGATCTTGGTTTTCTCACATGCCGTCCAGACGTCGGAGAAGATGTCACCAACCTATTCAATCTGCTCACCGGCATCTGCCAGTTCCAGAGGATGCGCAAATTGATCGTTTCCCCATTCGAACTGCACGAACGCGTGTTGCAACTTATCGCCCGCGAAACCGAAAATGCCCGGCGCGGCCTGCCCGCCCGAATCATCGCCAAAATCAACGCGCTTTGCGAACGCCAGGTCATGGAAGCGCTCTACCGCGCCTCTCAAGCAGGCGTGCAGATTGATCTAATCATTCGCGGAATTTGTTCGCTGCGCCCCGGCATCAAAGGCCTCAGCGAGAACATTACCGTCCGCAGCATCGTGGACCGCTTCCTCGAACACAGCCGGATCTACTACTTCGAGAACGCCTGCCAGCCCCAGGTCTTCCTCAGCAGCGCCGATTGGCTCCCCCGCAATTTCTTCAGGCGCATCGAATTGATGTTCCCCGTCGAAGACGGCGTCCTGCGCGACCGCATCAGCCGCGAAATCCTCCCCCTCTGGCTCGCCGACAATACCAAAGCCCATTTCTTGCAGCCCGATGGCACGTATCGCCAATCCAAACCTGCCCGAAGCGAAAAACCCCGGCGCAGCCAGTTTGAGTTCGTCGAAATTGCCCGCGGCGCAACACCGCGGGCATCAGCCAGCAAGAAGTCTCGCTATCCGCAAGTGAAGCTGGCGCCTTCGCCTTTTGAGAAGGCGAAAGCAGGGTAAAACCTTTGTATTCACGACCAAAGAGAGCACGCCTATGCCTGCCAGCTTTACCATCCGCGACGAGATGGCTTTCGGCCAAAGGGCAGCCTCAATGAATCTTTCAACTCCGAAAGCGAATCTCATGCGCAGAGCTAGACAAACTGGCTTGCGGGAGCAAGCTTTTGTAGGCTTTAGCAATGAAAGAGAATCGGCACCATTCCGATTTTCCCGAAAGCGGCTCTTTCGGTCGCCATGCAATCGTACTGTTGATATCGGTCCTGGTTACAACGGCCGTATTTTGGCAGCTCCGCAGAGCGCAGTTGTCCGAGTTCCGCTCGCAATTTGAAAGTGAAGCCGCGGCATGCACGGCGCTCATCAGGCAAGAAACTGACAAATCGCTCCTGGCGGTCAAGTCGCTGGGCTGGTTTATTGATGGGACCGTGAGCCTGGACGCCAGGAGTTTTCAGGCGTTCGTCGCCGGCTGCCTGCCCGATCGGAAGGAGCTCCAGGCACTCTCATGGAACCCGCGCGTATCGGCCAGCGAACGCCTTGGCTTCGAGCAACAAGCCCGCTGGCAAGGTTTGAATCAGTTTCAAATCACAGAGAAGGGCCCGGATGGCCCTCCGGTCACCGCAGGCGCGCGTGAGGCCCATTATCCCGTCTTTTACATCGCACCACTTCATGGGAACGAAACGGCGGTGGGCTTTGACGTAGCGTCCGAGCCAGTCCGTCGGGCGGCGCTGGAGCGCGCTCGAGACACGGGCCAGCCCGCCGTGACGGAACCTATCCGGTTGGTGCAGCAAGAAAGTGAATCAACGGGTTTCCTAATCTTTGTTCCGGTTTACGGGGAGCGGCTGCCTCAGGCCGCTATTGAGCAACGGCGAGCATCGCTGAAAGGGTTTGCTGTCGGGGTTTATGAGGCGGGCGCGGTCGTGTCGGCGGCCCTCCGCGGAGTGGAACCAAGGGGATTAGGGCTCACCTTCCTTGACCGGACGGCGGCGGTTGGCCGCCAGGAGATGTATCGCTGGGACCATCCCCTCAAAGCGAACCATTTCTGGAAAAGCATCCTGTTCCCATCGCCGCCGAAGGTGACGGGCACTTTTGGCTTTGCCGGCCGAGACTGGAGTGTGGAGGTTTTGGCTGGCCCTGCTTACATGGAACGTTACTGCCCCATTTCTTACTGGCTCGTCCTGCCTGCCGGCCTGTTGCTGGGCCTGCTAACAACGAGCTCTATCGGGGCAGTGCTTCGGAAAGAGGCCGACGAGGCGTTGCGGGAAAGCCAGGCACGCTACCGTGCGGTGGTTGAGAACTCTCCGGATGGCATCGGGGTTTCAATCGACAATAAAGTGGTCTATGCGAATCCCGCCGCCGTGCGGCTCGCCGGGGCCCGCAGTGCCGCCGATTTGCTGGGGCGCTCCGTTGCGGAATTCGTGCACGAAGATTACCGGGCCGAGGTTGAGCGGCGGCGCCTGAAAATACTTGAAACCGGCCTGCCAAGCCCGGTGATGGAGTCCAAACTCCGGCGCGCGGACGGAACAATCATTGTCGCTGAGTCAACGGGAGTGCCGATTCTATATGCAGGAAAACCGGCGGTTCTGAACTCGTTTCGAGATATTACCGAACACAAGCAGGCCCAGCGCTTGCTCGCGGGCGAAAAGTGCGTGCTCGAAGGGATCGCCTTGCGCAAGCCGTTACCAGAGGTGCTCTGTGAGATCTGCCGCTTCATCGACGAGCTGTCTCCCGGGGTGATGTCCAGCATTCTACTGCTCGATCCGGACGGGACGCACTTGCGGCCCATCGCCGCCCCGAGGCTGCCGGAAGAATGGAGCCGGGCGATCACGCCGCTGGCCATTGGGCCGGCGGTGGGTTCGTGCGGCACAGCCGCGTGGGACAAAGAGCAGGTGATCGTTTCCGACATCGCCACCGATCCCCGCTGGACGGGCTACCCTGAATTCTGTGCGCTGGCATTGAAGTCCGATTTGCGCGCTTGCTGGTCAACACCCATCCTCTCAGCCGAGGGTGCGCCCCTGGGCACCTTCGCCATGTATTACCAGGAACCACGCAGCCCGTCGCCGGGGGACCTCAACGTCATTAGGCAAGTCACGCACCTGGCCAGCATTGCCATCGAGCATCACCGGGCCGCCGAGGCAGTGCGACGTGCCCGCGACGAACTGGAACAGCGCGTTCAGGAGCGCACCGTCGAGTTGGTCCAGGCCAATCAACGGCTTGAAGAATTGGACCGGCTCAAGTCCCAGTTCCTGGCGACCATGAGCCACGAATTGCGCACTCCGCTGAACTCCATCATCGGCTTCACCAGCATCCTGCGTAAGGGGTTTGCCGGTCCTGTCAACGAGGAGCAGCACAAGGAGCTCGGCATGGTCTTTGGCTCAGCCAAGCACCTGCTGTCGCTGATCAACGATTTGCTCGACCTCTCGCGCATCGAGGCGGGCAAAGTGGAGATCGAGTCTGAGCCCTTCAACTTTGTCGAAGTCATAGAAGAGGTGGTCCAGAACCTCACCCCTCTGGCCGGGCAGAAGAAACTGCGCTTGGCCACCGAGCTGCCCGGTCCGGCGATCGAGATGGTGGGCGATCGCAAACGCTCTTACCAGGTCCTGCTCAACCTGGCTAATAACGCCGTCAAGTTCACCGACCGCGGCGAGGTGAAAATCAGCGCGCAGGCCGGGCCGGACCAACTGCGGGTTTGCGTCGCTGATACTGGCATAGGCATCAAGCCGGAACAGATGGGAATGTTATTCGAGGCCTTTCGGCAGTTGGATGGCACGGCCAGGCGCGTTTACGAAGGGACAGGTTTGGGATTGCATCTTTGCCGCAGATTGCTTACCCTCATGCGCGGGGAGATTGGCGTGGAGAGCGAGTTCGGCAAAGGCTCGCGTTTCACGTTCACCCTGCCGCGGCACAATAATGGTCAGCC
>PSRM01000200.1 GCA_003176045.1 Verrucomicrobiota bacterium | reverse complement strand
CCGTGAAGCCGCCTGGCAATCAACACCAAAATGTTCGAAAAACCATCGCCGCGCAGCGGCTTAGTTCAACATTGCATGCAGCGAGCCCGGCGATTACGATTTGTTTGCATGCTGAACGTTTATCGGCGCCGGGTCGCTGATGCCCGGCGTTAGCCTGTGCACGCCCATGAGCTTCGACGTGTTTCTCTTTAAGTTTGCCAAAGGCGATGCGTGTGAATTATCGCGTGACGCCCTTCGCAGTGTATTTGATAAGCACGAGTTCAAGCGGACTGGGGAGCATTTCTACGATATTCGCCTGCAAGACGGTTCGGAAGTTGAGTTGCAGGCGGGAGGGCTTACCAGTTCCGAGCGGTTCACGACCGCCACGTTCCTCATTCGTGGAGGCAGCGACAGCATCGCTCGTCTGATCTTTGAGTGTGCACAGGTGACGGGCGGAGTGCTCATTCCCACAATGGACCAGAATCCTTGCATCGTGGTGGATACTACCCAGCGGGCGGAGCTACCACCCGACTTCACACAGCCAGTTGTTGAGTGCCGCTCAGGAGCGCCTGGATAGCGCAGAGGGAGGAGGGTCCAACACGGTTGACCGCTCTGCTCACCTCCATTACCGTGGCAGGATGATCCTTACAACCGGACGGTACCTGATGATTTGCTTGTGTCTCGTGAGGGGCGCCCTGACCTCATCGGCCGAAGCACCGTTCAAATTCGAATCAACACCTGGAAAGCTATCCAAGGACATTGTTCCACGGCATTACGCCATTCATCTGCTGCCCGACCTCGAGAAATTAACTACATCGGGTAAAGTGGACATCAAAATCGAGGTCCTGAAATCGGCGCGCCAAATCGCCCTCAACGCCCTGGACATGGAAATTACCAAAGCGGCGATTACCGCGCCGAAGACGATTCCACTCGAACCCAGGCCCGACGAAAAAGCTCAAACCGTTTCGTTCGCCCTTCCGGAAACTCTGGCCCCGGGCAAATACGTGCTCACGATCGAGTTTACGGGCCATCTGCGCGAGCAGGCGCAGGGATTGTATTATGTTCGTTACCCGTCCGGCGCCGGCAAAAAGCGCATGTTGGCCACGCAAATGGAGCCGGCCGACGCGCGGCGCATGTTCCCCTGCTGGGATGAGCCTGCTTTCCGCGCAAGCTTCGAGCCGACGGTTTTGGTTCCGAAAAAATATCTTGCTGTCTCGAACATGCCGATCAAAAGCGAAAAATCGCTGGATGGCGATCTGAAGGAGGTCCACTTCGATGCCACGCCGCCGATGGCCAGCTACCTGGTGGTTCTGGTCACGGGCGAATTGGAGACCCTCGAGGATTCTTTCGAAGGGGTGAAACTGCGCATCGTCACCACCGAAGGCAAGAAGGAGCAAGGGCGTTACGCGCTGGAATCGGCCAAAAAAATCCTCGGCTATTACAATCAATATTTCGGGATAAAATATCCCCTGCCGAAATTAGACTCCATCGCAGTCCCCGGCGGGTTTGGAGGGGCGATGGAGAACTGGGGCGGCATCGTTTACAACGAGACTGCCCTGCTCTATGATCCGAAAATAAGTCCGCTGCAGACCAGGCAGGGGGTGTTCTCTGTGATGGCGCACGAAATGGCTCACCAATGGTTCGGGGACCTGGTGACCACTGCCTGGTGGGACAATCTCTGGCTCAACGAAGGATTTGCTTCCTGGATGGGCACAAAGTGCAGCGATCATTTTAATCCCGATTGGCAATTATGGCTCCGCGCAGGCGGCTCAAAGTCCGCCGTGATGAGCTCGGACAGCCTGCGCTCCACGCACCCGATCCTTCAGCCGGTTCTGAATGAGAGCCAGGCCAATGATGCCTTTGACCAGATCACTTACACCAAAGGCGAATCCTTTCTGCGAATGCTGGAAAATTATCTCGGCGAAGAAAAGTTCCGGGACGGAATGCGCCTTTACATGTCGCGCCACCGTTATTCGAATACGACCACAGAAGATCTTTGGGTCGCTTTGGAGAAGGCTTCCGGAAAACCGGTTCGCGCACTTTCGGCGGGTTGGACTGAACAACCCGGTTTGCCGGTCGTCAATGTCAGCAGCACGTGTGAGGGGGGCAAAACCGTCGTGCGCCTGGAACAGGAACGGTTTACCGTCCGCGACCCGGGGGCCAAACCGCTGCAATGGATGGTGCCGGTTGGGCTGGCGGATCTGACACGCCCAAACTCGACCCGCGTCGAATTGCTGGCGGACAAATCGGCCAGCGTAGTCTTCCCGAATTGTGATGGAGTGATCAAAGCTAATTTCGGTGACGCGGGTTACTACCGGGTTTCCTACTCGCCTGAGATGCTCGAAAAGGTCAGGTCGCGCTTCCACTCGCTCAAAGCGGAGGATCGCCTGAACCT
This sequence comes from Verrucomicrobiota bacterium, assembly GCA_003176045.1. GTDB lineage: Bacteria > Verrucomicrobiota > Verrucomicrobiia > Limisphaerales > UBA8199 > PSRM01. The sequence continues at coordinate 6,366 of PSRM01000200.1, read as the reverse complement.
GCTGGGCGACACCTGGGCCCTGGTCACGGCCCAACGCGCCGGTGCCGCCAGTTACCTGGATTTGGTCGCGTCGCTTGGGTCCGAAAGAAATGCAGCCATCTGGCAGGACGTGCTGCGACGCCTTGAGCTCATTGACACCCTCCAGCGCGGCCAAACCGGGCGTTCTGCCTTCCGCGCCTGGGCCATTCAAATAGTCCGTCCGCAACTCCAGCGGCTCGGGTGGGAGGCGGAACCTAATGAGCCGGCCCCCGATACGTTGTTGCGCAGCAGCGTCATCAGCCTGCTCGGAGCATTTGGCGACCGGGAAGTCGTCGCTGAGGCGAAGTCACGGTTCGAAAAGTTTCTGGCCCAGCCTGAAAGCCTTCCCCCGAATTTGCGGCCGTGCATCACGGGAATAGTCGGCCGCTACAGCGATCGCGCCGTCTATGATCGGCTTCACGACCTGGCGCGCTCGACCAAACGAACCGACGAGCGCAGGCGCTATTACAACGCGATGGCATCCGCTCTCGATCCCTCTCTGGCCGCCCTTACGCTGCCCATTTCACTGACCGACGAGAACATACCGCAGGAAGCGATCTGGCTGGTGAGCACGGTCGCCCACTCGGGTGAGCAACCGGAATTGGCCTGGCAATTTGCCCAGGAACATATGACACAGCTTATGGGCCGTATCGAGGAATACGAACGGAACATGTACGTCCCTTCCATAATGAGCGCGTTCTCAGATGCCGACCGCGCCGACGAGCTCGAGCGATACGTGAATGAAAAGGTCTCGCCCAACGGCGCCACCAAAGCCAGGGAGACCGCCGAAGGCATGCGCCTGCGCGCCGACCTCAAACAGCGTGAACTGCCTGTCGTTGACCATTGGATTGCCGCCCACTCGCACAGGATTGATTAAAACTAGACGGCTATGCGCGTCTCCCGAGTTATCACCTTCTTGGTCCTGCTGATGGTCTGCCTTGTTGGGCTTTTTTTTCTCGGCCCTAGCTTGACCGAGTATTCCAGGTTTCGCGGCAAGAGCACTGCCTACTACTCCGCGCTCACCCAGGCGTTCGACAAGGTACTTATCGAGCACCCAGTGGGCACGAATCGGTTCGTCGAGCTTTCGGTCACCGACCCGTCACTCCCGAAGGTCATTCGCGACTTGCAGCCGCTGAAGATTAAACTTCAGCCGCAGCGTTGTTGGATCTTGCATGGCGGCTCGATTGAGTTCGGCATATCGTGGGAGCAGGATGAGAGTCGCACGAACGTTTGGACTTTGAGCACGGCGTGTGAGAGTGATGTCCGAATTGTGTATGTTGCCAGTAGATAAATCGCCGTCTAGCCATCCGGCTGCAGGCAAGGCCGGGGTTGCGCGTCTGTTAACAGTTGGACACCATTGGCCCGGCCTGCCTGAGCCGGGTGGTTGGACGGGCAGCCTATGAATCAGCCCAAGCAAATACGCCTATTGCCTTTGCTGGCGATCGCGTCGGTGTTGGCCGTCCTCTCCGGCCTCGTGACCCAGTTGTGTCGCATCGGTCATGGCCCAATCGCCCCGGTAGCCGTGATTGCCCCCTACGCTGCGTTGCTGATTCTTGCTGGATTCGACGTGCTGCCCGTCTGGGTTGCAGCGCTCCAGTTCCCAGTTTACGCCCTTGGCTTGGCTTTCACTCACCCCCGAAGTTTAGTCGCCACGTCGGTGGCAGTGCTTATCGTTCATTGCATCGCCATTGTCATCACCTTTGCGTGTATCTTTTGACGTGAGATCCTCCAACAAGGGCGCTGCAGGCAAGCGCGGGATTCCCGTTTTGTTGCATATAGGACGCGCTTGGCCCGCACTGCCTGAGGGCCATCGTTCGGTTACTATGCCAGGCCCATGAACACAGCGGACACCGAAGCGAAACCTCTGAAGGTGCTCGTAGCGCCTCGCTTATGGCATGCGTGGAACTCCCTTGTATATCTGGTAGCCACGATTGTGCTCAACCTCCTTGTCCCCGCGCTTTGGCCCAAGTTCATCCGAACCTGGGACGTCGCCTTGGAGTGCTCTGCGCTTTGGTTGCTACCAATCCTGTGGGGTGCGTACCTTTGGTTCAGATGCCCCAGGCAGAAAGGCGCCGTAGCGTGGTCCGTTCGCTACTTGGCCCTTCTGTGCTCAATCGTCTGGCTCTGCATCGGGCTCTGGGCCCTTGTCTCATGGGTGACGAATCGCTAACTGATTCTTGTTTGCCGAACCGGGGCGCTTCAGGCAACGGCGCGGTTGCGTGCTCGTTGCATGCGGAGCCTTTTTCCCGCGCCGTGCCTGAGGCGAGTCTTTGGTCATCGGCGGCTGGGGCTGACCTCCATCGTTGGCATCACGGCGCGCATGGAGCAGCATCACCATCATAGTCGCAGTCGGAAGTTTGGGTTCGCCACTCTTGTGACGCTCGTTCCTTCGTGCTGCATTGCTCATGGCCAGCAGGTGCTCGTGTTGCCGTTCTCCAATGGTGTCGCGGTGATTGGTTTTCTCATCTTCATTTCCTTGTGGAGAGAGCGAGTCGCCCTAAAGCTCTGCGCTTTTGCATTGTTGTGCTTGGGCGTCGCTCTGTCGTGGAATCTGCCCTTATTGCCGCACACAGTCGCAGAGCTGGCTGGCTGCAGCTTTTCCTTTATCTTTCTTATCGGCTTCGGAATCCCGGCAGCCATGACCGTGTTCGGATACATTTTGATTCGCCTTTTTCGAAAAGCACACAAACCTGATGCCTAACACGCGAGGGCAAGGACCAATTTGACGCACTTGCGGCCCTGGGTTAACCTCTCGCAGATGCAGTTGACCATCGAAATACCAGACCAATTGGCCCGGCAATTGGAGCCGGAACGGGAGCGTCTGGCCGAAATCATCGCGCGAGGACTGCGGCGTACCTGGTCGGCTGGGTCAACGCATCGCCGCGAGGTGATTTCGTTCCTTGCCCGGCAGCCGTCGGGGGATGAAATCATCGCGTTTCGCCCATCGGACGAGGCGGGCGAGCGAGCCCAGGAGTTATTGGCGCGCAACAGCGAAGGCGCATTGACAGATGCTGAAGAGGCGGAATTGGACGAAATGTGCGAGCTGGACCGGTTCGTCGCGCTCCTCAAGGCGGAGGTGCTGGCGCAACGGTCGGGCGCGGCATGAGCCGGACGCGCATCCCGCCTGCCCTCCGGGCCGCGGTCCGCGAAAGGGCTGCCGGGTGTTGTTAATATTGCAGGATGCCCGAAGCGGGTTCCTTCTTCGCTCATCAGCCGGACCATATCATCGCCACGATTTCGCAGTGGTCATCATGGCTGACCACTTTCACCGCAGATTTGCCTGAGGATGGTCGGATCGGAAATCTTGGCGTCGTCCGCCAGCATAAAGGCTTTGCTGAGAATAATTGAGAGTGTGTTATCGCCTTCGAACGGCAGAAAAACGTCCGCGTGGCGCACCCTGGCGCTGCCGCGCTCGGGAACGACGCAAAGGTATTGATCGTTGGGTTCCATCAGAATGTTGGCGCTGCCCAAATGGATTTTGTATGTCCGCCTGGTGCCTTTGACCACGAGAAACCTCTCCTGCAAGACGCACGCGCCGGCGATCCTGAGCTTCGGCAGCAACCGTTCCAGAACGTCGCGTCGCGCCTTTGCGGGGGCGGCAAGCTCGCCGAACGAGTAGCGCGTCCAATAATTCCCCCCGTCTTCAAGTTCGCCGTGGTCCCGCCAGGCAGGGTCGTTGCCGATGCTGCACACGCCGACGAACAAATCCACGTCGCGCATGACTTCGCTGAAGACCGGCGCCGGCACTTCGCTCAGTTCGACCGGCTCTCCGTTGCGTAGAAAGCGAACCTGGTCTGTCGCCAGGTAAGCGGATACGCCGGTCGCAGCTTGCTCATGGGTGGGTTCCACCCAAAACTCGGCGGTGAGGTTCCAGGCCGGCAGTGCGAGCGTCGGGGTGCTTTGAAAATCGAATCCGCCCATGAAGGAATATTTCCACCCACGCTGCCGGCACAGCGCCACAAATTGGTGCTGGCTTATGATATGCGCGGCAAAACGGTTGGAGTAGGTGGCAGTCTCCAACTCGGCATCGGTGAGGATGTAAATTTCGCGATGCGCCTGCTTAAAAGGCTGGCACACACGGTTGTCCTCCAGCCAACGGCGCCAGGCCGCGACCGTCTCGACCGGAAATCCGAGCGGATGCCAGAGGCGAACGCGAGTTTCGGGCGCCAGCCAGTCCAACGGGCGGCAATCCAGGTCCACGAGCTGTCCCTGAAGCCAGGCGCCCGGCGATGTCTTTTCCTGCAGCCGGAAATGCCAGAGCAACCGGCGGGCAATCGGCGCCAACAGCGGGTGTTCGAGATACCGTTGGCGCCAGGCCTCGAAATCCCATTCCCGCTCCATGATCAGCATCCGTTCGAGACGAATTCGCTGGGCGCTGAGCATTTTGCCGATGTCCTTGCTCAACTTCTGCCAACTTTTTAGGTCGGCAGCGTGGTCCCTTTTCACCTCGGCCGGCACTGCGTTGAGCGGCTTGCCGTCCGGTGATAGCCAAATCAGCTTCACTTCGCGCGAATCGAGTACTCGCAGCTCGGACGTGTGCCGGCCGAAAGCGCGCGAGAGCTTGCCGTCGGCGCCGAGCCCAAACGTTGGCACCGATTTCTCCTCCAAGTCAGCCCGCGTCTGGCCGGTCAACTCGGCTGCCTGGTTGAGCGATTGGTTGATCCTTTTCCGAGCCGTCGGCTGCTTCACCAGTTGGTCAAGCTTGCTCAGTTGGGCGGCAGCCGCTTCGGTGGCGGTGCTGCTGAGACTGAACAGGCAGGCATTGCCGACGCGCGGGCATCGTGGCCCCAGCCATCGGACTTTCTTGAAGCACACCTCGGCCAGATCGGATAACGCCCGGCTGATTTTTTCGTCCTTCAGTCCGGCACAGCACCAGGCCAGCCCTCTGAGAATTGTCGCATTGCGTTCCGTAATTAGTAGATCGGGACTGGGTTGCCACCGCGGTTGGATTGGCTCGCGATGCACAGGGCGAGGCAGCGCCACCAGGGGGAACCAACGGAGCACCCGTTCCTTGAAATCCTCTTCTTCCACCTGGCCTACTAGTTCTTGTGCTGTCCGCAGCCATTTTTTGGTCGGTTTGGACGTTTCCACGGATAGGCAATGTCCGATCAGGGCGTGCCAGTGCTGACGCCGTGTTTTCGAACAGGCGGACAGTTCGCTCCGAGCCGCATCGCTCCAGGCCTCGCCCGGTTCGATCTCATCGAGCTTCGAGCCGTCCAGGAGCGCCCGTAGCTTCCCACGATAAGGCTGCAGATTTCTCGGCAGCTTTGTGGCTTCGAGAGTTGATAACCAGGCGCGCAGCAGTTCTTCCAGTTCACGAGGGCACCCGTGACTGCGCACGTGTTGCTCGACCGCGCCAAACGTCCCGGCAAGCTCAGTCGCGGAGGTCGTCACGTTAAGGACCCGGCACACAAACCCTTTGATATCCTCCACGTCGGAAACGAGCGCGCAGAGCCGCACGAAAACGTCCGGATCGTTGTCAAGCTCCAGCTCCCCAATCCATTGCCGTCGCAATGCAGTAAGTCCGGCCCTCAAATCGTAGCTCAGGGATGCGCGCTCCAAGTGGCGCTCCACCATGTCCATGAGGCTCTGAAGAGGGATAAGATCCCGCAGGAGGTGATGGCCCGGCCCGGTTAAGATACCCAAAATCCTAACGAAGTCATTGTCCAGGAACGGCAGACCGCGAGTGAGCAGATATTTTAGCAGGTTCTCGAGTGAACGAAGAAAGCGCCTTGCTTCGGCGGAACCGTGCTTGCCGGCAATCTGGCCCCAAAGCCAAACAGCACGGTCCATGGCCGCGTGGAAAAGGAGGATGTTATCCACCTGCGGCAGGAGCCGGAACTTTGTGGCCTCCGCGATCGTCGCTGCGCGCGCGGGCAGTTCAGCCAGGTAATCGTTCAGGAGAAGGTGGGCGGCGCGCAATGGATCATCCGCGAAGACCGGGAACCGGTCCACCCCAAGCGCTTCCGGCTTTCGACCGGTGGCGAGTTTCGCAAGCACGACTGTCACGCACTGCGGCGGGAAGTCGGGCGCGAACGATCCATCATAGCAGATTTCCACGACCGGAAGCGATTCGCGTTAACCTGCCAAAAGTGGGATGAAGGTGTTGGCTTTTTTACCGAAAGCCGTCTCGTTGCGGATGGTCAAGTTGGCAGGCATAGGCGTGCTTTCTTTTGTCCTGATTACCAAAGCTCGAGGCCTGCGTCAATCAAGCAGGGGACGCCGGATCACCTTTTGGCGGGCCAACTAAGAGCCGTTCGACAGGGCAAAGAATTCCAGGAGTCGCGGACGGCCTCGTCCGCGTTTCCTTCATCAACCCCGAGCCGTTGCGGACGAGGCCGTCCGCAA
>PSRM01000326.1 GCA_003176045.1 Verrucomicrobiota bacterium | reverse complement strand
TCCATCCATTTTCCAGCGTTTCCTGATTTACTCGACTCCTCACGTCATCGCCCACAGCTTCATGAATCGGCCCTAGCCCCTGAACGCTACTTGATTCCATTCTTTCCTGTTGCGTGTATTTTTTGTATCTTGAGACTCAGATCGTATGACAAAACTCTTCTGCGTTTTGACCCTAATCACCTTCGACTTCGCGGGTCTGGCTCAAACGAACCCGCCGACCCCAGCCACCGGCCCGGCGCCCAAAATCGCCTTCGAGCATACGTCATTCGACTTTGGCAAGGTCGAGTGTGGGCAGCCCGTCAAGCATAGCTTTATCTTCACCAACGTTGGTGACGCGACCCTGGAAGTGACTGACGTCCACCCCGGTTGTGGCTGCACCACAGCAGGGGCATGGGACAAAAAAGCCGAGCCGGGCAAAACCGGACTCATTCCCATCCAGTTCAACACATCTGGCTATAACGGGCATGTGGGCAAAAGCATCACGGTTACGTGCAGCGACCCTTCTCAAAAAGTGCTTTCATTGTCCCTTAATGGCACCGTCTGGAAACCCATTGATGTGATCCCCTCGGCCGCCGCGTTCACACTTTTTCCCGACCATCAAACCAAAGAAACGCGCGTCCTGAAAATCGTAAACAATCTGGATGACCTTATCACTATATCAGCCCCAACCAACCGAAACGCCGCGTTCGAAGTGGAATTCAAGACAAATACGATCGGCAAGGAATTTGAATTGCGTGTTACCGTCATTCCACCGATTGGCGAAGGCACGATCTCAGCGCGCTTCGACTTGCCCACCACATCCGCAAGGGTCCCAATGCTCAATGTCAGCGCATACGCCACCGGCCAGCCGCGATTCACGCTCATCCCCAATATGCTCACCTTGCCTCCAGGACCTCTCGAGGCTGTTTCTGAGCAAAGTTTTACCATTCAGAACAACACAACTAATTCGCTCGTTGTTTCCGAGCCTACCGTCCAAACCAGGGCGGGCCTATCCGCTGCGATCGAGAATATGCAAGGCGTGGATGTCCAAATCAAAGAGGCCATGCCGGGTAAAACAATCAATATTAGTCTTAGCTTCCCTGCTGGTTTTAAGATCGAGGGTGGTAAAAGCGCGGAACTTCGGCTCAAATCCAATCTTCCTCATCAAGCTGCCATCGTTATGCCCATACTCCAACCCCTTCGCCAGCCATCCATCGCCGAACCGACGGGGCCACCGCAAGCCAAACGAGGGAGTTGACGGACAGCATCTTTCCGTGATGAGGCCTCTCGATCTGCCCGGTTATCTCTCCTCCGCGCCGGAGCGAATTTCGGCGCTCCGCCGCGCATTTACCGGGCTCTACCCATATTCGAGCCTTTCCTTTTGGAGGAATTTCGTATAATTGTGGCTTCGCAAACATGAGAAGAATTTCAATTTTAGTGTTGCTCGCGTTGACAGGACGATGCTTGGGGCAAACCAATGCTCCGGGGGCGCAGGCCGCTGTGGCTGCACCCGCTCCCAAAATCGCCTTTAGCGAAACGTCGTTTGATTTCGGGAAAGTGGAATCTGGCGAGCTGGTCAAACATGTGTACACGTTTACAAATGTCGGTAATGCCACGCTGGAGGTTAGCGAGGTGCGGCCGGGTTGTGGCTGCACGACGGCAGGCGAATGGGACAAGTCGGTTGAGCCGGGCAAGACCGGCCGAATTCCTGTCCAATTTAACTCGGCCGCCTACGGAGGCCACGTGAGCAAAAACATTACCGTTACCTGCAACGATCCAGCCCAAAAAACCCCAATCCTCTTTCTCAATGGCACGGTCTGGAAGCCCATCGAAATATCGCCCCCGGTTGCATCCTTCATGCTACCGCCTGAAAACCAAACCCGGCAGACTCAGGTCCTGAAAATAGTAAACAATCTCGAAGAGCCGCTGACGCTCTGGCCCTCCACCAACCGGAATGCGGCTTTTGAACTCGAGTTCAAAACGAACACTGTCGGTAAGGAGTTCGAACTCAAAGTGACCGTTGTGCCTCCCATTGGCGAAGGCAGCATTTCAGCGCGCTACGATTTTCCTACCTCCAGCCGCAAAGTCTCGATACTCAATGTGATGGTCTTCGCTTATGGCAAACCGCGCATCACGCTCAGCCCTGCCCAACTCAGCCTGCCGCCGGGGCCTTTGCAGGCCGCCTCACAGCAAATCGTGGTGGTCGAAAATAATACAACCAACACTCTGGCGCTTTCGGAACCAGTCCTCCAAATCATGGCCGGCCCCTCCCCGGCGGCGGAGAAGATCGAAGGAGTGGATATCCAGGTCAAGGAACCCGCTCCCGGCCACCTATTTAACGTGACTCTTAATTTTCCTGCTGGATTCAAAATCGAAGGCGGCAAGAGAGTCGAACTCCACCTTAAATCAAGTCTGCCAGGAGCCTCAGTTCTTACCCTTCCCATCTATCAACCTCTGCGGCCGCCGACCATTGCTGTCCCGCCGGCTGCTCCTCCGGCCAAGCAGGGGAGTTGAGGGACGGCATCTTTTCAGATGAGGCCGCTGGAGCCACCCGATAGCCATTATTTCTCGGCGGCCATTGGTTGGTTGGGGCTGGGAAATGTAGCGGAAGCCAAACAGGAGCTGGGCCGCATCAGTAGTGAACATCAACAACACCCGGATGTGCTGGAAGCCCGCTGGTTCATCTGCGCCCGCGAAGAACGCTGGACTGAAGGGCTGCAAATCGCCCGGTGGCTGCTGGAGAAAGCTCCTGACCGGTCCGCCGGGTGGTTGCACCAGGCTTACGCCCTGCGCCGGGTTCCTGATGGCGGGGTCAAAAGAGCCTGGGAAGCATTGCTGCCGGCCTTTGACAAATTCCCCAAAGAACCCACTATATCTTACAATCTTTCGTGTTATGCATGCCAAATGCGGCAGCTCGAAGCCGCCCGGGTCTGGCTCAAGCGAGCGCTGGTCATTGGCGGCCGAGACGCGATCAAGCGCATGGCCCTGGCGGATCCGGATCTGAAAGAATTGTGGGAAGAGATAAAAGCGTTTTGAATAAAAAGCGGCGCCTCGCGGAAAATTAGAAAGAAAAATTTCTGCGGAGAGAGAACAAATGGGCAAAGAACATTACGCTCCAAAGCGCCGGGTGAGGGCACCCGGCCTACAGGGAGATCGCTTGGGTGCTATAGGCCGCCTGCCCTCACGCGGCGCTCCGCTGGCTTCGTTATCTTCGTTAGCTTCTGTTCCAACGCTTATTTGTTTCATCCTCAGCATCGTGGCCTCGGCTGCCGGCGGCCCTGCAAAAACGGCAGAGCAGTTGAAGCGCGAGGCCGCTGTCGCTGAGTTCACGCAGCGAATGAAAACGAATAATTACCCGGCACTTTTTGAGAAGGCGGCGAAGGAGTTTAAAGTTCCTGCGGACATTCTCAAAGGGGTGGCGTTTGCCGAGACGCGCTGGGAACAGTTGAAGTGGCCGCCAGGCGAAACCCACTCGCCGGAAAACGGCATGCCGCGGCCATACGGAATCATGTCGCTATGGGACAATGACTTTTTCGGGCACAGCCTGCTCGAATCGGCTGCCTTGATTGGCCGTAAACCCGAAGAACTCAAGGAAGATGCTTTTCAGAATATTCGCGGCGGGGCGGCGTTGTTGCGCAAACTGTATGACAATAACCCAAAGCCGCCGGGCACGACCGAGGCCGATATCGAGAGCTGGCGTTACGCGATTCGAAAATATTGCGGCATTCCGCAGCCCAGCCTGAACGCCAGCCACGCGCTCAAGGTCTATGTTTTCATCAACCAGGGTTATCATCAGTACGGAATTGAATGGGAGGGCCAGCCGGTGCACCTCAAGCCGATTCAGGAAGAAACTGATCGCATTGTGGCTGACGAGAAAGCAAAACGTGGTGCTCCGAAAACGCCAATTCTCGATTGAAAGCCGCCATCCTATACGGCCGGGAACAGGTGCGCATCGAGGACATCCAACCGCCTCCGCTGCGGCCCGGGGAGGTGCGCGTCCGGATCGAAGCGGCATTGACGTGCGGCACCGACCTGAAGGTGTTCAAGCGCGGTTACCACGCCAAAATGATCGTTCCTCCAGCCGCGTTCGGCCACGAATTGTCCGGTGTTATTTACGAAGTACGTCCGCGGTTGGAAGTCCAACGTCCATCCTCCTTCGCTAAGGATTCGGAGGACAAGCAGTCCAAAGTCCAAAGTCCAAAGTCAGAAGAGGGCCGAGGGGCGAGGGTCGAGGGGGAGAAAGGCGAAACGCAGCAAGGCTGGAAGATTGGCGATCGTGTCGTGGTGGCCAACTCTGCTCCCTGCGGCGAGTGTTTTCATTGCCGCGTGGGCCAGGAAAATCTATGCGAGAACTTGCTCTTCCTGAATGGCGCTTATGCCGAAACCATCGCGGTCCCAGCAAGATTGGTCCAAAAGAATATGCTCCGGCTTAAGCCGCAGACTTCATTCCAGGATGCCGCACTGGTTGAGCCGCTCGCTTGTGTCGTGAAGGGCATTGAGGACGTCCAACTAAGGCCTGGCCAGCAAGTTCTGGTAATCGGCGCCGGTCCTATCGGACTAATGTTTGTGGCCCTCGCCAAACAATTAGGCGGCGACGTCACGATTGCAGGCCGGCGCGCAGCGCGCCTGGCTGTCGCTCGCAAACTAGGCGCAAGCAGAGTTATTGATGTCGGACCCAATACCGACCTTGTCGCAAACGTCCGCCAGGCGATTCAACAGAGCCGCGACCGCTCGCCGGGCCGAAGCGCAGCGGAGGCGGGTGAGGGAACGTCCACAGTCGGTTTTGACGTAGTCATCGAAGCCGTCGGCAAAGCCGAAACCTGGGAAGCCAGCGTGCGGCTTGTGAGGAAAGGAGGCACGGTCAATTTTTTCGGCGGCTGCCCTGCGAACACCACCATCAAACTCAATGCCTCTCTGCTGCACTACTCGAACCTCAAACTGCTCGCCAGTTTCCATCACACCCCTCGCACCATCCGCCTCGCCCTCGAGTTCATCGAAAGCGGCATAGTCCGCGCGGACGATTTTGTGAGCGGCGAAGCGCCGCTAAGCGACCTGCCGGCGCTGTTCCAATCCATGACGACCGGTAATCAAGCCGTCAAAACTCTGATCCGGGTGCGGGAGTAGGGAGAAAAACTTTAACGCAAAACGCAAAGGCGCAAAGGCAGAGAGAGAAAAGGAAAACTGACAGAAAAATTTTAGGACAGGAAAATTAAAGGCAGGAAAATTTTTCTGTCCTTAAATTTTTCTGTCAGCTTGGTTCTTGCTTTGCGTCTTTGCGCCTTTGCGTTAAGGCTGTTGCTTGAGTTTGCGTCTCAAACTTCGGCCTTCGGAACTCGGATTTCAGGTTGCAACCTCATGTGCCGATGGACAAAGGAGTAGTACAAACAACCCAGCACCAGCACGGCGCTGCCGAGCCACAAGGATATTTCCCGAAACTCTCCCTTCATCAACGCTTCGTCGTTGCCCGCCTTAATTCCAACGTAACAAAGGGCGGCGCACCAAATAAAGGATCCCAGAAGCGTGTAGATCGAGAAAGTCTTGTAACTCATTTTAACAATGCCCGCAGGGATGCCAATCAGGTGGCGCACCACTGGCAGCAGTCGCGATATAAAGATGCCCATTGAACCATAGTGCGTTGCCCAGCGCTCGGCCCCTTGTACCTTTGCCTCCGAAATCATCACGAAGCGCCCATATCGCAGCACCAGCGGCCGCCCGGCGAGCCGGGCCACCCAATACATCGCAGTCGCTCCAACCCAGGACCCGATCGTTCCAGCGATGATGATGCCGGCCAGTCCCAGCGGAATCTGGTGGCTGTAGGCCAAATAAGCAGCGGGCGGAATAACGATTTCGCTCGGCAGAGGGAAAATCGAGCTTTCGATCGCCATTAAGAGCGCGATCACCGGATAGCCACCGGTCTTGAGGGCCCCCTTGTACCAAAGATTCAGCGAAGCGATAACTGCTTTGAGCATTCATAACAGCTTAAGGCACCATCCGTGGCTTGCCAATTGCCAATTCAGGTCTTAATCACATCAAGAAGTCTCACTTTTTTCGTGGCCTCGCTTTGCCATTGGGGATCTCGCCGCCAGCGCCAAGCCTTGCTCGCCACTGAGATTTGGCTCCTTCGGCCTGAGTCAATTCCTCCGAACGTTCTGAACAGCTAACTTCTGCAATCCCTGCAATTCCTGAGCGAAGATGTTAGGTCGTTTTTGATGCGATGTAACGCACCACAGCCTCGGTACGGGAGTTGACGTGCAGTTTGACGAAGACGTGCTTTAAGTGGCTGCAGACGGTGTCAATGCTCACCTGCAATTTGTCGGCGATCATCTTGTTGGAATAGCCCAGGGAGACGAGTTGCAGGATCTGCTCCTCGCGCAGGGACAGTTCAAGCGATTCGTCTTTGGCCTTGGATTTCCGCCTGAATGAATCGATCACCAGGCGAGCAATCTGGCTGGTCATTGGCACGCCTCCAGCAAGCACGTTCAACAGCGCCGACCTTAGTTCCGAAGGCTTGGTGCGTTTGAGCAGGTAACCATCCGCGCCCGACTCCAGCGCAAGGAACACCAGTTCCTGGTCATCCATGGCGGTGAGGATGACAATCTGAACCTGGGGCAACAGGACTTTCAGCCGGGCTGTGCACTCGATGCCGGACATGCGCGGCAAAAAAATGTCCATCAGAATCACGTCCGGCGCCTCCTTCGGGATCGTGCGAATGGCCTCTTCCCCGCTGATGCAAGCACAGGTGCAGGAAAAGTCGGGAAAAGAGTTGATCAGGCGCACCCAGCTTTCCCGGACCTTGGGTTGGTCCTCGACCAGGGCCACGCGTAAGCGATTCTTTGGCGAAAAGGACACGGTGTCGTTCGCGATGGTGGGTTTGTCCGGTTTGGAATTTACTTGAATCATTGGCTTACAAAATTTGGTTCCCTCTTGTTCTGGTGGCTCGGCTCGTCGGCGTCCAGGGCTGGACGCATTTTCCTGATCCAACCCCAGCCGGTCCGTCGTGCGCGCCGCAGTGGGATGCTAAACTCAGTGCGGCAGCCTTTGCCCGGCTGGCTCGTCATGATGCAAGCTCCTCCCAACTCGCTCATCCTTTGCGACATGTTGACCAAACCATTGCGACCCGGGTCCAGAGACGCCTGGTCGAAGCCCTTGCCATTATCCGAAACCACGACCAGCACTTTCTGGGCTTGCCACTTAACCTGAATAATGACCTCCGTCGCCTCGGAATGTTTGACGATATTGTTCAAAGTTTCTTTGATGACCATCAAAAGCGCGCGTTTCTGGGGAAGGGTCAGCATGACGGGCGACACAGACGGGTCCACATCAAACAGGCATTGAATCCGGGTTGGCTTAAAAAATACCTGGGCATAACCGCAAATAAAGGAGGTGAAATCACGGAAGGCATCGCGCTTTGGGTTCAAAGCCCAGAGGATTTCATCCAGTGTGGACAGAATGCCGCGGGCTTCTTCGCATATCCTGTCAATCTGTGATCGCGTTTCAGATTCAGACGGCAGCTCGCTTTGCGCCACCTCGCCGTGAAGGACGAGCTGGGTCATTCTCGAACCGAGGTCATCGTGGATATCTCTGGCGATGCGCATGCGTTCCTGTTGCAAAAGCCACTGCTCCTTTCGGTGCAAGGCCACCTGGGCAAGCAGACGCAAGCTGATCACGAGCACCAAACCGAACAACGACACCAGCGAAACCTGGAACCAGCCGGTTTGCCAAAAGAACACCTTAATGGGTTCCAGGGTCGGCATCGAATTGACCCTGACCGGCATTTCCTGCCAGGGCTCGCTGCCCAGCGGAGCAATAATGGTGGCCTCGGGCCACGTTTTTGGAGCTCGGGTCCTCCTTTCCCAACCTTTAGTGCCCTCGGGGACGATCCGCCAGCTTTCGTCGGACTTGATCTCGACTGGGCCGTTTGTGAAATCAACACGCAACCCGAAAACCATTCCCGCGGAGGAGGACGAATTATAGGCGTTCACAGCAAGAACGTGTGTGCCGGGAGACATCAGCAGGCTGACGTCATACTCGAACAACTCGCGCCACTCAGCTCCCCTGCCCACCTCGCGTCCATCCAGGTAAAGCGTGAACTCGTTATCGACGGTCATCATGATGCGCGCATGCTTGACGGGATTATTCGCAGGTACTTCGAACGTTTTCCAAAACTGGCAGGTCTGTCTGTCGGATGTTGTGGCTGCCCAAATCCAGGAGCCCAGCCCGTTGGTGGGGCTATCATCGGGATATGCCGGTTTGGTAAGTGCCTGCGTGCCGTGATCCGCATCCTGGGCCGGCGCCGCGAGGAGCCAGGCAAGCACGAGGCCAAACCCCAAAAGCACGCCCCATCCGCTTCGGGCGCGTCTTGATACTGCCATCGTAGCGCAGGCTTCAAGCCTGCTGTATCGCGGGTTTCCAACCCGCCAGCGCTTGAATGCACTGGCAGGCCGGAGCCGGAGGGACGTCTGCCGACTGGAAGTCGGCGATACAGCAGGTTGGAAACCTGCGCTACAGTGAGGCCAAACCATATTTCGGCGCTGGTCGCTGCGCCTATTCTGGCTTGCGCCGCAATCCGGGCCAAGCGCAATCGGGCGCATGACCCGCACATTTCACCCCCCGGAGCGCCGGGTGAGGGCACCCGGCCTACAGGAGAACCGGTCTTGTCTTGTAGGCCGCGTGCCCTCACGCGGCGTTTTGTTGGCATTCTCACCAGCGTGGGAAATCGGCGGCCTAATACCCCGAAATACGATAGAATTTTTGCGGCCAATTGGTCGTGGAGTTGGTGAAGGTGACGGCAGGTTGCGTGGCGACAAAGTTGGTTTCCGCGGTCCATGCAGGCGAGGCCAAATTGGTCGTGCTTAGGAGCGTGTAGCTTCGACCCGCCACGAGGTTGCCAATGCTCATTATGAAGCTATTTGGCGTCAGGCGCATCACGTTCAAGTCCGTCGGGACTACGGGCGGGACGCTCGCCGTACCGAACACGGTGATTCCAGCATAGCCGCAGTAACCGTTCTCCGAGGAGGGACTGGTAAAATCAAATTTTACAGCGCCCACATTAGTGGCCAGCACGCCCGCCGAAGAACTGAGGGTCACTCGAGTGGCGGACTGGATGCCGGCGCCAATCGGAGGATTAAAATTAGCCACCGCAAGCCATATAAAATTCGTAGGAGCGGAAACCGCGGAATAATAAACCGTATAGGCCTGCTGGTCCCGGCCATTATCCGCCCAACCTCCGTAAACCGTTATGTTCGTTAAATCGTAGCCGGTGGGTGAATTGCTGAGCGTATAAATCAACAGCGAGCCGGCCCCGTAAGCGTTGCCGCACGTTACATAATTCGTGCTGGTCGTGTGACCGGACGTCCCCTGAATCTGCGTCAGGCCGAGGTTGTTGGCGGCTGTCAACGAATTGACGTTCCGGCCAGGCGCCTCCTCGCTGAAATTGCCTGAAGCCGCGCTGGGCGGTTGGCCGGCGATGAGGCTGCCGTTGGTCAGAACAGTCCAACTTGGATAAAACGTGCCGACGCCGCTGCCGGTTTGGTTGGTGGTGGTAATGACCACGCCCGGCGGCACGGGAATTGAAAAGGGTGACGACCACATATAGGTGCCGGAGCCGACTGCAAAAATGGCATTGTTATTGGACGTGCCGTTATAGGTAACGCCAGGGGAACTCGCGGCCGGGACGCCGCCTTCGGTGATGCCAGCCGCGTTTGTAGTGGGAACATAAAGTTGGGCCGTTGTGTTTGGCGGAATGGTCACGGCCAGATTGAAAGCGCTGCCGGTATTGGTCCACGCGGTCGAGATGAGGCCGCGGGTGGAGTTGTAGGTCGTATTGGCCCACGTCAGGCCGTTGCCGGGTACCGGTTGGATAAGGATGGTCTGGTAGCCCGGACTGGCGAGGTTGATGCCGCCAACGGTGCCGTAAAGATACTGGCCCACCGAACCGAAAGCGTAGTGGTTGAAGGAGTTCATGCCCACGCTTTGGAAGCCGCCCCCGGGCGTCCAGCCGTCCCAGCGCTCCCACATCGTTGTCGCGCCGAGCGTCACCTGGTAGAGCCAGGATGGATAGGTTTGCTGCAAGAGCACTATGTAGGCAAGGTCGTCACGACCGGCGGCGTGCAACGCGTGCAGCAGACGCGGCGTGCCGATAAAGCCCGTGGCGAGATGATTGCCGAAATTGGCAATGGCATCGGCGAATTTTTGCGCCACGTTGGCGCGAAGCGCGGCGGGAACCAGGTTCAGCGTGAAAGCAAGAGCATAGCCGGTTTGTCCGCTGCCATCCGTGAACGAGCCATCGGGGTTGAAGAAATTGGCGAACGCGGCCGCGATGTTGCTGTGAAGCGTGGCATAGGTGGCGGCATCGGCATTGTTGCCGATGGCCGCGGCCATCTCGGACATCGCCTGGGCATAGTAAGCGTAAAAGGCCGTGTCCATCACAGTGGAAGATGCGCCGCCCCCAAGGTTTAACCAGTCGCCAAAATCTCCGGGCAGACTTGAAATCACGTAGTTCGAGGCATGGGCAACGTCGAATTGTCCGTCGCCCTTCATGGCGGCGTAATGGTCGGCAATGATGTTTGTGTCACCATAGACGCGATACATGTTGTAGGGACAGATCCAGCCGGCATCACCCCAGGCCGTCCCGCCACTGCCCGACCCGAGATCCGGCGCAACTACGGCGAAGGACCCGTCGGGATGTTGCGAATCCTCGCACAAGGTAACCAGATGCCTGCGGAAGAACGACTGGACATCGAAATTATAAGCAGCCGTCGGCACGAAAAACTCCGTATCGCCCGTCCAGCCCGCGCGTTCGTCGCGCTGGGGACAGTCGGTGGGCACTTCGATATAGTTGCCCTTGTGACCCCAGATGATGTTGGTGTAAAGCTGGTTCACCAACGGACTCGAACAGGTGAAAGTCCCTGTCCGAGGCATGTCGGAATGTACCACGATGCCCGAGACCGAAGTGAGTGTCGGCGGCACCGTGAGCCCGCGCAACTCGACATAGCGGAACCCGTGGAAGGTGAACCGCGGCTGGTAAACCACGGCGCCATTGGTGCCGAAAATGTAAAAATCCGTCGCGTTTGCCCCGCGCAGATTGGACGTATAAACCGTCCCGTTGGGATTGAGCATTTCGCCATGGCGCACCGTGATGCGGTCGCCGACGCTTCCGCTGATGTTCAATTGCACCCAACCGGCCATGTTCTGGCCCAAATCGAACGTGTATCGGCCAGGGGCTGGCACGGTGAGACGGGTGGCTGCCAGGGTTTCCAAGGGACGCGATGGTTCTGTGACCGCCGCCTGTAATTGCAGCCCGCCCAGGCCGGGAAATGCGGCTTGATTACCGTAAAGCGCCTGGATGACCGTCAAAGTCTGTCCGCCTCCGCCAATCTGCACGGTGGCGTTTTCCCCATAGGTTTGCGTCTGGTTAGTGCCGCCGAGCGTGAAGTTGATTTGAAAAGTCTTCACGATTCCATAAGCCGGATCACCGCCCATGGTGGCGTTGTTTGCCACAAAGTTGAGCTGATTATTGGTTTCCAATCCCCGAACGATAGTCGTTACGTTCGAGTAACCCCCTGAGGAGGAAAGCAACCCGGTCAATGCCGGCGACCAGGCGCTGTCGTTGAAATTGGTCGCGTCCCAGCCCGGAAATTCCAGGCGCGCATCGTATTGGGAACCCATCAATAGGTCCCCCCACTGAATCGGACCGTAGCTGGCTTTCCAGGAACCATCGCTGACAACCGTTTGCGTGCTGCCGTCGGAAAGTTCCAGTACGAGCTGCGCAAGAAAGCGCGGCCTGCCGCCGTAATTGAGTCGCGAGCCTTTGCCTGCCAAATCGCTGGCATACCAGCCGTCGCCGAGAATTGCGCCAATGGTATTTGTGCCCATCTGCACCATCCCCGTGACGTCGTAGGTTTGGTAGTAAACGCGCTTTGTGAATTGCGACCACCCGGGCGTCAGCACATCGTTGCCGACCTTGGCGCCATTGAGGTGCAATTCGTATGCGCCCAGCGCGGTGACATAAACGGTCGCATGCGTGATCGTTTGGCTCACGGTGAAGCTCTTGCGCAAATAGGGCGCCGGAACGCGCGCCAGATCGTTCAGTGCGGGCGTGCCCCAGGGCGTGCCCCCGCTTGAAGGTGTGGCCCAGCCCGAATCATCATAATTCGTCTGGGTCCAGTTGCCCGAGGGCCATTGCGCGGCCTTCCAGGAGGTATCCACCGGAATATTTGAGACGCTGCCCGAGGCGAATTGCACCACAAGCCGGCCAATCACACTGGCGGACTCCTGCGCATCGGTGTTGGTGGCCCCCAACGCCATCACGTTGGTTCCCGCGTGCAGCCACGGACTGACATTGACCCACGCAGTGGCTTCCCAACGCGCTGCGGAGTTCGTCATCTGCTGCCCGTTCACGAACACGCCGCAAGTGTTGTCTGCGTAAAGGGCGACTACGGCGTTCGTAATGGTTTGGCCTGAGGGCAGGATAACCTGCTTTCGCAGTGAAGATTGATAAAGGCCCCCTTGCGGCGTTTGACCCGAAAAGCTGATCCAGCTCAGCCCCGACGTGTTGAACAACGCGTTGTTGGCCGCCTGAGCCGCCGTTAAATTGTAAGCTGCATCATATCCGATCCACTGGCCCGTCCAATCCGATTGAGACAGCAGCCCCGCGGACCACTGCGCCGGCGCGCTGTAGGCCGACACATTGTTGCTGCCATCGTACACCCGCACCTGCCAAAAACACCGCTTGCCGCTCGTGAGCGTCTGGCCCGCATAAACGATATCCACCGTTCGACTGCTCACAACTTTCCCGCTGTCCCACAAGTCTGCCGCGCCCGCCGAGGACCCAACTTGGATCTGATACGCACTCTGGACTTCTCCTCGGGCCTGTCCCGTGCTTTGAAGCTGCCAGGAAAGACGGGGCGCGGGGTCTCCGATGCCCAATGGATTCATGCGCAGGGCACAACGCAGATTCACAGGCGCCAACGCGGCCTCCACGCTCGCGCCGCCCAGTCCCGCCGCCAATGCGGCGATAGCCAACGCTGTCCAAGTTTTAAAGATTGGCACGGATTTTTCATACGTTCCTGAACAACATCTCATTAACGCCGCGGCTTTAGCCCGGTGTAGGGAGATGCAGGAAGTAGTAAGCCGTTTTAACGGTTTTTTGGCAGGTGGGACAAACCGTTGAAACGGTTTGTCGGGCGTGAGCCCACTTTTGCACCGGGCTAAAGCCACGGTGTTAATGAGAGTGCTATGTAATAGTCGGGCTTGAGGCAACATGTTGTTCAGGGACGTTACCACGGGCCGTACCCAATTCCCGCCGGAACGAAGTAATTATAGTCATTATCGCCCCTACCACCTATGCCGATGGTGGCGACCGGATCTGTAGTTCTGCCTAGCCACACAAATTTTCGCCAGGAGACGTTGCCATCCTCATACAGGAAGTTGGCGCCGATCGGAACGCCGCCGCCTCCTCGATGGACCGCACTCGGCGCGCTTTCGCCGCTGACCGGGTCCCTGTCAGCCCACACGCCAGAAGAGTTCATCTGCAACCGATCAACCACCATGGGCGCCAGCCGATAAGGCCCGCCCATTTTCGGGCGAGCGGTCATCCAGCCGGTCACATTGCCCGCATAGCCGTAATAGTCTATCCCTCCGGCCACATCCCGGCCTGGCAGATAGTTGTATCCGATCAGGTTGGTCTGATAACCGGGATTTACTTCGACTAACCGATGCCATAAGTCTGTCGGACAATAGAGCACATCGTTCGCTGACCGCTTAACGCCGATGGCGCTGTTTTTGTACAGATATTGCGGATAGAAGGTGCTGTTGAAACTGATGGGCATCCAGGCAAAATCGTGCGCCCCTGCCGCCTGCGGATTGCTCGTGGTGAGATCCGGAAAGTAGTTGTTGTTATCCCCTGCATACAAAGTGATCGCGTAGCCCCATTGCTTCAGGTTGCTGGTGCAGTCGGCCTTGTAAGCAGATTGCTTGGCCTTGGACAATGCGGGCAACAGCATCGCCGCCAGAATCGCAATGATGGCAATGACCACTAACAGTTCAATCAAGGTAAACCCTTTGTGTCGCACGTGATCGGCTCTCGGTACCGCCACCGTAGCGCAGGCTTCTAGCCTGCTGTATCGCAGGTTTCCAACCTGCGAACGCTTGAATGGACTGGCACGCCCGGGCCGCACGTAACCCTGCCGACTGGAAGTCGGCGATACAGCAGGTTGGAAACCTGCGCTACGTCGGGAGGCGCTTTCAAACCAGGCGCCCGGGGAAATGGCGCCCCGGGCACCCGGCAGTTCAGTCCCCCAAATCCGATTTAAGGCATCCGACACCGGAAGAAGCTGGCTCGATTGGTGACATTGATGGGAATGGCATTGGATAACGCGCCACTGCCATCGGTTGCACCGGTTGCGATGACGGTCCAATTTGCCCGCGGGGCCAATATGTTCGTCGTTGAGATAATATCGTAAGCGTAGTTTGGCGTGGCGCCCGTGCCCCTGAAGATCAGATTGCCGGCGGACATCGTAGCCGTAACCGCTGGCGCCGTGGCCGGCGCCAGATTGGAGCCCAGCAGCACAATTTCAGTGTAACCGGACCAGCCGAAGTCCTGAGTCCCCTGGGGTGTGAAATCAAACTTCACCGCGTACACATTACTGGCGAGCATGGATTGGCCTGCCGCCGGGGCAATAGCGACACGATTAGCCGAGGACCTCCCGTCTTGAGGCACAAATGGATTGTAAACCACACTGGCCAGCGGCAAGTACGTCGTCGGCGCTGACAATGTCGAGTAGCTCAGATTATAGAATTGGCCATCGCGGCCATAATCGTGCCACAGCGTGTAAACCACGATATTGGTCAAATTCCATCCGCTGGCGGAGTTGAAGATAATCCACGGGACCGCGATACCGTCGTCGCCGCAACTTGCTCCGAAGGCCGCGCCGAAACCAATCACACCATCGGTCAGGTTGGTTTCATTACAACCCTCCTCCGTGAAGACCCCCGGACCGAAGCTGCTGGGCAATTGGTTGGCAATCAGGTTTGGCGTTTCGACTGTCCACGGCGGAGTGGTCAGGCTGGTTTGGTTCTCGGCAGTAATTTGCGGTCTTGGATCCGGATTCGCAGACGGCGCACCGAAGACGTTGATTTGGCTGAACCCGGAATATCCGTTCGGGATGCCCGGCGGAATCTCGAAGTCAACCTTAACGGCGTAAGCGTTACTGGCGAGTATGCCCGCTGCCGGTCTAAGCGTCGCGCGAATCTCCGATTTGATGCCCAGGGTTGGATGATTGGTAATCACGGCGATGGGCAGGAAAATCGCAGGAGCTGCCATGGTGGAGTATGATACGGTGCACCAGTTTGCATTGCGGCCATCGTCATTCCATCCGCTGGCGATAACCAGGTTGGTAAGGTCATAACCGTTGGCATTGGCCGGCAGTGTGTAGGTGACATACTGACCGGCACCCTGCGAGTTATCGCCGCAGGTCGCAAACGCCGGATGGGCGCCCCCATCTACTATGGTCCCGTAATCGCCGTCCGTCAGCACCGGCAGTCCGCCTGCCAGATTATGGCTCACGGGATTTGCATCCGGGTCGTTAAAATTCCCAGGGCCAAAATCGGTCGGAGAAGCGCCACTGATCAAACTCGAACTAAAGCTTGAGGTATCCCAGGTGGGCGAAAAGCTGCTTGCGTCCGAACTCTGATTGGCAAATGAGATGATCACGTTGCCAATTGCCGCGGGAATCGGGCTAACAACGACCGAGCACCCTCGCGTGACCGAAGTGCCCGCGCCGTTCGAAGCGGTCAGGCGGTAACCGCCGTTTGTGGCTGTGTCGCCCAGTTGCAGGTTGCTCAAGACGAGGGTTGGGCTGGTTTGGCCGATCAGGTTGGTGCCGTTTTTCTGCCATTGGTAACTCGTGGCGCCACTGAAGCCAGCGTTTATGGTCAAGGTCCCACCCACCACGTCTTGCGCTGTCAGTGGCGTAATATCCTGCGTCAAAACTGGCTTAGGCGCCGAGGCGGTGCCTTTGATAATGATTTCAGAATAACCCTCATAGCCGTTCTTGGGCGGGGCGCCTTGCAGCCCCCAGTTTATCTCCACGGCATACACATTTTGAGCCATCGCTCCAGAGGCCGGAACGAGCGTCGTGCGCGTGGCGGTTTGGACACCGTTCGGATCATTCGGATTGTAATCCGCGGTCACGAGGCTGTTGAACAAAGTGGGGTTTGCCACCGTGGAATATTTGACCTCATATTTCTGTTCGTCGCGGCCACCGTCGCCCCAGCCGCCGTAAACAGTGATATTTGTGATATCAAAGCCGCTGGGCGCGGAATTCGTGAGCAGTTCGTATGTGATTGATGTGCCAGGACCCGCTGGGCTCGAGCCGCAAGTCACCAGGGTGGGACTCGAGCCAACATTCGGCCAATAATTCAAATAACCAAATGAGCCGTCGGACAGAATCGTTGGATCTATATTGGCTTGATTCAAACCGAAATTGCCGCTCCCCGCGGTAAATGTCCCAGGCCCGCCGCCCGAGCCGAACCCAAGGATCAGGTCGTTGCTCGTGTCAATGGTCCAGGTGGGATAGAAGTTGGTGCTGCTGCCCGCTGCACCCAGGCCGCATTGTCCGGCATATTTGACGATGACGTTGTTGACGGCTGCCGGTACGTTGCCGACCACGAGCGGGGCGGCCGTGCTGAACGAAGGAGCCGCAGTGCCGTTCGTGGCATTAACAGCTTTCAGCCTATAGAAGCCGCTGTTGGTGAGTTGAACGTTGTTCAGCGTGAGCGTTCCGCTCGTGGCGCCAGCAATATCGTTGGTAGCCGTGCTGTTGGTATTGATGTATTGCCATTGAAGGTTTGCGGGCGGGGCATTGCTGAAGGCCGCCGTCAAAACCACCTGGTCGCCGACTACCGTCTCGGCATAAGAGGGCAAGGTGTCCTGCGTCAGGTAAGGCGAAGGTGGCGGCGGCGGCGCTGCGGTGTCATGACCACGCACAACGATCTCCGAGATACCCTGGTAGCCGTTGTCGAAAGTCGATGCGTTTGGAGGAGAGGAAAAATCAAATTTGAGATTGGCCACGGCACTCCCCAGAGGACTGCCGTTATTCATGGAGATTGACACCCGGTTCGCCACGGCGCCCGACACACCTTGCGGGTTGTAATAAATGGTCGTTATGGGGACGAAGGTCGTAGGGGCCGACACCGTCGAATACGAAACCTTATAATATTGCCCGTCGCGCCCGCTATCCCCCCAGCCGCTGTAAACCACGATGTTTGTTACATCCGATCCGTTAACCTGATTCGGAAGGGTATAAATCAGTAAGCTGCCGCTACCACCTCCGGCGCCGCAGGTTGCAAAGTAGCTGACATTGCCGGAGATCCCGATCGTGCCGTCCGTTATCACTGGTGTCCCGCCTGAACTCTCGAGCGTAAAAGTGCCAAAGGTCGTGGTAGGGCTCAGGCCGGAAATCAAATCGGGAGTTTCCGCCGTCCAGGAGGGCGTGAATGGATTGCTGCCGGTCTGGTTGGAGGTGGTTATCGAAACCACCGGACTCACCACGCTCGACGCCGCTGTCCCTCCAACGGTGATGGCACTGTAGCCTGTGTAACCATTCTCGACACGCGGATTGCTGAAATCGAATTCGAGCGCGACCACATTGGCGGCGATCAACCCGCCCGAGGCGTCATTGATAATCTCCCGATTGGCGCTGGCCGTGCTGCTGGGAACCGAAGGGTTAAAATTGACGACGGTAAGGAACTTGAAACTGGTGGGGTTGTCGGCGGTGGCGTACAACAAGGTAAAGCCCTGCTGATCGCGGCCGTTATTGGCCCACCCGCCGTAAACGGTGATGTTGGTTATATTATAGCCATTCGCGGAAGCGGGGAGCGTGTAAACGATCAACGAACCCGCGCCACTGCCGTTGCCGCAAGTCACATAGTTTGTGCTGGTGGTGGTGCTGGGTTGAATAATCCCAATTGTTAGATTCGTGTTTACCGTCAGCGAATTGACACTTCTCCCGGCGATTTCGAGGCTGAAATTGCCGAGGGCCGTGCTGGGAACAAGTCCGGCTACCAAACTGCCATTCGTGTTAACCGTCCAGCTCGGTGTGAACGGCCAGACACCGGTCGTCCCCTGCTGGTTGGCCGTAGTGACTGTCAACTGCGCGGACGCAGAGCCTGCCACGATCAGTAGGGCCGCGCCGGCGAGGCTGGCGGCGGCTTTCCATCCGAGTCGCCTCGGACAGCTCACACTGCTGGACGGTACTATCGAACTTGGCTCGAACGTTTGAATTCTATCTGAGTTTTTCATAGGGGGGTCGTATGCGTTCTCAATCATTCGCATTTCGCGCCCGCTGCCGGCTGACAGCCGGGCCAGTGTGACGCCATGTGCTTTCAAGACTACTATCGCTTACACACACTCCTTTCGTATATCCCCTGATGCAGTCCCCCCCCATCACCTGAATTGGGGAGGGTAAAGACCGCCCTTTTTTCGAAGTCCGTTTAAACGTGGAGCGTAAGCTTATACACGCTTTTTGCCAACGCGTCCATTTTCAGCCTCCCTGAGTTCATGATAAATTTCCTGCTAGAAAGCAAAAAGCACCTCATGGCACCAATTCGACGCAATCTTCCAAACTCATTCAGCCATTAGAAGATATTATGAATACCCCCTACGCCCCAAAATGGAAAATCGCCCCGAGCATTTGTCTCGCCGCACTGTTTGCTCTTTCCGTCGCCCAGGCGCAGAACATCATAGGCGTGGGTGTGCCCACCGGCACGACGCGAAACGACACTTACGTCGCGGCTGGATTCGAATTTTATGCGCCGACCGGTGGAACCACCATCAATGCATTGGGCTTCTGGGATCAAAGCGGCACCGGACTGCTGGCTCCTCACACCGTTTCAATTTTTCGGTATAACAACACCGGCTCCCAATACGTCCTTTTGGCTACGGCTACGATCCCTCCCGGGACCACCGCCCCGCTGATTAATGGTTACCGATGGGTCGGCATTCCGACGCTCGCCCTTCCCAACAATGGGCAAGGCGGCGGCTATTACGCTATTTTGGCGAACCAAACCCAGGACACGTGGGCGAACAGTATCGGGTCTGCGCCATACCTGAATCCTGCCATCGGCACAGTGTCGGGCCAGGGACTTATAGTCAATAATTCAACCTCTACCGTATTGTCCAGCCTGCTCAACATCAACGGGACCGGGAACCCGAATCAGGGTTTTGGGGGGCCCAATTTGGGGTATTTGACGAATCAACTTCCGGCTTCTGTCCCGGCGGCTCAAATTGTGTGGGACGCAGAAGGCACATTCACTGATAACACTGTTCTCGGTCTTGCCGGCGCCCCATCCAATGAAGTCTATGGCGTGGACTTCGGCGGATCGGGCCTGCAAACCACCACCAACGGGTACACTTTTAATGACTATACCACTTCTGGAAACATGACCCTGGGCGGCAGCCTGAGTTCCTATAACGCCTATTTAAGCGGGGGCGGCACCACGGGCGATAGCGGATTTGACGCCCTTCTAAATTCTGGCATTTACGGAAACCAGAACATATATGGCATTTTGAATAACCTCACGGTTGGTCAACGATATCACGTGATCATGTTGGGGGCAGATACCCGAGGCAGCACCGCACAATTCCGAGTCACTGACCACCTGACGTATAGTCCGGCACAAACCTTTTGTTTTCCAGGCGGCACACCGGCTATCGGTGGCTACGTCATGGGAACATTCACGGCCACGACAGCAAGCCAGATATTCATCATGTTCAGCTCACAAGTTCAATATAATGCAATTCTGTTGGAAAAAGCTGCGCCAGTTACCATCCAGTTAGTCACGAACACAACACCCGCCAGCCTCTCGGTGGGTTCGGGGACCAATGTGGTTTTTACTGCAGCCTTCAGTAATACTCCGCCGATCACGGTTCAATGGCAGGTTCTGGCCAATGGGGTGACCAACAACATTAATACGGGAGTCGTTAATGTTACCAATAACGGAGTAGTAAGCTCGACGCTGACCCTCACTAATGTGACCGTGAGCAACTCCGGTTCATACAGGCTCAAGGCGGTCAATGCGGCAAACATTTCCGATGTGGCATTCAGCTCGCCCGCCCCGCTCACGGTTTCCCCCGTGATCACCTGGTACGCAGCGGGCACATACAACGGCGTTTTCAATAACAATTCGGTTCTTACCTATGCGGGCACCGTGGCAAACGAAGTTTACGGTGTTGATTTCGGAGGGGCCGGACTTCAAACGACGGCCAACGGTTATACCTTTGACGACAATGTTTCTTCTGGAAATATGACCGTAGCCAACAATCCCTCAAGCTATAATAGCTACATGACTGGTGGCGCCACCACCGGCGATCCAGCTCTGGATACGATGCTGACGGATGGTCTTTACGGTGGCCCCGCCAACTCGGGGACTTTGAACAATCTGACGATCGGCCAGGCCTATACCGTGCTGGTGTTGCTGGATGATACCCGCGGCAATGCTGCCGGGGGAAGCGTCTTCCACGTAACGGACGGCGTGACCGTGAGCCCTGGGCAGCAATATGCTTTCGCCAACGGCGCGCCACATGTTGGCGGCTTCATTATGGGCACTTTCACGGCACAGGCAACCACCCAGCCATTAACCATTCTAAATGTGCTGGGTGCCGCATCGCAGTACAATGCCGTCCTCCTGGAAAAAGGCATTGCGCCTCCTCCGCCCATCGGACCGGCGTTCACGAGCGACGTTACCCCTCTGCTGTCGGATGTTCCTGTGGGCGCCCCGATGAGCTTCTCAGTTTCAGTGTCCGGCAGTACTCCATTACACTACCAATGGGCAAATCAAAACGGTCCTATTGCTGGTGCGACGAACTCGATCTACTCGTTCAATGCGCTGGCCGGCACGAACTCGTATCATGTCCAGGTCAGCAATACTGTGAGTGCGATCGTCAGTTCGACGGCTGTTTTGATTGGCGACACCACCGTTCCGCCGCTGGTCACTTTGACTAACTCGGGCTGGGTCATAAACGACAACGGGATCTTCGCTCCCACTATCAACGGTAACGCGCTGATGCTCACCGACGGCAACACCGGTGAGTCCGGCAATGCGTTTTTCAGCGCGGGCCAGTATGTCGGCGGCTTCATTGCTTCCTTCTACTACCAGGCGAATGGTGGAGCCGATGGCGTTACCTTCTGCCTGCAGAACGCTCCAGCAGGCACCTCCGCGCTCGGCTCCAGCGGCGGAGGCTTGGGCTATGGCGGCATTGCGCCCAGCGCCGCTTTTGAAATGAACATCTATACAAATGCCATCCATGGAGGGATCGGGATTTTAGTCCAAACCAATGGTAACATTGGCGACTTCAGCAACAGCGGCTATCTTAGCACCGCGCCAGTCAATATCGACAGTGGCGACAACATATACGTCCAGCTTTACTATGTGCAGGGTGTGATGAAGGTGCTGCTGATAGATCCATCGGTGCCGGCAACCAACAGCAGCAGCTTTTCGATAAATCTGCCGGCCACCGTCGGCAACGGCAGCGCTTACATCGGCTTGACGGGAAGCGATGGTGGCGTTGCTTCCACTCAGACAGTGTCAAATTTTCTATATTCCTATACTACGCCCCCCATTATTTCCATCGCGCAAGGCGCCTCAGGTCAGGTGGTGGTATCGTGGCCGGTTTCCGTTTCCAGTTTGTTCAAGCTGCTGCAAAGCAGCAGTCTCATTGGCCCCTGGGTCCCTGCGACGCCGCTGTCATTCGCGGTAGTCGGTCTGAAGAACCAGGCGACGTTTAACGCCGGCGGCAACGCCTCCTACTATAAATTAAAACTGAATGATCCAAACGCTCCATAGGCCACAGGGTCGAAGATGGTTTATCACCGGCGCGAATCGTGAGCAATCCGTTTGGTCTCAACCGCGATTGGGTATCAATGCCAAGGTCCGTTTACGTCCTGGCTGGAAGCTGCCACAGGTTCATGCGCCTGGGATTAAGTGAGAACATACATCCCAAGTCGAGCGTGTGGCCAGGATCACCGAGCCTTCACGCTTATTGAGCTTCTGGTGGTGATTGCCATCATCGCCATCCTGGCAGCCATGTTATTGCCGGCGTTATCCAAGGCCAAAGCAACATCCATCCGCACTCAATGTGCAGGCAACCTCAGACAGTGGGGAGCTGCCCTCGAAATGTATGCCAGTGATAATCAAAACAGCTTTCCTGACCTGACCGTGACTACTGACGGGGCGCATGATTTCAGTTGGATGCCCTACTCGTTCAATTCGGGCTTTTATCCCAGTTACCTGTATAAGAACTATCCAGGCAGTGTCGGCAAGCCGCGGGCAGGAAACGATGTCATCTATTGTCCGGATGACCAGTGGCATCGGTATGCTGAGCAGCAACCCGGCTACATGGGTAATTTGATTGGATATTTTTATCTTCCTGGACGGCCAAAATCCGGTGTGTGCGCAGACGTGAGCGTGGACATGGATTACAACAGCATGGGGCTTGGGGAATGGTGCTACCGCAAAAAACCAGGCGGTGCTTACCGCCTTGCGCCGATCATGTCGGACCGGTTACAGCAATACGGATCGAGTTGGGCTGCCCCAGGCAGTGGCACGCTTCTCTCGACTCATCGAGCAGCAGGGGCTGTTCCCACTGGCGGCAATTTTCTTTATGAAGACGGCCATCTAGCCTGGCGGAAATTCAATCTGGGCAACCTGACAGCCACGATCAACCTCGGAGCCAGGGGACAAAGTTGGAATCTTTACTTCCACCCGATGGATATTACCGCCGGCCCGTGGTGAATAGGCGTTTATGAAGTTCCCCAAGGTTGTCCGAACCATTGTGTGGTGTGGTTGCGCATTGCCGTGGTCGGGCCCCGTCTTCGCCGGAATTCTTCCAGTGCAACTGCAGTGCGAATCCAAACCCAACCCGGTCGGCCTGAGCGAGACCAGTCCAAGATTGAGCTGGCAGGTGCAAACGACTATCGCAGGTGAACGCGGACAATTTCAGAGCGCTTACCAGATTCAAGTAGCCAGTTCGCTTCAATTACTGGCCGGCAACCTGGGCGACTTGTGGGATACCGGCCAGGTCATGTCTAACCAGACTTCACAGATTGCCTACGGGGGTGTAGGACTGACGTCGCATAAGGTCTGCTATTGGCACGTGCAGGTCTGGGACAAGAATGGCCAGGCTTCGGGTTGGAGTTCTCCGGCTTCGTGGTCGATGGGACTATTGAATCAAAGCGACTGGACCGCGCAATGGATCGGCCGGGACGACGCGCCGGCCTGGCAAACCGGGTCAACGTTCACGCAGGCCAGTTGGATTTGGTTTCCGGAGGGCAACCCAGCTTCCAGCGCGCCGGTTGCTACCCGCTGGTTTCGCAAGGTGATCACCGTGCCGGCGGGTGTGAGCATCAACCAGGCAATCGCCACGATGACGGCAGACAACTCCTTCACTCTGTATGTAAATGGACAAATCGGCCTGTCCGGCGATAACTGGAAAGAATGTAGCCAGGCAGACATCTCCTCACTTTTGGTCAATGGCACCAACGTACTGGCCGTGGCTGCGGTGAACGGGGGCACGAGTCCCAACCCCGCCGGATTAATTGGCGCCTTCGATTTGACCTATAACACCGGTCAAACCAACAGCGTTCATACCGACGGGACGTGGATTTGCGCCAACCAGTTTTTCAGTAATTGGAACCAAACCAACTTCACTGCTTCAGGCTGGTCTAACGCTCTTGTGCTTGGAAGCTACGGCATGGCGCCCTGGAACAGCTTCATGAAAAATTATCTGGCAGCGACGCAGGTCAGGAAGGATTTTAGTCTGTCCCAATTACCGGCCCGGGCGATTTTTTATGTTACTGGCCAGGGTCTGGTTGAGCCACACTTAAATGGAGCAAAAGTGGGGAACGATTATTTCGTTCCGGATTGGACCGATTACAAGCTGCGCCTCTATTATCAGGCGTATGATGTGACTTCGATGCTAAAGCAAGGGTCAAATACCATGGGGGCCATTTTAGGTGATGGCTGGTATCGCGGAAATTGTGCTTTCGACGGCCAGAACTTTTATGGAACCAGGACGCGGCTACGCGCGCAGCTTCATCTTTTTTACACCAATGCCACCACGCAAGTCATCGCCAGTGACTCGTCCTGGCAATCGGGTTTCGGACCGATCCGAGAAAGCGATATTCAGGCCGGAGAAACCTACGATGCCCGGCTTGAAGTGCCAGGTTGGGACAACCCGGGTTTCAATAATGGATCATGGACCACCGTGACCACGGGCGCGGAAATCTCGCCCGCGCTTCAAGCATCTCCCGCAGAGGCTGTACTGACCAACCAGAGTCTTGTTGCAGTAGCGATCACTCAGCCACAGCCCGGCCTGTATGTAATGAACTTTGGCCAGAACATCTCCGGCTGGGTACGCCTGCAAGTTACCAACCAGCAGGCGGGAAGACGAATTGTCATGCGCTTTGGCGAATGGCTAAATCCGGATGGGACGGTTTTCCGGGACAACTTGCGTTCGGCGCGGGCGATGGATACTTATATATGTAAGGGAGGAGTGGAGACGTGGGAACCTCGTTTCACCTACCACGGATTTCAATATGTGGAGGTTCAAGGCCTGGCACAAGCGCCAACCCCAACGACGTGCGCGGCCGTTGTGGTTCATTCCGGCCTGGCAGGAGCCGGTTCTTTCCAATGCTCTAACGACTTGATCAACCACATCTACTCGAACATGGTTTGGTCGGTGCGTGATAATTATTTCGGCGTGCCCACCGACTGTCCACAGCGCGACGAGCGGGCGGGCTGGTGCGATGGCACGGAAGTCATGCGCACGGGGATGTTCAGCGAGCAGGCCCAGAGTTTTTTTAATAAGTGGTGCCAGGACATCGTGGATAGCAGAGCCAGGGCTACTACTTCCGATTTCGGGCAGCAGGCGCCTTTGGTGGGTGACTTTGGATTCAGCGCCGGATGGCAAGATAGTGTCGTTTTTGTTCCATACTGGATTTATCAAACGTATGGCGATCTTCGGCCCGCCCAACGCTTCTATACGAATATGGCCGATCATCTTGCCTATTACTCGACGCTCTCGACCAACTTCATCGGCCCAAACAGCGGTTACGGCGACTGGGTGGCCGTGGATGGGTCCACCCCTCTCAATCTTATTTCGACCGCTTTTTATGGGCGATGCGCCGCGATGATGGCAGAGATGGCGCTGGCGCTCGGCAAGACTTCAGACGCCGCGACCTATGGGCTGCTTTTCACCAATATATCTTCCGCCTTTCAGAGCAGATTTGTCGCGGCAGATGGCACCGTAGGTTCGGGTTCGGAAGGCGGGTACGCGCTGGCCCTGGGTTTTAATCTCCTTACAACGGCCCAAAGGTCCCTGGCCGCAAACAAAATGGCCGCCGCAATCAGCGCCCAGAATGGCCATCCTTCCAGCGGCATGGTGACGACCTATCTGCTGCTTCCGGCGTTAACCAGTATCGGCAGAAGCGATCTCGCCTACCAAATGCTCGCTAAAACGGATTACCCTTCCTGGGGTTACGAAATTGGCCTCGGCGCCACCACCATTTTTGAATTATGGAACAGCGTCAACGCCGACGGCACCGTGAACACCAGTCAGGACGGAATGAACTCGCTTAATCACGCCAATTTCGGCACATGCGCGGAATGGTTCTATCGTGGAATTTTGGGAATTGACGTGCTTCAGCCGGGGTTCGAGAAAATCCTGATTGCACCGCAAGTCGGCGGTGATCTGACTTGGGCCGGAGGTTATTACGATTCCATTCAAGGCCGCATCGGATCGTCCTGGGGCCTTACCAACAAGGCTCTGACTTTGAACGTAACCATTCCGGCCAATACGACGGCCGAAGTCCACGTGCCCACCACTAATGCAACCGCCATTACTGAAAGCGGCGCGCCCGCGGCCAGTTCGCCTGGCGTCACTTATGTCGGGGCTTCAAACGGCATTGCCATCTTTACCGTCGGTTCTGGCAGTTATATTTTTTCTTCACCCTACTCGGTCTCGGTGCAGCAGGTCCTGGTCATCATTTCGACCAGTCAGACCGGCAGTGGAAGTGGCACGTTTTATCCCAGTTGGACCGTCCTGACCAATGGCAGCCTGATTGCCGGCAAGCTCCCGAGCATGGTTTCTGGCAATTTCAGTGAAGAGATCTCTGGCCGAAACGTCAACTCTCTGACCGCAAGCAACAGCTTGGGATTGGCGCTCATCACCGGCCCATACGGCGTCACCAGCAGCACGAACTACGTTACTTGCGGCAACGGAACTGGTCCCGACGGGAGCAGTGCGGGCTCCTCGATCACTTATGCGCTCACTGGTTCAACCAATGGTTTTAATCTTACGAACATCACCGTC
The DNA here is from genome assembly GCA_003176045.1 of Verrucomicrobiota bacterium. Classification (GTDB taxonomy): domain Bacteria; phylum Verrucomicrobiota; class Verrucomicrobiia; order Limisphaerales; family UBA8199; genus PSRM01. The sequence continues at coordinate 7,487 of PSRM01000326.1, read as the reverse complement.
TATGGAGGGTGGGCGAACAATGGCCGGGATCAACAGGCTTACACCGTTTATTATTCGACCGTGACGGCGCCCAGTACTTTCATCTGGTTGGGGGCTGTTAATTACAACCCTGCAATTGCCAATAACATTCAGTCCGCCACGCGCGTGACGCTGGCTGCTTCGGGTGGAGTGTTGGCCACGAACGCGGCGAATGTGAGGTTCGACTTTACCAGCCCTCCCTCGGAAAACGGCTATTGCGGTTATGCGGCAATCACTGTGTTCGGTATGCCGAGCATCGCGCCAGCCACCTCGGCGGCATTGAACGCGAACTTCCTGCCGCCGGACAGTTTTGTCATGAGCATCGGCAGTCTGGTGGCCGGCCGCAACTATACGCTCCAAAGCTCCACCAATTTGGCCTCTGGCCCCTGGACCAACGAGACCAGTTTTGTTGCTGCGCAGTCCACGGCTGCTTTTACCAATTCCATCTCCAACTACGTGGAAAAATTCTACCGCGTTGTGGGCTACTAGCCCGGATATTTCATGCCGCGCACGAAACGGAGACAACTTGTAGGGGACGACGTAAGGAGTCCCTTCGCGGGGAGCCCGGCCAAAGATGGACTCCTTACGTCGTCCCCTACAACGGGTATGAAATATCCGGGCTAGGTGCATCCCATGCGGCTGTGAAAGACTATTTCGTTTATTTGCCCAGGCAGCCGACTAATCCAATTTGGGGTTGCGTGGCAACTTCGGCGGGGTTCACTCACTATCAGCCCAACACCCCTTATCCCCGGCATCAGCATCCGGTGGATCACTATTTCAATTGGAACCAGGGACGTGTGTTGCAAAGTTATCAAGTTATTCTCATCTCCGCCGGCGCCGGCGTGTTTGAATGTGCGGCCTTGCATGGGACTCAGATGGTCGAACCCGGAACGATTTTGTTGCTATTCCCGGGAGTTTGGCATCGTTACCGCCCAAAACCTGAAACTGGCTGGATCGAGCACTGGCTCGAGTGCTCAGGCTCGGTATTCGATGAAGCGGCCAGGTCCGGTCTCATTCATCCCAAACGCAGCCTCCTTAAGCCGAACCTGGTCCGCGATTTTAGCGATTGCTTTGAGCATTGTCACTCGCTGGCGCAAATTGATGCCATGGCTAATCAGGATCTGCTCTCCACCCTGGGGCTTCAGCTACTTGCCCTGTTGGGGCGTCTGCAGCGGGGCGAACGCGGCTTCACCAAAGCCATTGACGACGTGGTGCAGCGCGCGCTCATGCTGATTTCTTTGCGTTGCCATGAACCGCTGGATCTCAAGGCGCTGGCCGCCGAGCTGGGCGTGGGCTATTCGAACCTGCGCCACAGTTTTGTGGCTCGTGTTGGTATCAGTCCCAGAGAGCACTATCTGAACACTCGCATTGAAAAAGCCCAGGATTTGCTGCTCAACACGACCAAATCCGTCAAGGAAATCGCTGAAATCCTTGGCTTCGAGTCGGCCTCTCATTTGTCCAAACAATTCAAGAACCGGATCGGCGATTCTCCCAGCGACTGGCGTGAACGGTTGACGAAACGTGGCCGAAGGAGCGCGGACTTTAGTCCGCTTCACCGCACGAACTAAAGCCCACGCGAAGGCCAGCCCCGGTTAATATGACTAACCCGCGAACATGAGAACTTGCCGCGTAGGTCTTTTTGGCATCGGCTTGGAAACGTACTGGCCGCAATTCACGGGGCTAAAGCCGCGGCTCGAAAGCTACGTTCGCGTCGTCGAGCAGAAACTGGCTCGCCCCGGGGTCGAAGTAGTGAACCTTGGCCTGATTGACAACCCTAGCAAGGCGCTCGACGCGGGCCACAAATTCCGCGAGGCGGACGTGGACCTCATTTTTCTCCATGTGACAACCTACGCCCTTTCCGCGACGGTGCTGCCCGTGGTGAAACGCGCAAAAGTGCCCGTCATCATTTTGAATCTCGCGCCGGCGCCCGCAATTGATTACGCCAGTTTTAACCGGATGTCCGACCGTACGGCGATGACGAGCGAATGGCTGGCGTATTGCGCGGGATGTCCCGTGCCGGAGGTAGCCAACGTTTTTAATCGGGCGGGCATTGATTTTCATCAGGTCACCGGAATGTTGAATGATGATCCGGTCTGCTGGAACGAAGTGGACGCGTGGATTGAAGCCGCGCGAGTGGCACACACGATGTTCCACAATCGCCTCGGCTTGATGGGGCATTACTACGGCGGAATGTTGGATATCTATTCTGACGCCACGCTGCAATGCGCGACCTTCGGCGGCCACATGGAAATTCTGGAAGTGGACGAACTCGCTGCGTTGCGCCGCTCGGTGAACGCGCGGCAAATCGAGGAGCGTGTCGCGCATTTCAGAGAAGTGTTCGATGTCCAAAGCGACTGTTCGCAGGGGGAACTCGAGCGCGCGGCGAAAACTTCCGTTGCCCTCGACCGGCTCGTCGCCGAACATGATCTGGGTTCGCTTGCCTATTTTTATAATGGCGCCAGCAACGAGGAGAACCAGGACACTATGAGTTCCATCATTCTGGGCAACTCGCTCTTGACGGCCCGCGGCATTCCTGTCGCCGGGGAATACGAAGTGAAAAATGCGCAGGCGATGAAAATCATGGATACCTTTGGCGTCGGCGGCTCCTTTACCGAGTACTACGCGATGGATTTCATAGACGACGTGGTTTTGATGGGCCACGATGGGCCGGGCCACATCAAAATCGCGGAAGGCAAAACCAAGGTCCGTCCGCTCAAGGTCTATCACGGCAAAGTAGGATGGGGGCTCTCGGTGGAAATGTGCGTGAGGCATGGCCCGGTGACGTGCCTGTCCGTGGTCGAAACTAGAGATGGCAAATTGAAACTGCTCGTGGCGGAAGGTGAATCGGTTGCCGGCTCGATCCTGGAGATCGGCAACACCAACAGCCGCTATCGTTTCAGCATTGGCGCGCGCAAATTTGTGAACGATTGGAACGCTCACGGCCCGGCTCACCATTGCGCGGTTGGCGTCGGCCATATTGCCGACAAAGTTGACAAGCTCGGCAAGCTCCTCGGCATTGAAGTTGCGCGCGTATGTTGAAAAGCATTTCGCCTTTGGCGTGAGATTTCCTAAGGCCATTCCTATGGCGCTGAGATCCGGAAGAATTGTTGCGCGTTGGTGGCCGGTATGTTCGTGAAAAGAATGTTGCCGGAGGCGTCCGCTATATTCGTCTGAATCTGAGTCCACACTACGGGCGGCGTGAGCCAGGATGCTGCATTCAGGTAATAAGGCCGGCTCGCCAGCCCGACGCCTGAAATGCTCACCGTCTGGCCGTCAGCGGCCAGTCCGATGCCTTGCGTGACTGGTGGCGGATTCGTGACGGTAATGTTAACCGAGGCAGAATTCACCGTGTTGCTGCCGTTGAATATCAGCCGCGCGAGGACGGTGGACGCGCCGGCGTTGGTGTTGCTCCAGGCATAGGTATAGGGAGCAGTCACCTGGGTGATCAGATTGGTGACGTCGCTGTAGAATTGAACGCCCACAATGTTATTCCCGTTGGTCACAACTGAGGCGGCCAAATTGACCGGGTTCGCCGCGCTGAGAATCGCGTTGTTCGTCGGACTGGTCAGAACCAGGGTCGGCGGAACCTGCGATATCGGTGGGCTGATTCGCACGTTGTCGAGAAACACGGTGTTGTCGCCGCCCAGCAAATCTGTCCCCACAAACGAAAGCGTGTGCGTGAAGGCCGAGGCGGTAAAACTGGCGGTGGAGGTCGTATAAGTCGGCAAGCCCGCAGCGTTGGTCGCAATGATGGAATTATCAATCATCACATTCCATGACTCGCCTCCGTGCTGGTTGGCGCCGGTGCGCTGAGCGGCAGAAACGAGGATGGTGTAGGTGGTTCCCGGCGTGAAACCGTAGAGCATCTGCGAGACCGTGCCGTAACCTTGAACAAATGCAGCTTGAACGCCCTGTGCAGCATTCGGATTGCTGAATCCGCTGCCATTGGCCACCAGGCCGGAACCATTTCCAGCCGCGCCGCTGAAAGTCCAGGAACCTCCGGATGGATTGTATTGATAGTTGCCGCCGCCGATGCTCGGGATTTCAAAACTGAAATTGACATTGGTGTTGATAACAGAAATAGCGGCCATAGGAGATGTGGCCACGCTACCCCCATTGTATGTGACTGTGGAAAATAGGCTGTAGTTCCCCGTCGCCGGGTTTGTCCAGCCATAAGTGTAAGGCGGATTAGTCACCTGCCCGATCAGAGTGTTGGGGCTGGAATAAAACTGCACGCCGGTGATGAGGTTGCCGTTGGTTAGAACGCTCGCCGACAAACTGATCGCGGGCGGCGTGAGAATGGTGGCGCTGTTCGTCGGCGCAATCAGCGCCACTACGGGTGCAACAGGATGCAGGGCCGGACTGATCCTGACGCTGTCAATGAAGACCGTGTTGTCTCCGCCCAGCAAATCTGTTCCCACAAACGCCAGCGTATGCGTCGTGGCGGACGCGCTAAAACTGGCGGTGTAGGTCGTATAACTGGTTGCCCCCGGGATATTGTTGGTCTTAATCACCGCGCCATCAATCGTCACGTTCCACGTCTCTCCACCCACATTCACAGACGAGCGCTGCGCCGCGAGATAGGTGATGGTCTAATTTGTCCCTACCGTAAAACCGGCCAGGAGCTGCGAGATGGTCGCATTCCCCTGGAGAAAGGCTGCTTGCACGCCCTCGGGCGCGTTCGGATTGCTAAAACCGCTGCCATTGCCGACGATGCCCGAACCGTTGCCAGACGACCCGCTGTAAGTCCAAACCAACGCCGCGGGATTGTATTGATAATTGCCCGAGCCAATGCTGGGTTGCTCAAACCCATACACGGTCTGTGTCGAGCTTTGCGGCGTGACGCTGATCTGGCTGGAGTTCGCGCTCTCCCCGCTGCCGTTCACCGCCGATACGACATAGTAATAGATGACTCCATTGGCGAGGCCGCTGTTGAAAAAGCTGCTCCCGGTCGGGCTGCCCACGGTTGTGTAGGGCCCGCCGTCCGCGGTGGCGCGTTTGACTTTGTAACTGGTCGCGCCACTGGATGCGATCCAGCTTAAACTCGTGGACCCGTTTCCACCGCTGGCTGTCAGACCCGTGGGCGGTGCAGCAAACGTGCCCAACGGAACTGAAAAGTTTGCGATGCGGGTTCGCCAGTCAAACTGATTAGCGGTGTTCAAGTATTCATTGCAGGCCCAAAACGTGTTCTGGGGCGCCCCGGAAGAATTCACGTCCACCACACAGGAGCTGTAATCTCCATAACGTCCATTGGACACGGCATCCACGATCATTCGCAACGACGGCCGCATCGTGCCGGCGGAATCGGTGGCCGCTCGTCCGGTGACATAGATGGCTGTAGCGGAACTCATGGCGGAGGCCACTGAAACGTACCCCACCCCGAGACTTCCGTTGGGAGCAATGGCAATCGCCGGGTCATTCGCCGACCCGCCGTCCGGTGGTGTGATCGTTCCGCCGTCCAGGGAAGACACGCCGCTGCTGGTATCCAGCAGATACCACCTCACGATCGCCGGACTGTTAATCGCGCCGACGGCCGCCAATTGATTGTTGCGCCATGAAGTGTTGATCACCGACGCCGATGCTATAGGGCCAGTGAGCGGGACCTGGTAATCGGTATAGGTCGGAAAAATCAGGATGTTCGACACCGCTACTACTTCGATGACCCCGAAGGTTCCACCAGTGCCGTTGGCGCCGTCGCTGTTGCCCTCCACAAAATAAAACGGCCCGCCGGACATCGACCCGGGCATCGGCACGGGGCGGCCAATGCGCACATTGGAAGGCGCGCTATAGAGTGTGTAGGCGAGACTTACATTGTTGCTGGCCGCAATCACCGCGAACTGGTTATTGAAGCCGTTGACGTGGACCACATACGCGTCAGCGTTATACCCGATCCCGTTCCCGCCGTATCCATCCCAGATCCCCGGCACGCCAATGTATATAGTATGCCAGGTCCCACGGGGATCGGATGTGTCCGAAACCGCGAAAACAACTCCGTTGGTCGAAAGCTCCTCAGCGGCAAAGCGTCCGGTGATTTCATTATAAATCACGTGCCCGTCGCCGCCCGTGGCATTGCCAAAGAAGGCGCCATCGTTCATGCTGGAGATGAAATTCCCGCTCTTATCGTAGATGTTAAAATTCTGGCTGGTGTTGACGTATTCCAGAATGTAATTGGGGCCGACGGCAGCATTCGGATCAGGTGGCGCAACTCCGTTCAAGGCTTTCTGGCCATCTACATTCACTGAAATCGTGACCTGCGCCGCAGCCGGCACGGCGCACCTCAGTGTTATCGCCAATGTGATCAAGAAAGGAACAGGAGGAAACCGCGCGAACAGAGATCTTTTGCTGGAAGACGAGGTTTGGTTTGGCATTTGGCCTCTGTTTTTCCGTTATCTCCTGTTATACAGAGCACCATGATTGATAGCGCCGGGTCGGGGGACCCGGCCTACAAGGACTTGTAGGCCGCGTGCCCTCACGCGGCGGGACTTATGACGTTGTGTATAGATTGAATAGTTAGGGCTCATTTGGATTTCATGTTCACTTCGGCAAGTTCATCGGGCTGGCCATACACGCTCTTCACAATTACTTCCACCGGCTGCCCCGCGACGACGTCTTTCATGGACGCGGGCGCCCCGTTTCGTGTGAATTTGGATTTGGAAGTTACTTTGAACGTCCGCTCTCGCTCGCCCGACTTGATCGTCAGCGTTTTTCTTTTCGAGTCAATCGCGCCGACTGTGCCTTTAATCTGGCGGAGTATCGCCTGCTTTTCGCCGGGAGCCTGACCTGCGAAATGAGGCTGGGAATTGCTGGTGGCCGCATTTTGAGCGTCGCAACATGCCATAATCGCGATCGAGATTCCGGGGATGAGCACGCACATCCAAAGCGCCTGACAAATCCTGCAACGCAACCCATGAATGTAGGAGCCGACGTGAGGAGGCTCTGAAATCCTGCGATTTGCGGCCGAAACCATCAGAGACGACTCCTTACGTCGTCTCCTACAAAAGCCCCGACAAATTCGAGCCTTCATCAGCGTCCTATAGTTCCAGGTGAGTAGTGTCTATAATGTCCTCGTCGGCCTCCAGCGCACAAGGTTACCGCACCGACAAATCGGGAAGGCTTTAGCCCGCATAATACCACCGGTATTTTGGCACATCGATTGAACGCCTAATATCCCCAGAACAAGTAATAGAACACCACTGAAACAGGTGAGGGTTCGCTGCCGAACCCGCGGTTATTGAACAGGCTGCCACGTGCGCCGAAGATATTATTGGAACCCCATCATAGGCGTTGCTTGCCCCAACTCGAAGTGGTGTTAGGTTGAAGGATTGATGGTTGGTAAGGAGAGTTATAATCCTTCGAGACAGGTGCTGATTGTGTTAGCCGCCGAGGACGACCGGGCGGATCGGTTTTTCTTAACTGAAGCGGTCCAAAGCGCCGGGATGCCCGTTGCTTTACATACGGTCCGCGATGGC